>JBHHXL010000335.1:0-5358 GCA_046757065.1 Anaerolineae bacterium
TTGTAGGGGCGTACCCCCAGCTACTCTTGCGATTTTGCCTGTCCCGTTTGACTCAGGTATACTCGGCCCTGGTGCGATGTCTCACTTATCCATCCTGGGACAATCGGAGGTTTGCGGCGGGGGTGCGCCCGGCGTGTTCAGGGAAGGCGCCGGCCCGGCCACCCGGTAAAAAATGCGGAGGAGGCATTCTATGCTTGCGCGATTGATACGGTGGGTGCTAACGTGGGGAACGATCATTGCCCTGAGCGGTCTTGGTGCGTCCTCGCTGTTGGCCCAGGGTGGCCTGCTGGTCACAGCCGACACGGACGATGATGAGATTGTCGTCATTGGGCAAGATGGCAAAGTTTATGGCCTCGTTTACAGCCACGAATTGAACAAAGACCCGGAATTGTTGGTGGGCTTTATTTCGTCGGATGCCGGTTGGACCGACGTCGCCACGGGTGATTTCAACGGCGATGGCGATCATGAAATTGTGGCGATTGGGAGCACCCTGGTCAAGGTTTTCGATCCGGGCGGCTCGACGACGGCGGCCAGCTTCACCTCCTCCAGCGGCTCGTCCGAAGCCTGGACCCAGGTGACCACCGGCGACACCAACAACGACGGCCAGGACGAGATCATCCTGCTCCGCCCCGACGGAAGCGGAGGCAACGTGACGATTTTTTCGCCAACCAACAGCACCGCCACCGCCTGGACCACTCTCGAAAATGTTGATTTTCTAACCAACTGGCGCGATGTGGCCGTGGCCGATTTTGAGGGTAACAGCAATGACGACCTGCTGCTCCTGTTCTTTCAGTCCCCCAACAACCTGGTAGAATTGCGAGAAGGGGACGCACCCCAAAACCTGCTCGACAGCAACCAGAATGCCAGTTCCCTGACCACCGATCAAGAATGGTTCGACATTGTTGCCGGTCAGATCGTGGCCGGTGGCCGGGCCGAGTGGGCCGCAACGCGCAGTAAGGCCGATACGTTGCTGGCCCAACAATGGACGGGTACGGCCATATCGACGGTTGGCAGCATCAATTACGCCACCCCCTTCGAGAAGCTGGCTCTGGGCGACGTTTACGGGGATGGCGATAAGGAAGTGATCGGCCTGCGCAACATTAGCAACGATACCGGCGTTCAGGTCTGGAATCCCGCCGGCCCCCAATATGCGTTTGTGCTGGGCGAGTCGATTGGCACCGGCTGGCTGGGGGTGGCTGCCGGCAACGTCGATAAGGATTCGCAGCAAACCTCGGAGAGTAAGCCTTATGAGGAGATCATTCTGGTCAAGTCGAACCTCATTCGGATTTACACCGTGGCCCAGGCGAATAACACCTTCTTCGATTTTAGCGGGTCGTACCTGGGGCCTGTAGCCGTGGGCAACCTCGGCATCGAGGGCCAGGAGCCCTTCAATGTCTCGGTAACAACGATCACACGGGTGGCGGCCATTAGCGATACCATCATTCCTGCGGAAAATTTCACGATACGCGGAGAATCCGCGTCGCAAACACCCATCAACTGGCAGGCGGTGGTCATTCCGGCCTATAGCTGGCCATCGCTGCAAAACGCCATTGCCAAAGACCCAGCCATCGAGCTAACCATCACCCCTAACGGGCTGCGCTACCAGGGCCAGCTTGGGCCGCAATCGATACCGGCCGTCGATTGGGTGAAGCTAACGTATAGCGGGCAAAGCGCTTCGGGCGGGGGAGCTATCACCGGCACGACCCCTTCTACCGTCACAACCGAATTCATCACCAACACCAGCCTGATGACCGTCGGAACCTACAACGCCACCATCTTGATCGACAGTGGCCCCGACTCCAGCGATCGCTTTAAGACTATCGACGTTGTGGCGAATATCTTTGCCCAGGTTGACCGGCAATACATTCCAATACTGCTCAAATAGGCCGGGACGTTATTGCACGTCGTCCCAAATTGAGGGCACGTCGGAAAGATCGCCTGCCGCTTCGGTGCCCTCCTGGCCAATGATCTTGAAGGACCGGCTGCCGGAGATGCTGGTGGGCACGGGTAGCGCGGGCATCGACGGTGCGTAAGGATGGCTGCCGTTGCTTGGCGGCGTGACGACGACAACCGGGGGGTAATGGCCCCCCAGGCCGTTGCGGTAGCCAGGCGAACCGTTCATATCTCGCTGCGAGGCGTCTCGCTGGCGCAAGATGTAGGCGATCAGCAAGCTGGTGGGGATGCTGGCCGTGACCCCAAACACGATGCCGACGACGATAGCCATCGCATCGGAGCTCATGCGCGTACCGATAATGGCCGCCATTGACACACCAAAGGCGATCCCAACAAGGTAAATCAACCGCTTCATAACCGATCCTCCAGACTATTTTATGAGCTTGAGTTGATGCCCAAACACAGCTCTCAAGCCGGCCCGGGCCCGGCCTCGGATAACGCGCAGGACCGGGACCGGAGGCAAGCGCCCTTCGGTGCCGGTGGCGGCCTGGGTCTGCTCTTGGTCCAGCCAGCGGCGGCTGCGCCGCCCGCCCGCGTTCAGCCGGTCGCAAATGCGGCGCATATCTCGTTCTGAGACGTAGGCAGCTTGAAAACGGGTGCTCTGCCCTTTGGCCACCAGCAGGAAATCCCCGCGTCCCAATAATTTTTCTGCGTTCGTCCCCGGCAGACCGGCGGCGACTTTGGCGTCATCGGCGCTGGCAACACTGCCCACCAGCCGCACCGGAAAGTTACTTTTGGTCAAACTGCCGATGGAGGAAACAAGGGGCTTTTGGGTGCAGGCCACGATGTGGAAGCCTGCGCTCCGGCCCCGCTGCGTCAGGCGAGTCAGTAGACGGTCCATCGCTTTCCCGCCCTGGGTGGCATCCATCAGGTCGGCCACCTCATCAATGAAGATGACCACCCTTGGATCGGAAATACCATCCCGGTCACGGCGCACCATTTCCTCCACCAGTTCGCCCAACAAGAAGATAGCCTCGTGCGTTTCCCGGGCAATGGGCCGCAACAGGTGCGGCAGATCGGCCAACTGGCTGAAGCCAGTCCCCTTGGGGTCGATGAAGACCAGTTGCACCTCGCCCAGGCGATTGTGCATCGCCAGGGATAGGGCCATCGACCGGGCCAGCGCCGTCTTGCCGGAGCCGGTCGTCCCGGCAACCAGCACGTGCGCCACCTCCGGCGAGGGAAAGCGCAGCAACAGCGGCACCCCCTCCTCGGCCAGACCCAGGATGGCGGTCTGGCGGGGGATGTCGATGACCCGGCGCGAGAGCGGCAGCAGGCGCACGAGCTGCCCGTCCTGGCGCGGCACTTCGACCTGAACCATTGGCCCCCGGCGCTTGACCCGCACCCCGGATGCTCCCAGGCGCAAGGCAATCTCCTCGGACAGGGAGATCATTCGCGAGATCTTGGCCCCAAGGTCGGGGATGATCTGGTATTGCACCCAGCGCGGCGTAACCATACCCCCCGTCACCCGCCCCGGCGCCCGGTGGGTCTGCAACACCATCTCGATTTGGTCGGCTTGATATTCCAGAACTTGTCGCATAATGTCATCCGCTCCCCTTCTGGTGGTATGGTCGAAGTACGTCCGCGCCTGTGCCGCCCCGCCTATAGCCACGGTCAGGTTACTTGTCGAATGATAGCCACCACTTTTCCTTGAACCTGGACCGTGGCCGGGTCTGCAAGAATTGGTTCGAACAGGGGGCTGGCCGGTTGCAAGCGGACGTAGCCGCGCCTGGCGTCGCGAAAGTAATATCTCAGCCTTGTCTCATCCTCGCCCTGCAAACGGACAGCCACCATTTCTCCATTTTTGGCAAAATCCTGACGCTTGATCACCACAATATCGCCTTCGTTGACCAGCGCATCGACCAGCGCCTGGCCGCGCACTTTCAAGGCAGAGACATCTTCATCTTCAACAACTAAACTGCGCGTCAATTCAACCACGTCATCACTTTCCAGTTCATCGAAAGCCAGAGTTTGGGCGTTGGTCTGATGGCCGTTGGAGGGGATTGAAAACATACTGCGCCAACCATTCGCCTTGAACGACAACCCATTCCGCCGGCTTCCATTGAGCCGAATGCCGCGCGGCGTGTTGGGAACGCGGTTCAGGCAACCGGCGGTTTCCAGAGCCTCCAGATGATGGCTTACCAGGGACTTGGTGCTAATATCCAGCCCCCTCCGAATCTCCTCGTGCGTGGGAGGGTATCCTCTTTCATCAACAAATGCCTCAATAAACCCAAGGATTTCCTGTTGTCGCTCGCTGATCATGACTTGACCTCCTTCTGCCTGGCAATATCCTTGAGACAACCCGAAATAGAACGTATGTTCTGGTAGCCCCTATTATACCAGAACATACGTTCTGCTGTCAAGCCAACTCGCCGGTTTTTGCCGGAAACCAAAGCTTAAAATTGGGGGACGGAGGCAACAGAAAAGTGCAGAACCCATCGACGGCCTGCACTTAAAGGGGGGATGGCTGATTGGCTGACAAATCTCAAATTTGGACGCAGATAAACGCAGATAAACGCTGATTTCTCTGTTTTATCTGCGAAAATCTGTGTGAATCTGCGTCCGATTTTACGAGCCTTTGCGGCCAAGGTTAGTTTTGTCAGTCAACCAGGGGGGGATGGTGGGAGAGCTAATTCAACTGGCGGATGACGGCGATCACCTTGCCCTGGATGTCCATATTGGCCGGGTCCACGTAGATTGGTTCCATCGCCGCGTTTTCCGGCTGCAAGCGAATGCGCTGCCCTTCGTGGAAGAAGCGCTTGAGCGTGGTTTCCTCGCGATCCTTGATCCAGGCGGCCACCATATCGCCGTTATTGGCAGTCTTGCTGTGCTTCATAATGACGATGTCGCCGTCATTGATGAAGGCGTCGATCATCGAGGTCCCCTTCACTTTCAAGGCGTAGACGCCCTCTTCATCAGATACCAGATCGGGGGCAAGCTGGATCGTTTCCTCGCCGCTGAAGGCCCCTTCGGGCACGTCAATCGGCGCGCCGGCAGCGATCTGACCCAGCAATGGCACGGAGATCAACCGCACCGGGTTGTTCGGCTCGCTCAACCCTCCGGTCAAACGAATGCCGCGTGACACCGTGCGATCGCGATAGATGTGTCCTTCTCGTTGCAAGGCGTTGAGGTTGTAGTTCACCACAGAGGTTGAGGAAATGTCAACCGCCTGGCCGATCTCCCGGATGGTTGGCGGATAACCGTTTTCAAGCATAAAACTGCGCAAGAACTCCAGGATTCTTTGTTGTCTGTTAGATAGAGCCATATTGGGTATCCTTTCACTTTGCGATCTGGCTGGAAGGCAAGATGATGACCAACAACATTGGGCCAAATGTTCGGACCAAATGTGCTAAAGTGAGGATATTGTACCACGAACACGCGTTCTATGTCAAGGGTGAATTCAACTTT
>JBHHXL010000336.1:0-5351 GCA_046757065.1 Anaerolineae bacterium
TGCCGAAGGACTTCTGGCTGACCTTGAGGATGACCCCCATCTGCCAGCGCTTGTGTTCGGAGCGCCGCAGGGCCAGGTTGCCGCGATTCTCCTGCACCAGACGCTCCATCGCCGGAGCGACCTCCGCGTAATCAAACGGGTCGACCTGCTCCGGTCGAAGCTCAGCCGAGGGTGGCCGCTCCAGCGTGAAGCGGGGCATCACGCCGCGGGCGGAATCGATCCAGCGCGCCAGCGCCACTACCTCAGGCTTGGTGAGGTCCCCAAGCGGGCTCAGCGTACCGGCCATATCGCCGTAGATGGTGGCGTAACCCAAAGCAAGTTCCGTCTTGTTGCTGGTGTTCAGGAGCAGGCCCCCGTAGCGGTTCACCAGGCTCATCAGGATCATTGCCCGCAGCCGGGCCTGGACATTCTCGGCGGCTGTTTCCTCTTCGAGCAGGCCGGCGAGCGTATCCTCCGCCGCAGCGTGCAAACGCTCCAGGTCCACCACCTTGAAATGGATGCCCAGCGCCTGGGCAAGCTGCCGCGCGCTTGTGGTGGACCGGGGATCGGTGTAGCGAGAGGGGATGGCTACCGCCGTGACCCGATCCGGGCCCAGGGCCTCGGCGGCGATGGCAGCCACGGTTGCCGAGTCGACCCCGCCGGACAGCCCCAAGACGGCGCATTCCAGCCGGTTCTTGTGCGCAAAGTCACGCACGCCCAGGACCAGCGCCCGAAATAGCTCCGCCTCCGGGCTGTCCTCGGCCGGCCCGGCGAATGTATCGGTTTCTAGGTCAACCAGGCGGACCTCTTCCTCGAACCCGGCCAGTTGGGCGATGCGGCGGCCCTGTTTGTCGAGGGCAAAACTGCGGCCGTCGAAGATCAGCTCATCGTTGCCGCCGCAGAGGTTGACGTACACCAACGGGCATCGCTGGCGGCGGGCGTGGTATAGCCGTTGCTCCATCACCTGCCGCTGGTAGGGTGAAGCCGCCAGGCAGACCAGCAGCTCCGCCCCGGCAGTAAGCAGTTCCGCCGGGGGATGGACCTGGTACCCCTCGTCCCAAAGGTCCTCGCATACCAGGAACCCCAGGCGTTTACCGGCAACGGTCGTTGGCGGCGAGGGGGGACCCGGCAGGAACCAGCGGGGTTCAAAAAAGACATCGTACGCCGGTAGCAGCCGCTTGGCCGCGACCTGGCGGGCTTCGCCGCCCTGCAAGAGGAGCGCGGCATTGTAAAGCCCCGGATGGCCGGGCGGCTGGCGGTCGGCCCGCGCCAGGCTGCCGACCACCGCCGGCGGTCCGCCGTGGGCGCGCCGGGCCAGGTCGGCGGTCGCCTCGAACACGGCCTCGGCGAAGCTGGCATCAAACAGGATATCCCGGGGCGGGTAGCCGGGGATTGCCATCTCCGGCAGGACGACCAGCGCCGCGCCCTGGCGGCGGGCAGCTTCTATGGCGGCCAGGCAGCGCTCGACGTTGCCTTCCAGATCGCCGACGCAGGTGTTAATCTGCGCGAGCGCTACTTTCATGGGAATTGCTCCGCCACTGCCTCAAGCAAGTTGAGCGCCTCCAGTACAGAATCTCGACGCAGGCAGACCGCATCGCCGAGCATAAAGGTGCGGTAGCCCAGGGCGAGCAAGAAGGCCACATCGCCGATGTCGGCGCTGGCCGGGACGGGGTGGTGGGCCAGCGAGTCGAATATCCGGCTGGCGACCACCGCCTCCGGATCGGCGGCAATGATGTCGCGCAGCGCGCCGACCAGGCGGTGGGGGCGCAGGACTTCTACGTACAGGTCGCCGCGTCCGGCCACAAGCCGGCCCTGCGAGGCCCCGCGCTTGCGGGCGTAGTCCAGCCCCCGCTGGGTTTCGATCTTCAACAGGACCTCGGCATCCGGGAGCAGTTGCCGGACCTCCTCGACGTCGGCGGCGCGCTCGACGTATGACAGCATCACCCGCTTCAGGCCCAACTCCCTCATCGCCGCCAGATAGGCCCGGTCGGTCTCCGTCAGCGTGCCCTCGATCTGGAGGGAGGGGTGGACGATATTGACCGATTCGCCGGGGCCGATGAGCCGGCGCGGCCCGTCCTCAAGGATGAGCCGGTCGCCGTCAACGGCGGCCACCCGGACTCGCTCGGTGCCGTCGGAGAAATAAGCGTCAACGGGGGTGTTGACCCGGATGCGATGGCTGAGGCGGACCGTGGTGTAGGGCGGTATCGCTGCGCCGACCACCCGCAGTTGCCGTCCCTTGAGATCGACCCACAGCGGCCGGTCGAAAGCCCGGAGCCGCCGCAGGGCCTCGACCGGCCCGCCCCGGACCGGCATGACCGTGTTCAGCCGGAGCCCGCAAACCAGGGGGTGGGCGGCCACCTCATCGAGGAAGGGGGCGTAAGGGGGGGCGGTGACCAGGGCGCGGACGATCATCGGAGCCTCAAATCCCGGTAGAATACTTCGCTTACAGCTTGAGGGTGGTGCCGCAGTAACCGCAACTGAACATACCGGTGGCGTCAACCGGGATCGGGCCGCCGCAGCGCGGGCACTTCATTTCGATGGGCTCGCTGACCTTGTCCACCGTTGCCTCGCTCTGGCGAGCGCGCATATTATCCTGGAAGTCCCCAAAATGGCCCCAGGCGCGGGCGATGAGCCCCATCGCGTAATCAACGGCCCGCTGCTCGTCCTCGATGTGGAAGATTTTCTGTTCGCTGATGGCCCGGCCCCACTGTTTGTCAACTTCGTCGCCCGGCTTGCCGGTCGGACGCCGCAGGAACCAGGTGTTCCAGGTCTGGCTGACCTGCCGCCAGGCCTGGATGGCATCGACATCGCGGCGGACCCGATCGCCAAGGTAGTGGGCTATCTGGTTCTTGGGAACGCTGGGATGCATAGTGATGTCGCCGAACACAATCAAGAAGGGCGGTTCTTGCAGCTTTGGAATCTCGACGTGGGTGTTGACCCAGTGGGCGAAGAGGCCATAGCTCTCGGGGGCGTCGCCGCCGCCGCCCTCGCCGTAGAGGGAACCCAGAAGCTGTTCCAGATCGAAGCCGCTGGCGAAGGTGGTGACTTGCAGCGGCCATTGATCGACAGCCGCGTCACCAATGGCGGCGAAGCAAATCTCCAGGTCCTCCCGGTACTGGGAAAGCGTGTTGTAGAGCAAAGGCAGGCGGTCGAAGATATCGAAGGGCCAATTGGCCATAGAGCCGGTCACATCGACCGCGATGATGAGCGGGTTGGCCGACTCGGTCCGAACTCGCTTGCGCGGATCGACGATTTTCTCGTTGGGTTTGTTTTTCCGCTCGTACGTGCGGGGGCCGCGCACTTTGGCCCTTTCGGCTGCTGCCCTGCGTTTGACAGCGCCTCTGGTGCTGTAGTTGTATTTGGCCGTGCCGTACCAACTGCTGGTGTCTTCATCCCAGGAATACATTGTGCCTCCCTATGAAAATAAGTATCTGCTTGTTGGTGAGTAGCCAGGCATTGTATTGAGGGCTTCAGCCCTTTCCGGCCTCACAGGGCTAAAGCCCTCAATACGGCTCGCGTGAAAGTAAAAAAGTCCAAGCCTGGTGTCAAACACACACGAATTATACCAGCAAAAGCACTTATTGTCAATAATACACTAACTTAAATACCGCTATTCACGGTGGCGATGGCCTCCCACCACAGCGTCCAGCGCCAGGGTTTGCAGCCCGAACTCGCGCCGGAAGCGCTCATCAAGCCGCCTGGCCGCGATGTAATCCGCCACCTCTGCCGGCACCAGGCCCCGCCACCCATCGCCGCGCGCCATCTCCCGGCGGACCATCGTGCCGTCAATTGCAATCCGCTCGTCTTCAGGGACAAGCTCGACCGGTCTGATGATTCTGTAATCGGCCCCGAGCAGGCTGGAGACGTAGGGATTGTCGGTGACGAACAGATCGAGCGCCCCAAACAGATCGACAACCATCGTCCGCCAGCGCGGGCCGTCATCGAGATCGGGCACCGGGATCAGGGTGTAGTTGCTCCGGCCGGCCAGCACCCGCCGGATCATATCGAGGGTTTCCTCCAGGGTGAAGGGATTGCGCAGGTCATACCGATTGGAACTCCCGACGCCGATCAGGGCTTTCGAGGCGCGTTCGCACAACGCTCGCAAAACGGGCGCATGGCCGTTGTGCACGGGTCGCCAGCGGGCAACCATGCCGATACAATCGAAACGGTCCGTGAGGGGAAGGGCTTGTTCAGGTGATGGCATAACGGTCAGGTAGAATAGAGGCCGTAAACAGAGGTTGGCCGGCCTCTTGCCTTAGAGACGGTCTGAAAAGTCGGATTTCAGGTGACCGGCACTTAAAAACGTTCAAACCCGGGATAGAATAGGGCCGAATTTCACGAATTTCACCGCAAAAGTGCCGGTCACCTGCCCTGTCAAATACTTTTCAGACAGCCTCTTAGATCATTATACCTCATGTTCGGGCAGCGGCAACATTGTAGCCGAATCGACCGCTGTTCAGGGGCCGGTGGTCTCCGCTTGCTTACGGCCAATCGTACTCCATCTTGGCGATGAATTCCTCTAAGGTGTCGCTCCCCCGGACGCGGATGCGCTCCATCTCAAACCGCTTCCGGTAAGATTGCGTAATCCCCTGGTGAATGGTCAACGCACCCCAAAAGTGGGCCGAGGCGACGACGTCGATGGTTAGCTGGTTGTACTGGCCGGATGGATAGGCGATGAAATAGATGGGGCCGACCCGCTCTTCGATGGCTACCTTGGAGCCGACAATCTCGTAGAGCAGGTAGTCGATGTCGTCGTTGGTCAAATCGGCGTGGCGGTAGGTGTGCGCCCCGAACTCCATGCCGGCCCGGCTCATCTCAACCACCATATCCCAGGTCAGGTAGTTGGGGTCGCCGTCGTCGATGGGCCTGGTGACCAGGAAGAAGCTGCCGGTGAAGCCGTATTTTTGCAGCAAGGGGAAAGCGTTCTCGTAATTGTCCCGGTAGCCGTCGTCAAAGGTCAGGATGACCGGCTTAGCGGGCAACGGTTCGCCCAGGGCCAGATGGCGCAGCAAGGCCTCCAGGGTGATGCTTTGATAACCCGCCTCTTTGAGATAGACCAGTTGTTGCTCGAAGTTTTCCGGGGTAACGGACAGATCCAGGCGGTAGATGTCCGCATCGGCTGGGGGCGACGACAGGTAGTGGTACATCAAGATCGGCACGCGGACCAGGCGGTCGGTGGCGTTGGGGGTGGGTAGAGGGGTACTGGTGGGGGTCGGGGTAGGGCTTGGGGTGGGGCTTGGCGTGGCGGTGGCGGTCGGGGTTGCGCTGGGGCTGGGGCTGGGCGTGGGCGATGGCCTGGCTTCTACGGCGGCGGTAACCGTGGAGGTGGCCGTCGAGGCCGGCGGCGTTTGGGTCCGGCTGGCGGTGGGCGT
>JBHHXL010000337.1:0-5309 GCA_046757065.1 Anaerolineae bacterium
GCAGGTGTTTCGGATTTTGGATTTTGAGTCATTCGGCCCAAGCTTTACCTTTGCGGCCCAGATAAGCCTCGATCACCCGTTCGTCGGTCACCACGTCGTGGTAGCTGCCCTCGGCGATCTTCTGGCCGTAATCGAGGGCAATGACCCGGTCCGAGATGGTGCTGACCACGTTCATATCGTGCTCGATCAACAGAATGGTGTAGCCCGCCTCATCCCGCAACTGGCCGATGAGGTCGGTCACCTCCAGAGTCTCCTTGGGGTTCATGCCGGCTGCCGGCTCGTCGAGCAACAGCAGCCTGGGTTTGGTCGCCATCGCCCGGGCGATCTCCAGGCGGCGGCGATTGGCGTACGACAGGCTGTAGGCGGGCTGGTCAAAGCGATAGCCCACCAGCCGCTGCCCGAAGAAGGACAGCGTTTCCTCGGCCAGAGCCCGGACGCCGGCCTCTTCTTCGCGCCAACCGGGCGTGCGGAAGATGATTTGCAGCAGCCCGGCCTTCGTGTGGGGGTAAGCGGCCGACATCACATTCTCGATGACGCTCATATTCAGAAACAGGCGCAGCGTCTGGAAGGTGCGGGCAATGCCCAGGCCGGTGATCTGGTGCGGCACCAGACCCACGAGGGACCGCTCCTGAAAACGAATGTCTCCGCTGTCGGGCCGGTTGACGCCGGTCAGCAGGTTGAGCACGGTCGTCTTACCGGCCCCGTTCGGCCCGATGATGCTCAAGACCTCCCCCTCGTTGACCTCGAAGGACAGATTATTGACGACTTGCAGTCCACCGAAATGCTTGTTCAGATGCTCAACTTGTAGAAGGGCCATCGCTCACACAATTGTCACGCGAAGTTTTCCGAGCAAGCCCTGGGGCCGCCGGATCATCAACACCACCAGAGCTACGCCCAGGATCAAAATGCGGGTCACGGACGGCTCAACGGCCAATCGGGTTTCCCAGGCAAAGGCAAACAGATAGATGGTCAAACCCAACGGGAGCCAACGCCAGGGCGCTTTGAGCAGGAGGGTCAGCAGCAACATCAAGATCGCCGCCCAGATGCCAATGTTGCCCACGATCTTGAAATTCTCGGGGATGACCAGCCAGCTTTGGGCCAACTGGTTGAGAAACGATCCTTCCGCCGGGGCAGCGCCGGCATCGAGGGCCGGCCACAGCCAGTTAACCAGCAGCTTGAGCAGGAGCCCGCCCAGAACTGTGCCGCCGACCACGGCCACGAAGCGCCTCCAGGGCCGCAACGTCCACACCAGGCCGACAAAACCGCCCACGTAGAACAGGAACCCGGCCGCCTGGACGTTGCGCAACACTTCGGGCAGGGTAACGAAGACAAACGCGCCGATGATGACGCCGGGCAGGCTGCCCAGCCCGCCCAAGACGACCATAGCGTACAGGTTGATCAAGGGCAGCACGTCGTAGCGGCTGGGGACGACGTTGCCCTGCCAGGCGGCGAAGACGGTCCCAATCAGGGCGGCGATGCCCGCGCCGATGGCAAAGGCCATTAGTTTCAGGCGGCGGGTGGGCATACCCATCACCTCGGCGGCCAGTTCATCCTCGCGCATAGCCCGCCAGGCCCGGCCCAGGCGAGATTGATTGATGCGGTGCACCACCAGCACCACCACGCCTAACAGGACCAGAATCAGGAAATAATATTGCAGGTTCGACTCAAACTGATAGCCGAACAAGACGATGTCATCCACGTTATTGATGCCGTTTGGCCCCCGGGTCAGGTCCGCCGGCCGGTCGAGCCAGGGGAAGTTGACGCGGGTCAGGGCCGTGGTCAACTGGACAAACAACAACCCGAAGCCCAGGGTGACAATGGCCAGGTAATCCCCTTGCAGCCGGATCGAAACCGAGCCGAGCGCCCAACCGACGGCAGCGGTGAAGGCCACGATCAGGGGTACGCTGATGATCGAGGGGATATGCACCCCATCGCCGATAAAATCGGAGGAGAGGTAGGCGTAGGTGTAGCCGGCCACGCCAAAGAAGGCCACGTAGCCCAGGTCCAGCAGCCCGGCGTAGCCGACCACAACGTTCAGGCCAATGGCCAGGATGCTAAAGGCCAGAAAGGTCGCGCCGATCCGGATGATGAAATCGTTGGTGGAGATATTCAACAAATCCAGCACCGGCTGCGTCCCGGTCAGGAAGGGAGTGATAATCAGCAGCAGGGTTACCAGCCCCAGGCGACCGGCGACCGGGATGGCTTCCCAGAGATCGGCGATGGCCCCGCCCAGCCCCGTTCGGCGGCGGCGGCGCGCTTCGGCCTGGGCCACCCACTCGTCAACGCCGATCTTGGGTCCGGCCTCAGGCTCCGAGTCGGGTTCGGGCCGGCGGGCAAGTTGGTCCGTAGCCATCCCTTACACCTTCTGTGAAACTCGCCGGCCCAACAGCCCGCTGGGCCGGATCATCAGCACAACCACCAGGACCACAAAGGCGTAGGCATCCTTGAACGTGGGCGAGATGTAGACCGTGGCCAGAGCCTCGGCCACCCCCAGCAGCAAACCGCCCAGCACCGCCCCAGGGATGTTGCCGATACCGCCCACCACCGAGGCGGTAAAGCCCTTGAGGCCGGCGATGAAGCCCATCGTGTGCCGGATGGAGAAGAACACGATCCCGACCAGGACACCGGCCCCGCCCGCCAGAATCGAGCCGACGAAGAAGGTGATCATGATCACCCGGTCCACGTTGACGCCCATCATCTCCGCGGCGTCAATGTCCATCGCCACGGCGCGCATAGCCCGGCCCAACCGTGTGCCGCGCACGAAATAGGTCAGGGCCAGCATCAAGACGAGGGTGGTAACGATGACCAGGATGCGGGAGGTATGGATGCGCAGGTCGCCGATGAAAACGTTGGAGTCGGTCGGGATCAGCGTGCCGCTGCCGTAGCTGAGGGGGCGGGGGCTGATGGTAAGCTGAATCAGGTTTTGCAGAACAAACGAAACGCCCAGGGCGCTGATCAGCGGCGCGATGCGGGGGGCATTGCGCAGGGGGCGATAGGCAAAGCGCTCGATGCTGACGCCGAGAACGCCGGTGCCGACCATCGCCACGAGAATCATCAGCGGGATGATGATAGCAGTGGGCAGTAGTGGGCCGCTTTCGGGGATCAGGGTGATCAGCACGGCGTAACCCAGGTAGGCCCCGATCATATACACGTCGCCGTGGGCGAAGTTGAGCAATTTCAACACGCCGTAGACCATCGAATAGCCCAGAGCGATCAGGGCGTAGACGCTGCCCAGGGTCAGGCCATTGATGATCGTTTGTGGAAGCTGAGCCAGGAATTGTTCCATAGATTGAATTCAGGGGGTCCCCCTCCCCCGGCAACGGGGGACCCGACGTTGGGGGAGGGGGTAGGGGATGAGATAATTACGTTTACGGCCCAACCAGAACGAAGCTGCCTTCTTGCACCTGGAAGATGAAGAACTCGCCGCCGTTGATCTGGTTGCCCTCACCGAAGGAAACCGAGATACCCAGCAGACTATCCGCCATATCGGTGGCAGCCGTTTCTTCGACCACGCAGGCCCGGCTCAGGTTATCGGCCTCGAAGCAACGCTCAATGGCCTCCAGAGCGATCCGGGCCGCCAGGGCGGACGGGCCGCCAAACGCCCCAAAATCGCCATAGCGGGCCTGGTAACGGGAGTTGTAATCCCTGGCCTGCGCCACAAAGTGGGGGTCGGGGGCGAAGAAGGACAGGTAGGTGCCCTCGGCGGCAGCGCCGGCCGACTCGACCCAACTGATGTCAAAGCCGCCATCGCCCAGGAAGTAGGTGCCCTGGTAGCCCTGCTCCCGCAGTTGGGCGACCATCGTGCCCAATTGGCTGGAGATCTGGCCGGGGAAGAAGACCACGTCGGGGTTTGCGGCAATAATAGCCGTCACCAACGAAGAGAAATCGGTGTCGTTTTGCGTGACCGAGGCCCGTTCCACGTTGGTTACGCCCAGAGCGTTCAGGCCCGCTTCCACCTCGTCGGTCAGACCGACGGAATAGGAGGACTGGTCATCGACCAGATAGGCCGAGGTAGCGCCCAGGACATTGACCATGTAGTTGGCATCGGTTGGGCCTTGCAGGCCGTCGTGCGGGATGGGGCGGAAGAAGGTAGCGGTGCCCGGATCGGTCAGACTGATGCGGGTGCAGGAGGGGGTGATGTGCACCATACCGGCATCGGCGAAGACCGGCTGGGTGGCCTCGCACACCTGGCTACCCGACGGCCCAACCGCGGCGTAGATGCTGTCATCGGCGATAAACCGCTCGGCCACGATCTTGCCCTGGTCAGGGTTGATCTCGGTATCGCCCTCGACCACCTGCACGTTGAAGCCGGTCTCCTCATTGAAGAGCTCGACCGCCACCTTGGCGAAGTTCAACTGCTCCTGGCCCAGGAAAGCGGCCCCGCCGGTCAACGGCCCCATAAAGCCGATCTTAATATCGACGGCGGCCCTGGCTTTACGCTCGGCCAGCAACACCTGGGCTTCTTCAGGACTGGGAATCCACAGCACCTGCCCGATCTCGATCAGGTTGGGGTTGTCGATGGTGGCAAAGCTGGAGTCTTCGGCGGCCTTGGCGTTCGTTGCCAGCCAGATGGCCGGCCAGGCGAAGATGTCGCCATAGAACTTATCGGCCAGCTTGCTCAACCAGTCGTCGGCCTGCACGGTGTAGGCCTCGCCCTCCTGCAAGGGTGGGCTGGCGGCGCTGGCAACGCCGGTCACCAGCAGCGACAGCAACAACACAACTGCAAACAACTTCGATACTTTTTGCATGAGACTTTCCTCCTTTTGCAATTTGCCTCTTGTAGATTTTGAACCAGATCCAACGATCTGAAACAACCGACGCTATAAATTCGACAGGCCCTGCTCCCAAAAATTCTCCAATTCAACGCCCAGACCATCGACGGTGCGGTTGCACCAGGCAAAGAAGCCGGTGATCTGGTTGATCTCCAGGATGGCCTTGTCGCCAAAACCGGCCCGGCGCAGACGAAGCACATCGGGTTCTACCACGTCGGCGGGGGTGAGGGTCAGCTTCGCCACGTAGTCGAGCATAGCCCGGTCCGCCTCGCCCAACCTGGCCTGGCGGTAATCGCGTTTCATCGTCTCGACCCATTCCGGGTCGTTGACTTCTCTGAGGAGGCCCTCCCCGTGGTGGCGTATTCAGTACCGGCAGCGGTTGAGGACGGAGACGGTGACGGCGATCATCTCCCGCTGGGCCAGGGTCAGGTCGCAATCGCCGTGCATAACGCCGTTGTAGAAGATCATCAGGGCCCGCAGGGCGTTGGGGTTCAGGCTGTGGGCCTTGATGATGTGATCGACCCCGCCCCAGGAACG
>JBHHXL010000338.1:0-5305 GCA_046757065.1 Anaerolineae bacterium
ACAGCAGCAGCAGCGACGGGTCGGGCAGCACGCCCCCGGACACCGGCAACGTGGCCGGTTCCTCGGCCGCACCTGTCGGCAACGTCCGGACAAAGGCCAACACGTCGACGATCTGATCCGTGGTCCAGCCCTTCTCCAGGCCGGCGATCATTCTTGGCGTCGAACCGGGCTGACCGTAGTGGGCCTTGTGCAGAAACTCCTGGGGGTTGCCGGCAGCAACCGTGCCCACATACTCCGGATCGTCCGGCGTATGGAAGTTTAGGTCAGTCCCATCTTCCCCGTGGCATAGAGCACAGTTGTCTGCGAACAGGACCTGGCCATTGGCCGCGTCTCCGCCGATGGGCGACTTGGTCGCATAGTCGATGTACTGGCTCTGGTCCAGCACGTTCTGGATGAACACCGCCAGATTGTTCAAGGCCGCATCGTCCATCACCGTCGAAAAGTCGTGGTCCGAATTGCTGCCGCCCTTCAATGCGGCAACGATCTCATCAACCGATTTCGTCCGGGCATCAAACACCCCAGGAAAACCGGTGAAGTGCGACCCGGAGCCGTAGGCCCCGTCCTTGCCTTTGTAATCCCAGCCGTGACATTCCTTGCAGCGCCAGGTGTCTGCCCCGCTGCGGGTGTTGGTCGATTGTGTGGCCCACAGCGGATGGTCCGTAGTGGGTTCATCCGCGCCAACCACCTTCCACCACTTGTCGTAGAGCAGCCCGCCCTGGATGACGGCATCATCCTGAGCCCCGGCCACGCCTACAAACAACCCCAGCAGCAGCAACAACAATCCAGCAGCTACAAATAACTTAGACTTCATAGTACTCAAACCTCCCTCGAAGGACATAGTGGCATGACGTTCACAACAGTATGTTTCGTACCAAAGAATTTAGCTCATATATGTTTCTCCTTTCATTTCGACGCTCTGCGAAAAGTGCGCCGGCAAACCCTGACTATGCGTTTAGCGCCTGTAGCCGGGGGGCGGGACTCCCATTTCGGCCCCCGACGGCGTGGCCTGAAAAACCTCTTCAGCAACTTTCAGTGACCGGCACTTTATTCTTTCCAGAAGTGCCGGTCACTTTTGCACTTGTTCTGGAAACGATTTTGACCAGGGTATCCAACAGTTCCCCGGCGGGTTGATCCCGGCGGTTTTTAAGATTCATTCGCGCCACCGGTGACAATGGTTTGGGAAAGCTTGCCATAGACCTTCAGGGCGGTCTCACATGGATGAAACTGGGCATCAACGCTATCAATGATTTGCGCGGCCCGTCTGGCAAATTCCCGGTCATCGACCTGCCGAAAGATACGGGCCGACTGCTCCAGCATCAGCCGGGTGTAGGCCACGATCTTAAGGCCGTAAAACCATAGCAGGTCATTGCTTTGCACCCGCCATTGGCCGACGGGTTGGCCCATCATTTCCGCAAGTTCATCCGGGGTGATCACTAAGGGAGCCTGGAAACCGCCCCGTCCCAGCTCAGCCAGATCGGATAAGCACTTGTTAATATCATTGACGATTGCGTTGAGCCTGATCACATCATTGGTCATGCTTCGTCCAGCCAACGCCGTGGCATCTCCAGGAAAGGAGGGAAGCGCATTATACTTTGACGCACTGTGGCCTCAGACCGCGAACTCTTTCGCGAATCTAAAATCATAACCATTATAGAGGAAGTGGAGGTTGAGGACATCACCCCCCTGGGGTGATATTGGGGGTGGAAAGGGGTGATATTGGCTCCTCAGAGGCTGTCTGAAAAGTATTTGAGGGGGCAAGGTGACCGGCACTTTTGCGATTAACTTCGTGAAATTCGGCCCTGTTCTGCCCTGGGCTTGAACGTTTTTAAGTGCCGGTCACCTGAAACCCGACTTTTCAGACCGTCTCTCAGGGACGGAGAAGCCCGTGGCGCAAGGCATAATCTATCAAAGCCGCACGATCGTGCAGGTCAAGTTTCTGGTAAATATGAAGGCGATGGGTCTTGACGGTATTGATGCTCAGGGTGAGGCGCTCGGCGATCTCCCGGTTCGTTAACCCCTGGGCAATGAGGGCCAGGATGCTGCGTTCCCTGGAAGTCAAGATGTCATCGTTGTTTGGCTGAGGATGGAGCTTCAAATAGTCGCGCACCAGACTGCCGGCCAGTTTGAAAGGCAAATAAACCCCGCCGGCGTGGATGGCGCGGATGGCATTGAGCAGCTCTTCGCTGCCGGCCCCTTTGAGAACGTATCCGGCCGCGCCGGAGCGCAGCGCTTCGAAGAAGAAGGCTTCTTCCTCATGCATCGTCAGGATCAGGGTTTTGACTTCTGGCAACTCAGAGGCGATCTGGCGCGCGGCTTCCAGGCCGTTCATATCGGGCATCGTAATGTCGAGCAAGGCAATATCTGGCCGCTGCCGGCGAACCAGGGCCAGGGCCTCTTCACCGCTGCCGGCCTGCCCAACAACGTTTATGTCCGGTTCGTCTTCTAAAAGGCTTCTCAACCCTTCTAGCACCACTGCGTGGTCATCGGCGATGATCAGGCGAATCTCTTTCGGCAATGCTTCCTCCTAAGAGGCTGTCTGAAAAGTATTTGAGGGGGCAAGGTGACCGGCACTTTTGCGATTAACTTCGTGAAATTCGGCCCTATTCTGCCCTGGGTTTGAACGTTTTTAAGTGCCGGTCACCTGAAACCCGACTTTTTAGACCGTCTCTAAGAAAACAGGGGTCTCTGAGGGATAAGGCGCCGGGCACTATCGATCAGGAAACCAGCAGCGCCTTCATAGGATTCCCGCCCCGGGTTGATTCTCCGGTTGCCGCTGGGACCAGGGCGGGGACAATGACGTGCACCGTCGTCCCCCGGCCGGGTGTGCTTTGCACCGTCACCTGGCCGCCGACCAGGGATGCTCGCTCCTGCATACCGGCCAGGCCCAAACCCCGGCCCAATTCGGGCGCCGAATCCACGGCCGACAGGTCAAAACCCTGCCCGTCATCCGCAAGCGTCATAGCGACCTGGCCGCCGGCATATTTTAGATGAACATCCAGATTCCGGGCCTGGCTGTGACGAGCCACGTTGCTCATCGCTTCCTGGGCGATGCGGAAGAGAATCGTTTCAATCTCGCCGGGCAGACGCGCGCGCAGGTTTTCGACGTCGATGGTTACATTCAAGCCCAGGGGGCGCAAGGTATGGTCCGCAATCCAACCGAGGGCCGGCTCCAGACCCAATTGGTCCAGTACGCCCGGCCGCAGGGCCGCGATCACCCGGCGCAGGTCAACGATGGCCTCTTCGGTCAGTACCTCGGCCCGCTCCAACCGTTCGCGGGCCTGGATTTCTCCGGCAGGCAGCGACCGGGCCAGCCGTTCCAGACTGAGCTGCACGGCGGTTAGCGTCTGGCCGATCTCATCGTGCAACTCCTGCGAGAGACGCGCCCGCTCCTCTTCCTGAGCGGTGATCACTCGATGCAGAAGCTGCTGGGTCAAAGCCTGTTGCCGGTGGAGGGCTTTGGTGCGCTTGGCGACCCTGGCTTCGAGGGTTTCGTTCCAGCGGGCCAGCTCCTCGATGTTAGACAGCAGGAGCAACCGCATCCGCTCCAGAGCCACGGCCATCGCCCCAATCTCGCCGCCCTCCGAGGCTTCAAGCGGCGTGTGTAAGTCGCCGCCGGCGATCCGCTGAGCCGCTTCGGTCAAAAGCTGCACCGGCCGCACCAGACGCCGTGTCCCAATCAACGTTGCCGCCCAGATACTCACCAGAGCCACAACACTGAGCAAGGCCAGCCCCAGGCGCAGCCGGCTGACCCCGGCAAAGGTTTCGTCCACATCCCCGCCGACGGCCACCCCCCAGGGCGCGAGGCGCAACGGGGCAAAGGCCATCACGTGAGCATGGCCCTCCTCTTCGCCGGGGAGGTTCAATTCAAAGGGAACGGTATCAACTATTGGCACCCCCCCGGCTACGGCCCGGCGATAAAAATGGGAGTGCTCACCAGGCGACAGAAACGGCAGGTCCAGGGTCGAGGCCAGCGCCCGGCCCTGCCCATCGACCAGCACGGCGTGGCCGGTGTGCCCCAACGCGGCCGTCTGCTCCAGGGGCGCCATCACCATTTGCCCGTCAAGGTCAACCAGACCACTGAGCAGACCCCGGAAGTGTCCTTTTTCAAAAATGGGCACGGTCACGGCCACCACGGCTCTGTCAGTCACCGAGTCGCGAAACGGATCGGAGACGGTCATCTCGCGACGGGCCATAGCCTGAGTGATGTGAGGCAGACCGGATAGATTGGCCCCTAATGGATAGAGGCCGGACGGATGCGAGAGGATGACATACCCCCTGGGGTCCAGAAAAACCACCCCGGAGGTAAAGATGCCGACCCGACCGTATGTGTGAGACAAGACATCGGCCTCTGCCAACAGGTCCGGGTCGGCGGGATCGAAATCGGCAAAACGCCTGGCCCTTTGCAATTCGGAAACTGCCCGTTCCAGCAAGTCGTCGATCTGGCTGGCAGCCATCTGGGCGATGACCAGACGCTCGTTAAGCACGCGGTCGGCCCCGTCGCGCACGGCCCGCTCCCCAAGCACTCCATAAGCAACGGACAGCGTGATAAAGCTCAGGCTGATGGCAATGGCCACGCGCGGCCAAAGGCCAAAATTCAACATCCAACGACGAACAGACTCCACCTTCTGCTCCTATGAACGATAAGCGATAAATCGCTCTTCCGCTCCGTTCTTGCTTGATTATAATTCAAACCGGTTGATTCTGCCAGAGACGGAAAGCGATGGGGTGCACGAAAGATCTGTTAGAGGGTTTTGGCGCGTCTCATAGCCCGAATTTGCACGCGGAGCGTGAGCGGATTTGGGCGTCTTAATCCGGAAATTCTGGTAATCCGGGCTATAAATCGGCCCAGAATCCAGACCAGAGGGTACAGCGACGTGGATACTTCAGCGTCACAGAGTCAAGCCATCCAGCATTATGTCTATCCAGAAACAGATCGTTCGTGCACCCAAGCGAGGAGTGCATTTCAGTTTGGGGGCGGATTTTGTTTTTACCCCCCTCGTTCCCCCCGCAAGCGGGGGGACGCGGAGAAGAGGGCGTGCCCCGGAGCGCCGGCCTGATCGTTCCCCCCGCAAGCGGGGGGACGCGAAGCGAGGGGGGTCCGCAAGTTTTCGGCCAGAGATTTGGGAACGGCAAAAAGGCAGGCCCTCGCCCAAAGAGCGAGGGCCTGGGGGTATCCGCCGGAGCGAATACCTGCTACAAGAGACGAGGAGGAGTCTCGTAGGGTTTAGTCTTTCCGGCGACTCAGCAGGCCAAGGCCCAGCGATAGCGCACCGCCCAACAGCAGCAGCAGCGACGGGTCGGGCAG
>JBHHXL010000339.1:0-5296 GCA_046757065.1 Anaerolineae bacterium
GGGCCGTGCCCCGAAAGTTCCGCAGCACCAGACCCCCCCGCCAGCCCGCCTCCAGGCAAACCGTGTCCCCCGCCTTGACATCCTCGTAGTTCCCCCAACCATCCGCTACCGCTACCCCCCGCCAGATGGTGTAATCACAATCTTTTCTTTTGCGGGAATCTGGCGAATTCTGGGGAGCGCCGGGAAATCCCTTATTGCTATAGGGCTGGTTTGAAGCGGCTGAATTGGCTGCGCGAGAAGAGTCTGCGTCAACGGTAACGGCGTTAGTCAGCCATAACGTTGACAGCAGTGCAAATTGAAGCAACATTCCAAGAATTATTACTCGTCTGCTCATCATTCGCCCCAAGCTCGCTGGTTTCCCACCGGGTCTGTCCGAAGTTTTAGGATGGGCTGGGGGGTGCGGCCCCCCTGGTTTGTCCAGGTTTTTGCGCCTGCCCAGCAAGCTGGGCGGCGCTGGGAAATTCTGGACGCGCCCTTTCCCACAACGGTACTCCATTATAAAACTCTTTCTGGAACAGGATGCAGTACCAGGCCCAGTTTACAGGGTATCACATCTGACTGGTGGGAGTCTATCGCTCACCTTTACTGCCAGAGAATGAAAAAAGAATGATCTTGAGATCACTCTGGAGGGGGAGAAGATTTGCCTGGCCCGTTCTGGCCGGCTCAATTATTTCGTTACATTAGTAAACCGGAATCTACGTTAAGTATATTAAATTTCGCATAGCGTGTCGAGTGGCAAACGGCATATTTTTTTTATCACAAATGGCTATTTTGAACCGGCCAGACTGGATATACCAGGTATGCCAGGTGGCATATTCCTCAAGCTATTCAGCCTCAACCGGGTTCAAGCTATGTTGGTTTCGGATATGGTCCAGCAAACCCTGGCAGCCGTCTTCAACCAGTTGGTAGACGTGTTCAAAATCCCCGGTGTAGTACGGATCGGGCACGTCGTGTTCGGTGTTCCGGCTGGCGAAATCGAGCAAGCGGTAAACTTTGCCCTCAACGGCCCGGCTCCCAACGCGTTGCAGATCGCGCATATTGTCCGTGTCCATCGCGATCAAGTAGTCGAAATCGCCAAAATCGGCGTACCGGATTTGCCGGGAGCGACCCTGGTAGCGAATGCCATTCTGGGCCAACACCCGCTGCGCCCCCCGGTGCGCAGGTTCGCCGATGTGATAGCTGCTGGTGGCAGCCGAGTCGATTTCAATCTGGTCCGACAAGCCGGTTTCCTGCACCAACTGCCGCAAGACCCCTTCGGCTATTGGCGACCGGCAAATGTTTCCCAGACATACAAATAAAACGCGAATCATAGACCTGCCTGTATCCATTGTTTTGTGATGCTGCGACCCTCAACCGGACCGCGCCCGGCGGGTATTGTAGCGTATCGGGGGCAAAGATACAAGGGGGCTACTTCAAGCCTGGTTCTCTAGTCCGCTTTCGTTCGCCAGGCGGTGATGATCTCCCGATTGGTTTTGACGCTTTCCAGGAATTTGCGCCGCAGGGTTTCATCGCTGATGTTGGCGGCTTGCTCCATCAGAGCCGCGTGGGCTTTGCTCAGGGCTGTGTGGGCGCGCTCAATCCCCGCCGGATTGCTGTCGGCGGTTGAGCGGAGGATGTGGTAGCAGGTCAGGTAAACCTGGAGGGGGTACTCGATGCCTTCCGTGCCGTGAGCCTCAATCCAGCTCAGTATCTCTTCGATTTGTTGGGCCGCTTCACCGGC
This sequence comes from Anaerolineae bacterium, assembly GCA_046757065.1. GTDB lineage: Bacteria > Chloroflexota > Anaerolineae > 4572-78 > JBHHXL01 > JBHHXL01. Next base: position 1,721 of record JBHHXL010000339.1, read on the forward strand.
CTTGCCCTGGGCGAAGACGACGCGGGCCAGCCCGGCCAGGTCGTCGATGGCCAGGCTGTGCTGGCCCAACTCGCGGCGCAGGTGAATGGCCCGGTCATAAACTTTGGCGGCGGCGGGCAAGTCCCCCAGGCCGGCCAGGGCGTGGCCCAGGTAGGTCAGGCTATAGCCCTGGCCGCGCCGGTCGCCGATCTCTTCCTGGATGGCCAGCGCCTGCTGGCAGTGTGTTCGAGCCGTTTCATTCTCGTCCAGATCGTGGTAAACCAGGCCCAGGTTGACCAGGCTTGCCGCCTGCCCCCAGCGGTCCCCGATCGTGAGACGAATGTCCAGCGCCTGCTGGTGGTAGTCTCGCGCGGCTTGATAGTCGCCCAAATCGCAATAAACCGTACCGAGATTGCCCAGGGTGATGGTTTCGCCCTGGCGGTCGCCGATGGTGCGGTAGATGGATAAGGCATGTTCATCGTGATCCCGCGCTGCTGGATAATTACCCAATTCATAATAAGTCACGCCCAGGATGCTGAGGCTATCGGCTTCGCCCTGGCGGTGGCCCTCGGCCCGGTAAATCTCCAGCGCCCGCCGGTAGCGGTCCTGCGCTGCCGGATAGTTGCCCTGGTAAAGGGATACGTGCCCCAGGTAGTATAAACTCCGCGCTTCGCCGTAGCGGTTGCTGGCGTTTTGCGCCAGGGCCAGGGCGTGATCCAGCTGCTCGCGGGCTGCGTCGTAGTTTCCCTGACGCCAGAGGACCTTGCCCCAGGTGATGTAGCCCTCCATCTCGCTCGTTGTGTCTTGAGCCAGAGCGGCTTGCTCCACGGCCTGCTGCGCCGCCTGCAAAGCCGCCGGGTAGTCGCTGGTCACCTCCCAATAGTTGGCCTGTCGTAAGGCAACTTCAGCCCCCCGGCGGTCGTCTTTCATCGCCTCGGCCAGAGCCGCCAGTCCCGCCAGGTCCTCAGCCTGCGCCTCTCGCTCGCCGCGCAAGTCATTGACCGCCTCCCGGGCCAGCAGCAGGTCGTAACGCGCCGCCAGATCGGTTTCCGGGGTGAGGTCCAACGCCCGGCTGAAATAGCCCGCCGCCTCCACATTGGCGAATTGAGCCGCCGCCCAATGGCCGGCCAACCGGGCGTAATGCCGTTCGCGGGCTTTGTCCTCGGCCTGATGCCAGTGATAGACCAGCAACGGGTAGTAAGGCGCTAAAGGTGATTCCCCCCCCTCAACTGCGGCAAGCGCGGGATCATCGCCGAACGTGCGCTCGTACCAGCCGGCCACCGCCCGGTGCAATTGCCGGCGTTGGGCGAAGAGCAGCGTTTCGTAGGCTACCTCCTGGGTGATGATGTGTTTGAAGATATAGGTCAATTCCGGCTCCGGGGCCTCCAGCGGCGTCAAATCCAGGTGGGCCAGGTGCTCGAGGAAAACCTTCAGCAAGTGATCGCTGATCTCCATATGCTCGCCCAGGGTGTCGTGCAAGGTGGTGTAGATAAAGGTGCGGCCGATGACGGCGGCCACCTTGAGCGCTAGCTGTTCCTCCGGCGGCAGCCGGTCGATGCGCGACAGGACGATGCCCTGGATGGTGTCCGGCAAGGCTTCGCTGGCCCGATCCAGGTCGCCGCTGATGAGGCAGCGGGGTTGGCCGCCCTCGGTCTGGACGGTGATCAGGCCGTTGTCGCGCAGGGCGTAGACCATCTCCTCGGCGAAGAAGGGATTACCCCCGGCCCGCGCCCGAACCAGATCGGCCACGGCTTCGGGCAGGCCGTCGCCGGCCAGGCCCAGCCGGGCAGCGGCCAGGGCCAGCGTCTCCTCCGGCGACAGGGAATCCAGGGCGAGATGCTCGGTTTCGTCCAGACTGGCCAGGGTTAGCGGTTCGATGCGCATAGCCTCGCCTTCCAGGGGGCGCATAGCCAGGACCAACAGCAGCGGCACGCGAGCAACGGTGAAGGCGCGCATAACCTGCAGCGTCAAATCCCACGACAGCGAATCAAGCCAGTGGGCATCCTCCAAAATAAGGACCAGCGGCCTCTCCGCCGCCCAGGCCCGCAGCAAGGCCAGCAACAGGGAAACCAGGCTTTCGTGCCGGAGATGGGTATCCAGCGACGCCGTCAGCTCGTTTTCGGGTAGGCCCAGGTTCAACATATCGTTCAGCAGGGGCAGGCGCTCGATCAGATCGGGAACGACATCCCGGACCTGGTCCCGAACCCGCTGCTGGCGCTCGGCCAGATCGTCCACCTCATCCAGGTCGAAGTAGGCGGAGAAGATGTCCCGCCAGGCGCGATAGGGCGTCTGCTGCTCGATGCTGAGGCCCATACCCAGCAACCCGGCCAGGCCGCGTTCGCGCATCAGCTGGATCATCTCCTCCACCAGGCGCGATTTTCCAATGCCGGCCTCGCCTTCGAGAAGCAGGCAGCGGGCGCGACCGCCGTTGCTTTGAATGTCGTCCAGGGTCGCCAGGAATTTGGCAATCTCCGCCTTACGCCCGATCAAGACGCCGTCGGTTTTGGCCTCGGCTTCGCGCCCCACCTCGCCGGTGGGGCGATAAACGCGGATGAGGCCCGCTTTGCCTTTGACCCGAACTGCCGGTAGATTGTCGAAGGTCAGCTTGCCCTGCGTCCGGTGATAGGTTTCGTAGTCGCAGCGCACCTGGCCCGGCCCGGCTACGACCATCAGGCGGGCGGCCAGGTTGACCGTATCGCCCATGACCGTGTACTCGCGCCGGGTTTCGCTGCCGACAGGACCGGTGAAGACCCGGCCCGTGGTCACGCCGATGGCCAGTTGCAGACCTTGCGCCCCGGCCATCGCCTGTAAATCGAGGGCGCAGCGCAGCGCCCGCACCGGATCGTCCTCGTGGGCAAAGGGGGGCGCCCCGAACAGGGCGATTAAAATGGTTCCCTTGTCATCAACGGCGAGCTTGTTGATCAGGCCCTCGTAGCGGTGGATGGTTTCCTGCGAAGCCCGCAAGAAGGCGTGCAGCCGGCTTACGGCGTCGGCCTGCTCGTAATCGAGCCCGTCAACGCCTACGAATAGGACCGTCATCGGGCGCAGCACGGCCAGCCAATCTTGCAATTCGGCCTCGAGCGAAGCGATGACTGCGCCGGGCACGTAGCAGCGCAGAGCCGCTTCGACCGCAGCCGGGTCCTGAACCTGCGTCCAATCCGGCTGAGGCAGGGGACGGGGATTGACAGGATTGGGAGCGATGATGGCTTCGGCTTCGGGGCTGAGGATGATCTGGCCCTTTTGCGCCTGGTGCTCGGCCTGGGCCACCTGGCGCAGCGGGTCGCCGGCGATGACATACTCCCAGCGACCGCGCCCGCCGCCCACGCGGGCCGCCAGAATCTCTCCGGCGCCGAGGCCGATCTTCATAGCCAGGGCTACCGGCCCGGCGCTGGTTTCCAGGGTGGTGAATTCGCTCATAGCCGCCTGCATGGCCTGGGCGGCTTGCTGCGCCCGGCGGGTGGCAATCCCCAATCCGGCCTGTCCGGCCTCCGCCGGAAAGACGACGGTGACCGCGTCGCCGCTGAATTTAACCACTTCGCCGCCCTCGGCCTCAATCAGGGCGATCATGCGGCTGAAGTAGCCGTTCAACAGGCGGGT
>JBHHXL010000340.1:0-5274 GCA_046757065.1 Anaerolineae bacterium
CTGCTCACAGCAGGTTTTGCCCCAGCAGATAGCCCATCACCAGGGCGATCAAGATCGTCAGCCCAATCAAAACCCCCCCGCCACAACCGATGACGATCCACAGCGGTCTTTCAGCTTGATTCAGCCAGGGGCGCTCAAGAATGGGCGCATTTGGGCTCAAATCTACCAGAGGGGTCGGAGGCGTGGATCGGGCCTGGGCCGGGCCCGTCGCCGGGTCGGGCACATCCCCGGCGAAGAACTTCAACTCCGTGTCCCCGATCCGGATGGCGTCCCCGGTATACAGGCGCACCGGCTGGCCGATACGGATGCCGTTGACGAAGGTTCCGTTGGAGCTGCCCAGGTCGGTGATGATGTAGGTCTCATCGATGGGGATCAACTTGGCGTGATGGCGCGACACCTTTTTATCGAGGAAGACCATCACATTGCTGCGGTCGCGGCCCAGGTTTACTTCGCCGTGCAACGGAAAACGTTGGCCCGCGCTTGGCCCCTTTTGGGCCACCAGCGTGGCTGTGGGTGTGTGATCCATCACCGTCCGGTCAGGCTCGGAACCCGACTCGTTGTCCATCAACCCTCGCTTTGGAGATTGGAGATGGGGAGATTGGAGATGGGGAGATTAGCGATCAAAACGCCCAAATCTCCAATCCTCAACCCCGGCACTTCGCGCAGGTGCACGTGTCTCCAAATCTCTAATCTCTAATCTCCAATCCCTTCTTTAGCAAACATTATATCACGTCTGGCGGAGAATAGGAACCGGCCAAAACCGAACCCGCTTCAGCCCTGGGCCGTGGCGTAGGACCGGTCCAGCAATTCCAGGGTGTGGAAGAGGGGCAGCGGGCGTCCGAGGGCGGCCAGGTGGGCCTCGATCTGGGTCAGGCAGCCGATGTTGCCCGTCGCCACCGCGCCGGCGTTCGTGTCGAGGATGTGCCGGGCCTTGCGCTCCCCCAACTGCCGGGCCAGGTCGGGTTGCTCGAGGTTGTAGGTCCCCGCCGAGCCGCAGCATAACTCGCCGTCCGGGATCTCCAGCAGGGTCAGGTTGGGGATTTGGGCCAGGAGCTGCCGGGGAGCGGCCTCCACCCCCTGCGCGTGGAGCAGGTGGCAGGCATCGTGGTAGGCCACGCGAACGGGTTGGGGCAACGGCGGCGGCGGCTTCAGACCCAGCTCTGTGAGCAAGACGCTCACGTCTTTGACCTTACGGGCGAAAGCCTGCGCCTGGGCTTCCTGGGGCCGGCCCCGGAAGAGGAGGGGGTATTCCCGCATCCCCGAACCGCAGCCGGCGGCGTTGGTGATGATGGCGTCCACCGCCCCCGGCTCGGGAAAGGCCCGCAGGTTGTGTTCGGCCAGGGCCCGCGCCCGTTGGCCCTCCCCGGCGTGCAGCGCCAGCGCCCCGCAGCAGCCCTGCTCCCTGGGGATGAGCGTTTCCACCCCGTTGCGGGCCAGGACGCGCAGCGTGGCCCAATTGATCTGCGGGGCCAGCACCTGCTGCACGCAAACCGCCAGCATCGCCACCCGGGCCCGGCGCTTGCCCTGGGCCGGGTAAATTTCGGGCAGAGGCGGGGCGGGCGGGATGCCGGCGGGCAGAAGATCGAGCATCGGTTTGAAGGCGTTGGGGGCCAGGCCGTGGAACGGTCTGGCCAGGCGGCCCAGGCGCAGGGCCAGGCGAAAGCGCCCCGGGTACGGCAGCGTTTCGTGGATCAACCAGCGGCTGGCCCGGCCGAGCGGTCCCCGCGCCCGGCGCTCCTCCGAATAGGCCCGGAACGCGGCCAGCAGGTCCCCGTAGGCCACGCCGGAGGGGCAGGCGCTGAGGCAGCCCTGGCAGCCCAGGCAGCGGTCCAGGTAGGGCAGGGTGTCGGCCAGGGCCAGGTTCCCTTCCAGGGCCTCCTTCATCAGGATGATCCGCCCGCGCGGGGAGTCCATCTCTTCGCCCAGGGCGTGGTAGGTGGGGCAGGCGGGTAAACAGAACCCGCAATGGACGCAGGCTTCCACGGCGCGGGCCATAGTCCCTCCCTGGGGACCGAGCGTTTTGACCGGGATGGCGTGCTGCACGGCCTACACCTCCGGGAAGCGGCCCGCCGGATCGAGGGCCTGTTTGACCCGCTGGCCGAAGGCTCCGCCGGCCCCCGTTCTCAGGCCAAGCCAGGGTTGGGCCGCCGGGCCGGTCAGGGCCAGCCCGGCCAGGTCCAGCGAGCGCAGGATTTCATCCAGCGCGCCGGGGTCGTCCGGCCAGGCGATCCAGGCCAGGTTGCCGCCGACGCTGTAGCGCCGCCGGGCGCCGGGCGCGGCCAGGCGTTCGTCCAGGCCTGGAATCTGGCGGGGGGTGAGGGGGACCTTCGCCAGCGACCAGCCCTGGGGAAGCCAGTGGAAGTCCCGGACCGCCCGCCACAGGACTTCATCGGCGGAGCCGGTGTGGACCTGGCCGCCCCCGGTCAGGGTTTGCAGTCGATCCAGGCGGGCCGGCAGGATGGCGGCGGGCCCGCCCAGGCGAATCCAGAGCTTGCCGGGCGGCTCCAAATCGAGCGCCTCCAGGTCCAGGGGGGAGGTGGTCAGGCGGACCATCGCCGCCAGCGCGGCCTCGAGCCCGGCGTCGAAGTTGACCTCGAGCGTGGCCCGGGCCGGGGGCCGGGGAAACACCTTGAAGGTCAGCTCAAGCAGAACGCCCAGCCGCCCCAGGCTGCCGACCATCAGCTTGGGCAGGTCGAAGCCGGCGGCGTTTTTGACCACCCGGCCGCCGCCGCGAATGAGGTGGCCGGCCCCGTCCACGAAGCGCACGCCCAGCAGAAAATCGCGCACGCCGCCAAAGCGGTAGCGCCCGGGGCCGCTGGCGCCGGCGGCCACCGTTCCGCCCAGCGTCGCCCCCCGTCCGGCCAGGATGGGATCGAAGGGCAGGGATTGGCCGTGCCCGGCCAGCAGCGCCGTCACCTCGGCCACGGGCGTGCCGGCCAGAGCGGTGAAGGTGTACTCTTCGGGCTGGTATTCGAGCACGCCCCGCAACCGGGACAGGTCCAGGCAGGGGATGCCGGGCGGCGGCGAGGAGAGGGCCGGTTTGCTGCCGCCGCCTCGGGCCAGGAGCTGCGGTTGGGCCCGGACGATGGCCTGCACCTCGGCCGGGCTGGCCGGCTGGAGGTTCATCGGGCGGCCTCCTCGACGGCCAGCATCTTGCCCCGGTTAGCCAGCCGGCGGGGATCGACCGCCCGCCGCAGGCGGTGCATAGCGTCCATATCGCCGGCGGCGAACATTTCCGGCAGGAAGGCCCGCTTCTCCACCCCCACCCCGTGCTCGCCGGTGATCGAGCCGCCCAGCCGGATGCACATCTGCAAGATTTCGGCGGCCAGGGCCTCCGCCCGTTCCAGCGCGCCGGCCTCGCGCCCATCGTAAAGGATCAGCGGGTGCAGGTTGCCGTCCCCGGCGTGGAAAACGTTGGCCACGCGCAGGTCGTAAGCCGCCCCCAGGCGCTGGACTTCGGCCAGGGCTTCCCCCAGGCGGCTGCGGGGAACCACGCCGTCTTGCACGATGTAATCGGGGCTGAGCCGCCCCACGGCGGAGAAAGCCCCCTTGCGCCCCTGCCAGATGCGGGCCCGGTCCGCCTCGTCCTGCGCCACCCGCACCTCGTCGGCCCCCGAGGCCCGGATGACCTCCAGCAGCGTGGCAAATTCGGCCTCGACCTGGACCGTCTCCCCTTCCAGCTCGACGATGAGGACGGCGGCGGCCCCTTCCGGGTAGTTGGCCCCCACCGCCGCCTCGGCGGCTTCGATGGCCAGGTCGTCCATAATTTCCATTGCGCCGGGCAGCAGCCCCGAGGCCACCACCTGGGCCACGGCCCCGCCCGCCGCCTCCAGGCTGGGGTAGGCGGCCAGGACGGTGCGATAGGTTTCGGGCCGGGGCAGCAGGCGCAAGGTGATCTCCAGGGCCACCCCGAACAGCCCCTCCGAGCCGACGAACAGCCCGGTCCAATCGGGACCTACCCCCTCCAGGCTCTCCCCCCCGAATCTGACCACCGCTCCATCGGGCAGCACCGCCTTGAGCCCCAGGACGTGGTTGCTGGTCATACCGTACTTGAGGCAATGCGCCCCGCCGGAGTTAAAGGCCACGTTGCCGCCCAGGGTGCAGACTGGCTGGCTGGAGGGATCGGGGGCGTAGTAGAGGCCGTGCGGCGCGGCGGCGCGCGACACATTGAGATTGACCACGCCCGGCTCGACGACGGCGATCCGCTCCCGGGGGTCGAGGCGGATGATCCGGTTGAGGCGGTTGAGGGCGATGACAATCCCGTCTTCCAGGGGCAGGGAGCCGCCGGACAGGCTGGTGCCGCTGCCCCGGGCCACGAACGGCACCTCCGCGCGATAGCAAAGCCGCACCGTTTCGATCACCTCCTCCTGCGATTCGGCCAGGACGACCGCCCGCGGACGAGCCTTGAAGGCGGTCAGCGCGTCCGACTCGTAAGGGGCCAGTTGCACCGGTTGGGTCAACAATCGATCCCGGGGATAAAGTTGGGCCAGGGCGGACAGGAAGCCTTCAAATGGCATCGGTACCTCGTTTTGAGCGGGAATGCGGATTGCCCTGAATTATAACAACCTTTGGTGCTGGTTGGCAAACGGTACTCCCTTGTAGCAACAAATTGCCGCGCAGTCCTATGCAGCGCAGCGAAGTGGGGTTGGCGTCCCACTTCTGGTCCCGCCAGAAGCGAGGGTCGCTCTAGATGTCGAGCGCTTCGAGGTCCTCATCCAGGCTAGGGGTGGTCTGCTCACTGACGGCGATCACCCGGCTGGAGCTGTTGCTGCCGCCCAGATTGCTGGCGATGGCGAGGATGGTCCTTTTTTCTGGGTGCGTCCCAAATTTTAGGAAACATGTCACTCTGAGCGACCAACGGGAGCGAAGAGTCTCCACGCAGATGGCTTGGAGGCAATGTTTCTGGGGATTCTTCACTCCGCTACGCTGCGTTCAGAATGACATGTGAAACTCGCCTAATTTTTGGGACGCACCCTTTTTTCTCTCTTGCTTTGCGTTCCTTCTTCTTGTAAAGTAAAATTGGGTCTTCAAGATTTGTCGTGGTATTACATAATTGCCTTGATGGGGTAGTAGTTACCTTGGCTCAATGGGAGGAAGACGATGACCGGTTTGGAAGCGCTACAGTCTGTTCAGTATGCAACCGTGGGAGGCAAACGGTTGGCCATTCTTGACCTCGATGCCTGGGAAGCCCTGATTGAGTGGCTGGAAACCCTTGAGGATATCCAAATTGCTCAACAAGCCTTGCGTGAATTGAAGGCGGCGGGCGGCGACCGA
>JBHHXL010000341.1:0-5259 GCA_046757065.1 Anaerolineae bacterium
ACTGAGGATGTTCAGCATAAATAATACGTCCGAAGGCATCCCGCAGGAGTTTATGACTCCAGGTGCAAGAATTTCCGCTGCAAATGGCCTCGGCCAGCGACAGTGGCCGGCGGTTGTCCAGCAGTTGCTTACTGTTTTCGGCTTGGGTGAAGGCCAGTAAAAGATTTCCATTGGGTTGGGCAATCAAACTGAGTTCGGCAATGCTGTTCGGCAAACCGGAAGGCGTGCTTACCGGGCTGCCGTCGAGGACACGCAGGCGGATGTGGCGTGAAGAAACGTCAGTTAAGTCCGTATCGCTGTCGCGTACCCAGGCCACAACAGGTTTACCACCTTGATAGGCAACAGACGGTAGAATATCGGTTGCATTACTGGTGGCATCGACTGGTTGTGGCTGGCTCCATACTCCATTTTGATACGTGGCGTAAAAGAGGCGGGTTTGACGGGCATTGAAATCAGCAGAGGTGTTGCGTTCCCAGACCGCAGTCACTGCCCCACCGGCCGGACAAACCGGATCGGTGCTTGGGCAGGCCGCCAGTACCACCCCACCTTCGCCAAGGCTCGGCGTCGTGAGTGCTTGTGACCCTGACCAGCTATTACCATCCCATGTAGCATAGGCCAGATATTGCGATGAAAGAATATTTTCCAGAGGCATTGCTTCAAGTTGGTCCTTTGTAAGATTAGGATCCAAATTGCTCTCTCTCCAAACAGCCAAGGCTTGATGCGGGGCAAAGAAGGTGATCTGCGCGTCGGCGCTGCCGAAACCTGTTGGAATTGGGGGCAGCGCCTGCCAGGTTCCGGTGTTGGCATCATAGACATTAACCGCAAGGCTGGTGGTAGACTCCTGCCACAGGGCCATCGTTGTGCCGAGGCCATTGCTGTCCAGGGATAGGCTGGCTTGGGGCGGTTCAGTGGTCGTTTGTAAATACTTGAGCGCCGACCCTTCTGAAGCCCGGCTGGTTCGCCGGGCTTTCGCAACGGTATTACCCTTACCTGGGCATCGTTAGTCAGGGGCGGCAAAGGTCAGCAGCCGTTCTCCAGATTGCCATCGCCGCCGGGCGCAATCTCGTTGGGCAGCACCACCAGCGTCGGGCCGTCCAGTTCCCCTCCCTGCCAACGAGCGTTTGCATAGCTTTCGTGATCGTTAAAGACTTGCCCGCTATTTTGCTATCAACGGTAAATATATCCAATGCCTCTCCGGTGGCGCTTGGAGCTCAACCGTCCACTGCACCTCCGGCCCTGCCATGCTAGTGCGTCCGGCCGCATCATAGGCGCGAAGCCAGGCCCGGTATGTCATTCCTTCGGCCAGACCGGTGAGGGTGAAGCTCGTTTTGTTGCCCACGTTGAGCGGAGACGTTCCCTCTGCCGCTTGAGCGCCGCCGCTCGCGGCCCCAGATGTTCCGACAGACGCTTCTGTGCTGTTCACAAGGGGTGCAACAGCATAGACGGCCTCGTAGTAAAGTTGATAACCGCTGGCGCCAGGTACCCCCGTCCAGACAATCGTTGCGCTAGTTCCGTTCACCACAGGGGCTAAAACATTCGTCACTGCGGCGGGCGGTGCGGGAATCTGACCGGTGGGTGTGGCTGCCACATTCGATGAAGGTGAACTGATGTTGCCGCTATTGTCATACGCCCGCACGAAGCAGGTCGCCTGGGTCGCGTTCAAGCCGTTGACCTGCGCTGTTTCCAACTGGGACAGGACGCCGGGAGCCGGCGGCACCCCCTCGAATAGACCTGGTGCACGAACCGTCCGGCTCAGCGTACCCTGGTTGCAGGTGACAATGTATCCCGCCAGGTCCAACTCCGCGTTGGGCAGCCAGCGGACCACCACGTTACTGATGCCTTCTGGGCGGGCATCTTTGACTTGCGGCGCGGCGGGAGCGATGGTGTCTCCAAATGCCAGATTTCCGACTTCCATGTACTCTACCGGCAGCATCAGGCCCGGCTTGAGCATCGCGCACTGGGCGGCGGCTGACATAGGATCAGGGTTGTATTCAGCTTCGCTACAGTTTTTGATAGACTGTGCGGTGTCGTTATCAACGCGGGCATAAACTGTGTAGTCGCCGCCGGGCAGGGCCTCGATCTCCTCCCAGGTGTAGCTGCCGGTTTCGTGCAAGGGCAGACGTTCGACGATGGGGCCGGCAATCTCCTGGGTAGTCGTCAATCCACCGCTGCCAGAGAGGTAATAAAGGCTCAGGTAGGCCGTATCGCCCGGCTCCACGTCGCTGGTCCAGTCAAAGGTGACCGACGTCGGATCGTTGCCCAGATTTGGCATCGGATCGAAGGTTACAGTGGGCTGGCCGCGATTGCTGAAGTAGAAAAAGTTGTAGGCTGCGCCGGCGCTGTTGCCGATATTCACCTGCCAGTTGCCCTGCCGAGGATTCTCGACGACGATGATCGTTTGGGCCGGATCGGCGGCCGATGTTGTCACATGCACATCAAGATCGGTGGAAGCCGCAGTGATAATGCGGCCCGTCCCCGGCTCAACCAGGGTGAGGGTGGGCGTCCCCGATCCCCAGGCCAGGCCGAACATGGCGCTTGGCACGGGCCGTTGGATAGGAATGGGAAAGGCATTCGCCTTAAGGGTGGCGCCCCTCTCGGCTGCCTGCAGGTCGAAGCTGGCGGCGACGACCCCGGCTTCATCGATTAAAACGTGATCGTTGCTGCCCAGGATGAAACTGATGTTGCTGCTGAAGCCATAGTAGATGCCGACGTCGAACCCAAGCACGCCCACAGCTCCCAGCACGCCCCATTCATAGCTGGTGCAACCGCTGTTGGTGCAAAACTCGCCGAAGGCCAGTTCAAACTCCAACGTGATAGTACTCGGCGGCACCTTGACGAACGCCCAGTCGATGAGTTCGCCCTTGGGGATACTGAACCTGGCCTCAAAGCGCGCGGTGACGTGCAATGAATCGTCATCGGGCAACCAATGGTACTTATGCTGCCAGCCCTGCCCGCGCCACATGTGGGCCCGCAGGTGGCCGGTCAGGAGATAATTGGGATTGCAGATTTTAGGATATGGCAATTCGGCGGGATTAAAGCCCGTCAGGGGCATGCAAGCCTCTACCTCGAAGCCGAGATCGAGCGGGCTCCAGGCCACCCAGAAATGACCGTCTACCCCGACATCGGCCACGGTCTTGATGCCCGAACGCGTCTGCACGTCGAACAGGCCGCGGGAATCGATGGTGACCAGGCCGTAATTGTGCAGAACCGAGCCGCTGAGACTTGGGCTCATGCCCCGGAAGGCTGTCTTCAGCTCAACGGTGGTGTAGCCCGGATCGTTGACCGTGCGGGGCGTGATGCTGACCGTACCGCTGACGTAATGCAGAAACAGGCCGCTGTTGCCGATGGGCAGGCCGGTAAACTCGAAGTTGCCGAATTCGAAGCTCATCTGGCGCAGAGACGTTTCGCACAGCGTAAAACTGACGGCTATCTGCTCCTCGTATACATCGCCCCCGCCACCCCCGATGTTGGGCAAAGCAATGAATCCATGACCCTTGACCACGGTCGTATTTTCGACTTGCCCTCCTGCCAGGTCGGGGGGTGATTTGGCAGCAGGGCAGGCACCTTGATAGGTGGTGACGGTAGCGCCATACGCCTGGAAGCTGAAGCCGACCCCCTGGGCGCTGCTCGCCATAGGATGATCGCTACTGAAGACCTCGACGGCAGTGGCCGAGTTGAACATCACCAGGTTGGCCTGATCCTGAACGATGAGGTCGGGCATCTGATACTTGCGGTCGATCTGCCAGCCATCGGCCGTCATCACATCGTCCGGACCGCGCAGATCAAAGCAGCTAATGTCCTTGTGCGACGAATCACCGCAGTAGATCTTAGCTTCCTCGCCATCATGCTCTTCCAACATGATGTCAGGCGGCGGTAGGATGGCCTGCACGGGCAGTGTGGCCCCGCCCAACTCTGCCGGTTGGGCGATGGTCGCCCCCTGGACGCGCACATGCAGGAACTTGGGTAGCGACAACGACATCGAGCCTATATGTTTTGGATTGTACTCCAGCTCATAACCGCCGGCCGGCGGCGTGAAGAGGAGCGTCCCCACATTGAACGGGCTGTGCGTCACGTTGTCAAGCTGCATCGTCCCTTGCAGCGATGGTGCGCCGAAGGCGGTGATGTGCCACTCGCCGCTGAAGGTGAAAACGACGTCCGGGTAGGGGGTCGTCGGGTGTGGGGTCGGGTGAATCTTACGGGTGAGGGCTCCGTTAGCCCGCAACCGGCCATCCGGCAGGTTGATGGCATAGGCCCAGGTGACGTGGTCGGACTCCAGTGGGTCGTTGACCAGCAGGGTGGCGGCGGCAGGGGTCGGCGCCAATTGCGTCCCGCTGCCACTGGCTTCAAATCTGCCGCGCAAGACCGGCAGCGAGGTGATCAGGTCCGGGTTACTGAAGTCGGCCAGGATCAGGCGGGCGTCGGCTGAGGTGTTGACGATATTCGCCCCCCCGCCCAGCAGGGTGAGGGTGCCGCCCTTAATGGCCACCCACTGGGTGTCATTGCCCACATAGCCGATGAGCGGCATAACCGGCGTGCCGTCGGTCGTCTGTTCCTGCGTGGTGCAAGACGTGGCGCAGTCACCGTCGAAGCCGGCCGGACTGTAGAGGCGCAGGTTGCCCACTTCCCGGTAGGTGGGACCGGTACTCAGATTGGCCGGCGGGCGCCGCAACTCGACGCAAACGCCCTCGACCGGATAGCGCACCACATCTGGGCTATTCTGACAAGTGGTAAGCTGAACCGCCATATCGCTCGTAAGGTGACCGCGGTTGCTGTTCAGAACGAGCAACCAGTTACCGCTCTGGCCGGGCGGAACCGTAAATTCGATTTCGAAGGCGTCAGGCCCGCGCACCAGCGCCGCGCCGTTGATGGTGCGGCTGCCGAAGCCGTCGCCCGGCGAAAAGAGTTGTAGATTGTAGGCGTAGGCCTGGTTCGGATCCGGGTTGATATTAATGTATGGCACACGCAGTTCAATCGTCGTATCCCCCTGGAGGACAAGCTCACGCCCGGTGATCAGCTCGTCATTTAATTCCAGCGGGAACTCAACCGTCGCGCTGACGACGGCGGCGACTGCTGTTTCCGCGTCCGCGCTCTGGAGTAGATAGGCCCCCGAGTCCGGTTCCTTACCGTCCGGCAGCACGCGCAGTCGCAGATTGGGCGGCGGGTTGCGATAGCCATTGATGACGACGTAGTTGGGCTGCCGCTCCTGATCGTAATTATCCGATCCCGGGGCAAAGGAAACGGTCTTCGATTCAATTAACT
>JBHHXL010000342.1:0-5248 GCA_046757065.1 Anaerolineae bacterium
GGTTAGCCCCACATCCAACCCCGCGCTCGACGGGATCTCTTCCAGCCGCCCGGTGGCGATGAAATCCACGCGCTCGCAGATGTTCGTCACCCGGTCGGCGATGCGCTCGACGTTGTGGGCGCAGAAGAGCAGATACATAGCCCGGGTCACGGCCTGCGGGTCCTCCAGGATGTAGGAGATGATCTCGCGGAAAATCTGGTTGTAAAGGTCATCGACCTCGTCATCCCTGTCGGTCACGGCCAGGGCCGCCTCAGCGTCGTTTTGGGTCAGGGCATCGAGGCTGGCCCGTAGCATCTCGCGGGCGATCTGGGCCATGCGCGGCAGGTCAATCAGGGGTTTGAGCAACGGTTCATCGCCCATGCGCACGACGATGGTGGCAATGCCGGCGGCGTGGTCGGCCATCCTCTCCAGCTCCAGGGCGATACTGATCGCCCCCACCGTGAAGCGCAGGTCGCTGGCGTTCGGTTGCTGGCGGGCGATGAGGCTGACCGCCCCCTCCTCGATCTTGAAACGCAGCTCGTTGATCTGCTCGTCATCGGCGACGATGCGCCGCGCCAGGGGCTGGTCTCGCGTCTTCAGGGCCTGGATCGACAACCCAATGGCCTCGTCCACCATACTGCCCAGCCGCAAAACATCGTCGCGCAACGTTTGCAGCTCTTGATCAAAAACCGAGCGAATGCTCATTCGCTACCCTCCTCAGTCATTTCTACCGCCCACTTCGTCATCGTGCCCGTAACGGCAAAGTCTGCCCAACCACGAATACTATTGATCCGGTCGGCGATGCGCTCCAGGTGGTAAGACACCTGCCACAGACTCCGGGCCCGCTCGGCCATCGGCGCCGATCCGTTCTTAAAAACAGGCTGCAATTCCTGCCCCACGAGTTGGCGGAGCGCGCCCACGCCGTCATTCTCGACGGCATCGATTTGCGCCCAGGCCAACTCCCCGCGCTCGTAAGCTTCCAGAGCGCACTGGAGCTCGTGCTGCGTCTGCAACGCCATGCGCCGTAGTGGAAACAGCCCTTTCAGGGAAAAC
This sequence comes from Anaerolineae bacterium, assembly GCA_046757065.1. GTDB lineage: Bacteria > Chloroflexota > Anaerolineae > 4572-78 > JBHHXL01 > JBHHXL01. Next base: position 1,033 of record JBHHXL010000342.1, read on the forward strand.
CCGGTGGTGGGCATCAACGGGGTTTTGGCAATGTCTCTGGCCCGCTGCTCGATGTTTTCTAATTCAATTGCAATTTCCAGTGCGGAGATTATAACCCACAAGTTATCGTTGGCAAGGGGGTAGGCAGCAGCCAGAACCAGGCAGTCCGATTCGATGGCAAAGCGTTTCCTCGCGACCTGGAGATCGAAGACGTACCCTCGCCTCGTGTTCCCAAAATCGGGCCATTGCAGGTACTCCACCGATTGGCCAAGGGTCTTCACCACCATCTCGCCTAAAACCAGCACCTCGTCCCGGAGACGTTGCAGCTTCTGTTCGAGCGTTCGGGTCGCCACCGCTTATTTTCTCCTTACGGTCCAGGGACTTCTAGCCCTCGCCCGACACCACGGCTAATTTTGCTTCGCCAGATTCGAGCAGGCCAACGTACAGCAGCGCCGCCGCGCCGGCCCCCGCGAAAATGAAGGCAAACGTTCCAATAAATTCGGCCACCAACGCCTGTGCGTTCATTGATTCTCCTTTCCGCCTACAAGATACGGGAAGATTTCAGCCCGGATCGCCTCCCGCACCTGGCGGAAGACGGCCATCCGTTCGGCCCGGCTGCCCGTGGCTTTGGCCGGATCGGGAAAAGCGATGTGGACAACCCGGCCCTGCCCCAACCAGACCGGGCAGTTCTCGGCAGCCTCATCGCAGACGGTGACCACCAGATCGAGCCGGGCCTCCCGAAACTCGTCTACAGATTTGGACCCCTGGCCCGAGATATCGATCTCCAATTCGGACATTGCCGCCACCGCCAGGGGATGGACGAAGCCGGCCGGCTCCGTCCCTGCCGAATAAGCCCGCCACCGCTCCCCCAGGTAGTGATTGACCAGCCCCTCGGCCATCTGGCTGCGGCAGGAGTTGCCCGTGCACAAAAACAAAACCTTTTTCTGGCTCATCCAAACCTCCCGCTGATGTAATCCTCGGTCCGTTTATCTCGTGGCGTGGTAAAGATTTCCCCGGTTGGCCCGTACTCGACCATCATCCCCCCCCGATCTTCGTCCATCATAAAAAAGGCGGTGCGATCCGAAACGCGGGCCGCCTGCTGCATATTGTGGGTAACGACGATGATCGTATAGTTTTGGGCCAGTTCGCGCATCAAATCTTCGATCTTGAGCGTGGCGATGGGGTCCAGGGCCGAGGCCGGTTCGTCCATCAAAATGATGCGCGGCTTGACGGCGATGGTGCGGGCGATGCACAATCGCTGCTGCTGCCCCCCGGACAGGGACAGCCCGCTCTGGTCGAGTTTGTCTTTCACCTCGTCCCACAGGGCAGCCTGGCGCAGGGATTGCTCCACCAGGGCGTCCATATCGCCCCTAAAGCCGTTGACGCGCGCGCCCCAGGCCACGTTGTCGTAGATGCTCTTGGGGAACGGGTTCGGTTTTTGGAAGACCATGCCCACGTGCCGCCGGACCTCGACCGGGTCTACGTCGGCGTCGTAGATGTTTTTGCCGTTAAAGATCACCTCGCCGCTGGCGTGGGCGGTCGGCACCAGCTCGTTCATGCGGTTGAAGGCGCGCAGCATCGTGCTCTTGCCGCAACCCGAGGGGCCGATGATGGCCGTAATCTTCCGGCGCTCAATCTTCAGATTCACGTCCTTAATGGCCCGAAAATCGGCGTAATAAACGTTCAGGTCCCGGGCCTCGATGGCATAGCGGCCGTTGGCCGGGGCGCTGGCGGCCCGCTCAACCGGGACCACATTGCTCCTTGGCTTCAGGACATTGATCATCATCAAATCCTCCTGCTGTAACGATTGCGTAATAGGATGGCGCTGGCGTTCAGCGTCAGCAACAGAGCCAACAAGACGATGATCGCCGCCCCGGCGATATTGCGGAACTCATCCTGCGGGCGCGAGGTCCACTGGAAAATCTGGATGGGCAGCGTGGTAAATTTGGAAAAGGGGCCGTCCGGATCGATGGTAATGAAGGTCGAAGCCCCAACCACCACCAGGGGCGCCGTCTCGCCGACGGCCCGCGACACGGCCAGGATCGCCCCGGTCAGGATACCGGGCAGCGCACCCGGCAGGACATGATGCCAGATGGTCTGCCAGCGGGTGGCCCCCAACCCGAAACTGGCCTGGCGCAACGAAGCCGGCACGGCCCGGATCGCTTCCTGGGCGTTGATGATGATCAGGGGCAGGATGAGCAGGCCCAGCGTCAGGCCGGCGGACAGGATCGTGCGCCCGTTGGCCGTGGTCGGATCGGGCACGCCGCCGAACAGCATGCCGCTGGTGATCGGTTCCAGGGCGCGCACAAAGATGGCCAGCCCCAACAGGCCGTAAATGATCGACGGCACCCCGGCCAGGTTGTTGATGTTGGTCTGGATGATGCGGTTGACGAAGTTCTCCCCGGCGTACTCCTCCAGGTAGATGGCCGCCCCCACCCCCAGAGGTAGGGCGAAGACGACCGTGATGGCGATGACCCACAGCGAGCCCAGGATGGCGGTCCGCACCCCGGCGTTTTGGGGCATGCTCGATTGCGGCTTGCGGACAAAGTCGGCATCGATCCAGGACACAAACGCCAACTCCGCCGCCGGGTATTTCCGGGCCGCTTCGGCGTAAACCGCCGGACGGTTGAAGACCGAGTCGTACAGCGACCAGGTTTGCACGATCTCCGGCTCGATCACGCGTTCCAGGACCAGGTTGTAAACATCTTCCCGGCTGCGCTCGGCAAACGGCCGGTCGTGCTCCAGGCGGCGGAACAGCCCCCGCGAGACGTGGGCCTGCAAGATCGCTACCAACGTTTCCCTGGGCAGCTCTTGCAGCTCTCGCCCCGAGGCATCCCCCGCAAGGTCCGAAACGACGGCCTCGGGTTCGATCTTGTTCTGAACGGCGACGTAGCCAAACGAGGAGTTGATGATGTTCAGCAGCAACATCGTCAGAACGATGACCCCAACCACGGTGGACGCCTGGAAGACGATCCGCCAGGTGTAGCTGAGGCGATGGCGGCCCTTGAGGTTTTGCTTGAAATCGCGGTCCGGCGACCGGTTATCCTGCCCCTCGAATGTCATTCGTACACCTCCCGGAAGCGGCGCACAATCCACTGGCTGAAGATGTTGAGGCCCAGGGTCATCAGGAACAGCAGCAGGCCGATGGCGAAGAGGCTGTTGTAATCGATCGAGTCATAGCTGAGGTCTCCGCCGCTGATGCGGACGATGTGGCCGGTCATTGTTTCCGCCGAGGCGAAGGGGTTGAAGGTGAAGTTGGGACCGGCCCCGGCGGCAATGGCCACGATCATCGTTTCGCCCAGCGCCCGCGAGATGCCGACGATGAAGGCCGCCGCAATGCCGGAGGTGGCCGCCGGCAAGACCACCTTGACCGCCGTCTCCAGCTTCGTTGCCCCCAAGCCGAAGGCGGCTTCGCGCAGGGCGCGGGGCACTGCGCTCAGGGCGTCCTCGCTCATCGAGCTAATCAGGGGCAGGATCAGGATGCCGACGACGATGCCGGCGGAGGCGGTGTTGAAGATCTGAACCCGCTCCACCCCGAACACAGCCCGTAGCAGCGGCGTCATCAAAGTCAGAGCGAAATAGCCGTAGACCACCGTCGGGATGCCGGCCAGGACCTCCAGCAGGGGCTTGAGCGTGCTGCGGACGCGGTCGGAGGCGTACTCGCTCAGATAAATGGCCACGCCCAGGCCCAGGGGCAAAGCGACCAGCATAGCAATGGCGCTGGTCATAAAGGTGGCGTTGACCAGAGCCCAGACGCCGAACTTGCCGATCTGCGGGCTCCATTCCGTGCCGGTGAAGAACTCAACCAACGACACTTTATTCGAGCGGAAAATCTCCAGACCGGTCCGGTGGTCCACCCGTTCGGTTCCCTGGAGGCCGCGGGCGACCTTGATGACCGTCCCCTCGACGGCGGTGACCTGCATAATTTCGTCGCTGACGCGGACCGTATCGCCGGGCCGCAAAACGGCCCCGCTCTCGCTGATTTCGAAGCCGGTCGCCTCCGGGCCGATGTCCACCACCAGCGTTTTGTTGGTCCGCTCCCATTGCTGCCGGGAAAAGAAAGAGACCGATTCCTTGCCCAAGTGGTACACAATGCCCACGGTCGTCAAAATGGAGAGGGCCGCACACAGGAAGAGGAAGCCGTGGATGGCGGCTTCCCTCGGGCGCGCCTGCGGCCGCAAATCGATGTGTTGGTCGGGGATATGGCCGGCGACGGTTGTCATCGCCTCAGCGGGCT
>JBHHXL010000343.1:0-5217 GCA_046757065.1 Anaerolineae bacterium
GACAAGCCTTTACTATAGCACAAGCTAACTTTTCGCGCAAAAACAAGGTTGCCCACGCTTCCCGCTTAATCCTCGATGTCGTCCAACTTCCGAGAAACGACCCGCGAGACGGAGTCATCTCCCATCGAAATGCCGTAAATGGTGTTGGCCGCTTCGATGGTTTTGCGATTGTGGGTGATGATGATGAATTGAATCTCCTCGGCCAGTTCGGTCAGGGCCGCCCGGAAACGCCCGATGTTGGCTTCGTCCAACATCGCATCGACCTCGTCCAAAACGACAAATGGGGTGGGGCTGGTGCGCAGCAGGGCGAACAGCAGGGCCTGGGCCGCCAGCGAACGCTCACCTCCCGACAAGAGCGCCAGGCTTTGCAGCCGTTTGCCCGGTGGACGGGCCACGATATCAACGCCGGTTTCCGTCAGGTTGTTGGGGTCGGTTAAGATAAGCTGGGCCTCGCCGCCGCCGAACAAAGCCTTGAAATAGCCCTGGAAGGCTTTGGATGCCTTTTGAAACGTTTCGTTGAAGGCGGTTTCCATCAAATCATCCAGCTCGGCGATGACCGTCCGCAGATCGGCGATGGCTGCTTCCAGGTCGGCCATCTGGCCGGTTAAGAAGTCGTGGCGCTGGCGCAGTTCGGCGTGCTCGCGGGGCGCATCGGGATTGATAGCGCCCAGTCTGCGGATTTGCACCTTCAAACGCCGGATGTCTTCCTCAACGCCGGACGGCAAGACCTCGACCACCGGCAATTCCGAGACGAGGGGATGAAACGGCAGCACCCGTTGGCCGATCTGGTCCTCCGTCATCGGCAGATCGACCAGGCCAAAATCATCCTCGATCTGTCTTTGCAGGTTGTTCAGGTCATCTTCTCGTCGAGCCAGTTCTAACCTGCGGCGGTTATCCTCCCGTTCCAGCCGGTGCAATTGCTGGCGCAGCGCGGCTTCAGAGCGCTCGCGCTCGGCTTGCTGCTTGCCCAACTCGACCAATTGTAACTCGGCCGGTTCTATCTCCTGGGCCAGAGCGGAAATTTGCTCGTTTAGCACGCCTGCCTCCTGCCGCAATTGTTCCAATCGACCCGACAACGCCCTGTGCTCCCCGGCCAGCGCCTCGATGCGCTCTTGCTTGGCCGCGATCCGGTTAGCCAACTGGTGGTGCGCCCGGCGATGGTTTTGCAGCAGAGCTTGCTGGTTCTGGTGCTGGCCTTCGGCCAGAGCGACCGCGGTTTTGGCTTGATTCAGGTCGGCCAGCAGCGATTCGGTTGAAACCGCGGCAATCTGCCGGGCCAGTTGCCGGGCGGCCTCTTCCGCTTCAGCCTGATTTTCGGTTAGTGTTTTGATCCTCTGGCGGCCCTCCACTTCACGCCGGGCGATGTCATCCAGTTCAGCGATCAGATTCTGTTGCAAATCTCGCTGAAGCTCCAGGGCGGCCTCCAGGCGTTGCCCCAGGGTTTGAGTCTCATTCAGTTGTTTGGCGATTTCGGCCTGAGAGAGACGACCCGCCTCCTGTTGCCCGGCCAGGGCCTCCAGGGTTTCTTGCAAAGATTGCTCCTCGGCGCGCCTGGTCTCAAGCTGCTTCTGGAGTGAGTTGCGCCTGGTTTTCAACGCCTCGATCTGGCCCGGCAGTTCGCGCCATTCGCGCTCGCGGGCCAGAAGACCGTTGCCTTGCTCCCCCTTCTTGCCGGCGGTGCCGCCGCTGATCGCGCCGCCGGAGCGGATTACCTCCCCGGCCAGGGTCACAATTTGAAAGCTGCCCTTCAGCTCCTCGAAGGCCCGGCGCGCAGCCGCCAGGTCCTCCACGACCAGGGCGCGGTTGAGGATTAGCCGGAATACCGGGCCGAGCGTTTCCTCATAGTCAACCAATTCGGCGGCCAGGCCAAGAATGCCGGGCGCATCTGGCAGGGTTACGGGCGGGGGCGGGCGCAGGCTGGCCAACGGCAGAAAGGTGACTCGACCGGCGCGCTCGGCCTTTAAGTAAGCAATCGCCGCTTCGGCAGCAGCCCAATTCTGAACGATCACGCTCTGCAACTGGCCGCCAAGTACTGCCTCGATTGCCGGTTCCAGCCCGGCCGGCGCGCGCAGACATTGCCCGACGGTCCCTAAGACCCCGGTCAAGGACCCGCGCTCCGCCGCTTGCAAGACCGTTCGCACGCCCCCCCGGTATCCGGACAAATCGCGCCGGAGTCTGGATAGCAAATCCTGCCGCGCCCCCAGAGAAGCCATCTGCCGGTCCAGATCGCTCATTTTCCGTTCCAGGTCGCTGGCTGCGGCCTGGGCTTGCTGCTGTTCGGCCCGAACTTTCGCCGCCTGGCTCGCGAGTTGGGCGATCTCCTGCTCAATTTGCGTTATCTGGGCCTGCAATTGAACCTCCCGGGCCTGGAGAGCTGCGCGTTTTTCGTTGTGCCGGGCGATCTCCTGCTCCTGCGCCGTCTTTTGGGCCAGGAGGGCGGTGCAGCGCTCGGATAATTGGTTCAGGCGCGCCTCTTGTTGAGCCAGTTCGTTTGCCAGGCGGCGCGCCTGGACTTCAGCCTTGTCCTGGCGGGATAGAAGTTCCCGCTGCCGGTTTTCCTGTTCCTCCAGCTTCTGTTGGGTCCGGCGAAAACGAGCCTGGGCCTGTTGTAGCTTGATCTCGATGTCGCCCAGCTTACCCTCGATTTGGGTTACCTGAGCAGCCTGGTTGGATAAATCGGCTTCGAGCGGCCCCAGTTCGCTGAGCAGTTCTTCGCGTTGGGCGGAGAGCAGCCTGGCCCGTTCTTCGCCGACGGCCAATTCTCGCTGCAACGTTTCGGCCTGACCGTGCAGCCGGCGGCTCTCGGCGTGCCACTGGCCCAGTTGGGCGCGCCCCTCGGTTTGCCGGTTGCGCAAGTCGTCGATCTCGCCTTCCAGCGCGGCCAGACGCCGGCGGTGCTTTTCCAAATGGCTCTGGCTCTCATCGGCCAGCCGGCGCGCTTCGTGCAGGGCGATCTGGCCTTGCCGCCAACGGAAGCCGTACCAGGTTCTCAGCAAGTCATCCAGATGCGACTTGAGCCCCTCGTATTCGCTGGCGCGCTCGGCCTGGCGTTGGAGGCGGCGCAGGCGCGGCTCGATTTCCTTGACGATGTCGTTGAGGCGGATCAGGTTATCTTGTGTCTCGTCCAGGCGCTTGAGTGTGGCCAGGCGCTGCTGGCGATGAAAGGTAATGCCCGCCGCCTCCTCGAAAAGCTGGCGCCGCTCCTCCGGGCGCAGGGATAGGGCGCGGTCGATGGTCCCCTGGCCGACGACGGTGTACGTTTGCCGGTTAAGCCCGCTCTTGGCCAGCAACTCGCTGATGTCGCGCAGGCGGACCCGGCTGTTGTTGAGCAGATACTCGTTTTCGCCGGAGCGGTAGGCCCGGCGGGCGATGGTCACTTCCGAGAAATCGAGTGGCAGCCAGCCGTCGCTGTTGTCCAAAACCAGAGAGACGGCGGCCATCCCCAGCCGGGCGCGCTCCGTGGAGCCGGAGAAGATCATATCCTCCGTCTTTTTGCCGCGCAACAGGTTATAACTTTGCTCGCCCAGCACCCAGCGAATGGCGTCGGCCACATTCGATTTGCCGCTGCCGTTGGGGCCAACGATGGCCGTGATGCCCTGGTCAAACTCGAACTGGACCCTGGTGGCGAATGACTTATACCCCTGGAGTTGTAACGATTTGAGGTGCATTGAGAGCTATTGTCCTTGCGCCGGGCTAGTACTCGGTGCGAAACCCCGTAGGTGGGGCATCCCTATGCCCTGCCTACGGATCCAAAATGTTTTTCTGAACAGCTATAGTTCAGAAACGTAAAGTATAATGACGTTCGGAGAGGGTGTCAAAAGGCTGTCGAACGCAAGGTCTGTCCGGAATTCCAGGTGAAAAACCCGGTTTCTGATTGGCAATGTCGGGCAACGAGTTCGTTGTTAACCAATCGTTAACAGAATGTTAACCAACTCTTGACCTCTTTTTTACCCCCTTTTGAATAACTGTTAATCCAGGCGTGGTATGCTTGACCAAGATTTGAGAATTTCAACCTGGAGGAGCATCCATGCGTTATGTTTTTTTTGTAAGCCTGGCCCTGACAGCGCTGCTGCTGGCTGCCTGCGGGGGAGCAGCCCCCACGCCGGAGACGGTGGAGGTTATCGTCACCAGGGAAGTAGAAGTCGAAAAAGTTGTTACCCAAGAAGCAGCAGTAGAAAAGGACATTGTTGAAGCGGTCGAAGCCCTGGGGCTGCCGGAGGTCAATCCGTTAGAGGTGAGCGGGGACATCGTGTCGGCGGGGAGTTCGACGGTGTTTCCGCTGACGGAGCGGATGGCGGAGCGGTTCCAGGACGAAGGTTACAGCGGCAACATCACCATTGACAGCATCGGCAGCGGGGCCGGTTTCGAGCGCTTCTGCGTGGAAGGGGAAAGCGACATCTCGAACGCGAGCCGGGCCATCAAGGACTCCGAGGTTGAGTCGTGCCGGGCGATTGGCCGGGAGCCGCTTGAGTTCCGGGTCGGGGCCGACGCGCTGGCGGTGGTGGTCAGCCAGGAGAACGATTTTGTTGAGAACGCCAGCCTGGAAGAGTTGGCCCTGATCTTCTCGTCCGAGGCGGAGACGTGGGCGGACATCAACCCGGCCTGGCCGGCGAAGCCGATCCGGCGTTTCATCCCGGGCACGGACAGCGGCACGTTTGACTACTTTGTGGAAGTGGTGTTCGACGAGAACGAGGAGCCGATCCTGAGCGCGTCGAACACGCAGTTGAGCGAGGACGACAACGTGCTGGTGCGGGGGGTGCTGGGCAGTCCGTATGCGGTGGCGTTCTTCGGTTACGCCTACTACCAGGAGAATGTGGACGCGCTGAAGATCCTGTCGATTGACGACGTGGAAGCCACGGCGGCCAACGTGGAAAACGGCAGCTATCCGCTGGCGCGGCCCTTGTTCATCTACTCGGATGCGAACATTATGCGCCAGAAGCCGCAGGTGGCGGCCTTCATCAACTTCTATCTGACCTACGTCGATGAGGAAGTGATCGACATCGGCTACTTCCCCGCCAGCGCCGCTGCCCTGGCCAGGGCTGAAGCCGTCTGGCTGGAAGCCATCCCCTAGCTGCTCAATCGGGGTTTTCAACAATGCTAGAGTTCCAGCACCTTTGCTGCCGCCAGGAGGCAGATATTTATGCAAGACAGGATGACCATAAAGCCCGCTGAGGCGATGACAACCGTCGCCGGCCATATCCCCGACCAACACATCGA
>JBHHXL010000344.1:0-5206 GCA_046757065.1 Anaerolineae bacterium
AAAGCTCAAAGAGCCAGAAAAGGAAGCGATTATGGCTCGATTGCCTCTCGTCGATAACCCCTCGCCCGAAGTGGCCGCGATTTACAACGCGGCCTTTCCGGAATTATCGGCCTTTGCCAACCAGATTAAGACCCTGGCCCATCACCCCACCATCGCCCGCAATCTGGTCCGCCTCTATCAAGGTTTTGGGCAGGACAGCCTGGTTGAGCGTCGCCTGATCGAATTGGCGATCCTGACCGTCAGCCACCTTAACCGTTGCCGGTACTGCATCACCCACCACGCGCCGCTGGGCGCGCGGTCCGGGTTGAGCCAGGCGCAACTGGAGGCTTTGGCGGCGGACGAGTGGGAGTCGTCGGCCTGTTTTGACGAGGAAGAAAAATTGGTCATCGCCTACGCCGCGCAGATCACCCAGGATGCGCGCCGCGTGCCCGATGCCCTGTTTGAGAGGTTGCGGGCCAGGTTCAACGAAGCCCAAATCGTCGAACTCACGGTTCGCATCGCGCTCTGCAACTTTTTCAACCGCTTCAACGATGTGTTGCAGTTGGATATCGAACCGGAGGCTCTCGCTACCTATCAGGGACTGGCCAGCGGAAGTTTATGACCGGACGGGTGTTGGTGGTTGGCGACGTCAACCCGGATTTGCTGCTAAGTGGTATGAGAACCTTGCCCCGGCTGGGCCAGGAAATCCTTAGCTCAAACTTCCAGTTGACGATGGGGGGCGCATCGGCAAACACGGCGGTGGGGCTGGCCCGATTGGGGGCCGAGGTCAGTTTTGTCGGCGTTGTCGGCGACGATGAAATGGGCCATTTCGTGTTGCGCGAACTGGCCGCGCATGCGGTAGACTCCCAGCACGTGGTCGTTGCCCCCCAAACCACCACCGGGCTGACCATCTCCCTGTCGTACCCCCAGGACCGGGCCTTCATCACCCACCTCGGTAGCAACGGGGCGCTCTGCCTGGATCACCTTGATCTGTCGCTGCTGCCGGCCTTCGATCATCTTCACGTCTCCTCCTATTTTTTGCTGGAGAGCCTGCAGGCCGATCTGCCCCGGGTCTTCGCTGCGGCTCGCCAGGCCGGGCTGAGCATATCCCTGGATACCGGCTGGGATGCCAGAGGCCATTGGGGCGATGGTCTGCTTGAGCTTCTGCCCCGGGTTGACTGTTTCTTGCCCAATGCCCTCGAAGCGTTGTATATCAGCCGCTGTGATGCGGTCGAGGCCGCCCTGGAGGCGTTGCAGCGACATTGCCGGCTGGTGGTGATCAAACGCGGGGCTGAGGGCGTACTGGCCGGTGACGGCGAAACCACCCTCTCGGCGCCGGCCTACCCCATTGAGCCGGTTGATACGACCGGCGCTGGCGATAGCTTCAACGCCGGGTTTATCTTCGCTTTCTTCCTGCAAAACCAGGCGCTGGCCGAGGCTATGCGGCTTGGCGCGGCCTGCGGAGCCCTGGCCACCCAGGGGTATGGAGCCATCGCCTCGCAGCCAACCCTGGACCAGGCCCTGGCCCTGGTGGGCCAATACCCTTCGGGATAACGAAAGAAACCGGCTTGACCAATTGGCTTCTCATCATTATGATATTGATGCCAGCGGTGTGACAGCAGACGGGCCGTACTTTGTTTGACGATGCGCCCTTTGTCGGCTATAGTATTCTGGCTTCCTTTCATCTTCAATACCGGAGTTGGTATGGCCCTGAACAAGAAAAACCAGCGCGATAAACCTACGGTCGTCCTCCTGATCCGTCACGGCCAGAATGACTGGGTGGGTAAGAACAAATTGGCCGGTTGGACGCCCGGCGTTCGCCTCAACAAACTCGGAAGGGCGCAGGCGGCGGCAACCGGCCAACGGCTGGCCTCCGAGGATATTGCCGCCGTTTATTCCAGCCCCCTGGAGCGGACCGTTGAAACGGCGCAGGCCATTGCCCAACCGCACAAGTTGAAGGTCCAGTTCCAAAAAATGCTGGGGGAAGTAGACTATGGCCAATGGACCGGTAAATCTATCGCCAAATTGTCTAAAACCGATGCCTGGCCGGTGGTTCAATTTTATCCCAGCGCGGCCCGTTTTCCCGGCGGAGAGTCCCTCTTCGAAATGCAGGCGCGCGCTGTTCAGGAAATCAACCGGCTGGTCGAGGCTCATCCCGGTCAGACCATCGTCATCGTCTCGCACGCTGATTTAATCAAAAGTGTCATTGCCCACTATCTGGGAACGCACCTGGACTTATTCCAGCGCATTGTTGTCAGCCCGGCGTCAATTACGAGAGTGGCCTTCTTGAAGATGGGCCCGCGCATCATTACCGTCAATGATACCGGTCATCTTCACGAATTGGAAAACGAGCGAATGAAAAAAAGCAGGAAGAGAAAGAAATAGGCTGAACAGGTCAGGGCTGTAAGGACAAATTGGATGCCAGGACAACATTTTGAATTAAAGGTCGTTTCACGGATCACCATTGGCACGGTGGGGCCGCCGGGGCAGCGGATCTTTTTGCTCCAGGCCTCCGAGGGCAGCCGGATGGTGACCCTGAAATTGGAAAAAGAACAAACCATCTTATTGGCCCAGCGTCTTCAGGAATTGCTGGACAACCTGGAGGAACAATATCCTCGACCTGGCTCGAAATTTGATCAGCCTCTATCGTCCGATTTGATGCTACAGGAGCCAATGGAGCCGGAGTTTGTCATCGGGCAGATGGGCATCGGGTATGACGAAAGCCAGGATAAGGTGGTGCTCATAGCCCAGGAATTGCTGCTGGATGAAAATCAGGACCCTTCGACGGTTCGGTTATGGACGACCCGCGCGCAAATGGCTGCCCTAAGCCGGCACGCTCTGGAGGTAACCGAGCAGGGGCGTCCTATTTGTCCCTTGTGCGAGCGCCCGATGGATCCCGATGGGCATTTTTGCCCGCGCAGCAACGGGCATGAAGAAGCCTGATGGATTATGGCCAAGTACAAAGAACAGCGCTCATGTCCAGAACAAGTGCAAAAGTGACCGGCACTTCTGGATAAAACGGAGAAGAATAAAGTGCCGGTCACTTGTACTGAACATGAGCCAAGAACGGATTAGCTTCCAGCCGCCCGTCAATCCGGATGAAAACAGGGAGGCCCAGGCCGTCTCTGTAGAAACAATCTTACAGGTTTTGGCCGAAGGGCAGCTCGACGTGCTGGGTACATTGCCCTGGGGTTCAAACTATACCTTCCTGGCCACGGTTACCGGCGACGAGTACGAGCTTAAGGCCGTTTACAAGCCCTGCGGCGGCGAACGCCCCTTGTGGGATTTTCCCGATGGCTCACTGTGCCTGCGCGAAATGGCTACGTATCTGCTGAGCCAGCCGTTAGGATGGCCTCTCATTCCACCCACCGTGTTGCGAGAGGGACCTTACGGTCTGGGCACGGTTCAGTTTTTCATCAAGGCCGATCCCAATATCCATTACTTTACCCTGCGCGATAATCCGCGCTACCTGACCTATTTTCAACAAATCGCTGTTTTCGATTACATTGTCAATAACGCTGATCGAAAGGGAGGGCATTGTTTGAGGGACGATCGTGGCCGTATCTGGTCCATCGATCACGGCCTGACCTTCCACATCGAGCCCAAATTGCGCACCGTGATCTGGGAGTTCTGCGAGCAACCCATTCCTGAAAACATTCTGGCCGATCTGAGGATGCTGAGGCAAGCCCTTCAAGACGGTGTGCCGCCGCTTGATACCCTGGCCCAACTTATCAGCTACCGGGAAAAGCAAGTCCTGGAACAGCGGATCGGATATTTGCTGTCAACCCGGGTGTTTCCTTCGCCCACGCTGGGCAGAAACGTACCCTTTCCGCCGGTTTAGTGTTGGTCCAAAAATAATCTACCGTCACTACGGTTTAGTGCGGTGCTACCCGTTACCTGGGCTTCAGGAGTTTTGCTTAAACTCGCAAGTTGCGATAGAATCACCGTAAGATCGAGGCTACGAGGGATAATATGCCAGTTTATGAATACCAATGTACGAAATGCGGTCTTCACTTTGACAAGAGACAGCGTATGTCCGAGCCACCCCTGACCGAGTGCATAGAATGTCGTGGCAAGGTCCAACGAGTTATTTCGTCTGTCGGCGTAATTTTCAAGGGGTCGGGGTTTTATGTAAACGACAGCAAGTCGAAATCAGATGGCCGCAGGAACGGTAAACTCTCGAAGCCCCGCGAGAAAACCGCTGGCGCTGGGGACACGTCCCCAAGCGAAACAAAGGGTGAGTCCAAATCCGAGACGAAGAAGGAAAGCGCGACCGCGTCAGATTAAGGGCATGGAATAGGTAAAAAGAAAAGAACGGATTTCAGGGTCCCTGAAATCCGTTCTTTTTGTTTAGCCCGGTATTTCAAAGCATCTGGAATCTGGCCCGGTGCGGGACGATTTTGTGGTTAAAGTTGGTCACATATTCCAGGAGCTTGCCTTTGAGTTCTGCCCAATCGGCGCTGCTCAGGATATTATTCATCGTATCGACATCTTCGGTGACGCCGCCGGTCAGGATTTGGGGGCCGTTGCCGCACACGGTAAACCAGGCCTCCGTTGGCTGAATGCCCAGGCGCATGATGCCCGGCACGAACTCGCGAACGACAAACTCGAAGTATTCATTTTCCTGGCCGGGTTTAATATCCCAACTCATTAACAGTTTTATCATAGGGGTAGCATAGCAGAAGACCGTCGATCTGGCAAGTACCTGCGGGCTACTCTTACCGAACCATCACCGTCAGTTACCTGGTCTTATGGCGCAGGTTCCGCAATTCCCGGAACAGGGCTTTTTCCTTGAAACTCGAAAACCCGCCCCCGCCGAACAATTGCTCAAACTCCCTATTCACCATTCGATGTGCGGTTCCCCTCCCCGGTGCGGCCCAACGGCTCCAATCGAAGTCCTGGGACTGTCCGCCCATCCGCTGGAACCGTTGCCAGTAAGTTCCAAACTGGTCGTATTTTCCCCGCTTCCCCGGATCGGATAAGACCTCGTAAGCCTCGTTGATGTCTTTGAATTTCGCCTCGGCCTGGGGGTTGTTGGGATTCACATCGGGGTGATATTGGCGCGCCAGTTTACGATAGGCTTTTTTAATCTGTTGCTCGCCGGCGTTTCTGGAGACACCCAGAATCTTGTAATAGTCCTTGTATTCCATCTGCACCCAACTAAGTAACTGCCCGTAAATAACTTCTCGCTTTTTTCCAAGAAACATCCTGCAAAAATGACAAGTTA
>JBHHXL010000345.1:0-5195 GCA_046757065.1 Anaerolineae bacterium
ACGCTTCAGCGTCCTTTCACCTGTTTTAGCCCGGTGATTGATCGCCGGGCGACCGGCGGCTGAGTAGTTGCCCAAAATCTACAATCGCTAGGCGCGGACGCGCGCGCCCGGCACCGGCACCGAGGTCAGGATTTCCTGGATCACCTCGCTGGGGTCAACGTTCTTGATGCGCGCCGCCGGGCTGATGATCAGGCGGTGGGCCAGGGTCGGTTCGGCCATAGCCTTGACATCATCGGGGATGACGTAATCCCGGCCGCCCACCGCCGCCAGAGCCTGGGTCGTTTTATACAGGGCCAGGCTGCCGCGCGGGCTGGCCCCCAGGTAAATGTCGGGGTGTTTGCGCGTCGCTTCGGTCAGGCTCACGATGTAATCTTTGATCAAATCATCGACGTGAACCTTTTTGGCCATCGCCTGCGCCTCCAACAATTCCTGGTGACTGACCACCTGCCCCAAATCGATGATCGGGTGGGCAAATTGCTGCGAGTTCAAAATCGTAATCTCGTCCGCCTTGCCGGGGTAACCCAGGCTGATGCGCAGCAGGAAGCGGTCGAGCTGGGCCTCGGGCAGGGGGAAGGTGCCTTCGTACTCGATGGGGTTTTGGGTGGCCAGGACCAGAAAGATCGAGCCCAGGAGATGGGTCTGGCCGTCAACCGTGACCTGGCCTTCTTCCATCGCCTCCAGGAGCGCGCTCTGGGTTTTGGGCGTAGCCCGGTTGATCTCGTCGGTCAGGACGATCTGGGCAAAAACGGGGCCGGGCCGAAATTCAAACTCGCGCGTCTGCTGGTTAAAAACGGACACCCCGGTCACATCGCTGGGCAGCATATCCGGGGTGAACTGGATTCGTCGAAACGACAGGCCAACCGATTTGGCAATGGCCCGCGCCAACATCGTCTTGCCCACGCCGGGCACGTCCTCAATCAAGACGTGGCCCTTGACCAGCAAGGCGACCATCGTCCTTTCAATGGCGTCGCGTTTGCCGATGATCACCTTTTCCACATTGGCAACGACTTTGTCAACGCAAGCTTTTACGCTGTCCATAAAATTCAGACTCCTTGTCCCGGTAGCATTGCGACCGTAGCTTTTATAGACGTGGTTCTAAACGAGGTCGGTTGATCTTTACAGACTATTTTGAAGCGTGCGTGATGCATATGTTACGTGTCACGCATTGCGTACTGCGTAGCACTCGACACCTGACACTTGACACGCGGCACGCAACACGCAGCACGTATCACATTTTAATTCATCGAAAACTGCCCAAGCTGATCCGCATTTTCCATACGGAGGAACCTCCAAAATTATACCAGTTTTGAACGAAAGTGGGTAATGGTTGGAGGGCCATCGAGGATAGAGTGGTTCCCTTTTAAGCAATAGCAAGTGACCGGCACTTGAACATTCGTTAACGAGGCTCTTTTTCTTCATAATGAGGCTGGAAATGTCCCCAAAAGTGCCGGTCACTTCAACGCCGTTTATTCAGGAACAGCTCTGATATTTACCTGGAGTGCTTTGCAATAACATTGACAATTACCCCATTTGTGCTATACTTCGCCTCGTTTTTCAGGTTGCCGGTGTTGGCTCTCTTCCCTAAATTGAAAAATGTCAGTAGATCCAAATTTGCGAATGTCTTACGCCTTGAAAGCCCGTCTGGGATTCAAATCCCAGGCTAATACAGGTGAAAGCCATAGCCCGACGCTAAAGCATCGGGCTGAGAGAGCGAAGGACGTTAAAACGCCCTAATCTAGCCCCAGGGTGACTTGTTTAGCCCGCAGGGCTTCGTTCTTTCAGCGCGATGGCTTCAGCCTCGCGCCAGGGCCTTTCAGGGACGGGGCCAGCAGGAGATCGATTATGGCAAACTCAACCGTCAAGGGTATGTTAACCCTTGATGAGCTGAAAGACAAAGTGGCCGGCGGGGAGGTGGAAACGATCTTAACTGTCTTCCCCGATATGTATGGCCGGCTGGTCGGCAAGCGCATCACCGGCGATTTCTTCCTGGAGCACACCGCCGGGCACGGTATGCACGCCTGCGATTACCTGCTGACCGTCGATATGGAGATGGACGTCATCGACGGCTACAAATTCGCCAATTGGGAATCGGGCTACGGCGACTTTCACTGCGTGCCCGATTTCAACACGCTGCGCCTGGTCACCTGGCTCGACAAGTCGGCCCTGGTCGTGTGCGACCTGGAAACGGAGCCGGGCCGCCGGCCGGTGGAGGAAGCGCCGCGCACCATCCTCAAGCGTCAGATCGAGCGCCTGGCCGGGTCCGGCTACAGCGCCAAAGGCGCCTCCGAGATCGAATACTTCATCTTCAAGGAAACGTATGACTCGGCCCGGCAGAAGAACTTCGAGGATTTGCAAACCTTCGGCTGGTACATCGAAGACTACCATATGCTCCAGGGCACCAAGGAGGAAGACCTCAACGGCGCGGTGCGCAGGCATATGGACCGCAGCGGCATCCCCGTCGAGTTTAGCAAGGGCGAGTGGGGTCCCGGCCAGCACGAGCTGAACCTGCGCTACGCCGACGTCCTGGAGATGGCCGACCGGCACGTCATTTATAAGCACGGCTTCAAGGAGATTGCGTTGGCCCAGGGGCTGGCCGTGACCTTTATGGCCAAGTGGCGCACGGACCTGGCCGGCTCGAGTATGCACCTGCACCTCAGCCTGTGGGACAGGGGCGGGGGCCGCAACGTCTTCCCCGGCGAGCACAAGCTGGGCCCGGTCAGCGCCTCGGACGAGTTCCGCTGGTTCCTGGGCGGCTGGATGGCCCACGCCCGCGAGATCGCGCCTTTCTACGCGCCCTATCCCAACTCCTACAAACGCTACGTCTCCCAATCCTGGGCGCCGACCAACATCGCCTGGAGCTACGATAACCGCACCGCCGGCTTCCGGGTGGTTGGGTCGGGCAGCTCGCTGCGCATCGAGTGCCGCATTCCGGGCGCGGACTGCAATCCCTACCTGGCTTACGCCGCAACCATCGCCGCCGGGCTGGACGGCATCAAGAACCAGATCGAGCCGCCCGACATCTTCCAGGGCGACGTGTACGCCGCGGCCAACCTGCCCAAGGTGCCGCACACCCTGCGCGACGCGACCGATGCCCTGGAAGGCAGCGCGATGCTCCGGGAAGCGTTCGGCGAGCGCGTGGTCGAGCACTACGTCCACTTCTTCCGCACCGAGCAGCGCAAATACGACGAAGCCGTGACCACCTGGGAGCGGGAGCGATACTTCGAGCGAGCCTGACCTGCCGTTCCCCCTCCTCGCTGGCGGGGAGGGGCCAGGGGGTGGGGTAAAGTGAGGCAAATCGTGGCACCACCAGAATGTCACCTGAAATGAAGGAGGGATTGTTTGATGAAATCGAGCCCAGATTCGCCCCAAATCAAGCAACGAAACGGCCCCGTCCGATCCGGCAGCCCCGCCGGGCCGGTCGTCGACGACATCGGCCTGACCGCCAACGCTTTCTACCTGCTTAAGAAGCGCTTCCTGCGCAAAAACGAGCAGGGCCAGACAATCGAGACGCCGGCGATGATGATGCGGCGCGTGGCCCGCGCCCTGGCCGCCGTCGAAGCCTCGCCCGCCGGGCGGCAGCGTTGGGAAAGACGTTTCTTTGCGGTTATGGCCGCTATGGAATTTCACCCGGCCACGCGGGTCCTGGCCAACGCCGGCTCGCCGCACCCGCAACTGGCTAACTGCTTCGTCTTCCCTCTGGAGGACAGCCAGGCCGGAGTTATGCAAACGCTGACCGAGTCATCCATTATCAAGAGCCACGGCGGGGGCTGTGGCTTCAACTATTCGAACATCCGGCCCCGGGGCGACACGGTGCGCGGCGTGCCCGATCTGGCCGTAGGACCGGTGAAGCTGATGAAGATGTTCGATCTGATGACGACGATGTTTCGCCAGCAGGGGCGCTACGAGAGCGGCAACATGGCCATCCTCAACGTCGATCACCCCGACATCTTCGAGTTCATCGCCGCCAAACAGATGGACGGCGCGCTGAGCCGCACCAACATCTCCATCGGCATCAGCGACGCCTTTATGGAAGCCGTGGCCGGCGACCGGCTGTGGCCGTTGGTCAACCCCCGCACCGGAGCCGTGGCCGAAACGGTACCAGCCCGGGCCATCTTCGACTCGGCCTGCGCCTACGCCCATCAAACGGGCGACCCCGGGCTGCTGTTCCTGGACCGCATCAACGAGAACAACCCCCTGCGGGCGTATTTGGGGGACATCAACGCCACCAACCCCTGCGGTGAAATCGGTCTCTACCCCTACGAAGCCTGCAACCTGGGCTACCTCAACCTGACCCGGTTTCTCCTGCCCGGAGAAGCGCGACCGCCCGGCCAGATTTTCGACGAGGCTCGCCTGCGCTCCGTCGTTGCCACCGGCGTGCGCATGATCGACAACGCCATCACCGCCTCCTGGTTCCCCCTGGCCCAGATTCAAGAGGCGGTCCAGGCCAACCGCCGCATCGGGCTGGGCCTGACGGGCTGGGCCGATTGCCTGGCCATCGCCGGCATCCCGTATGACTCGGAGGAGGCGTTGCGCCTGGCCGGCTGGCTGGCCAGGACGCTGTACGAGGCTGCCTTCGCCACCTCGGTGGACCTGGGCCGCGAAAAAGGCCCCTTCCCCAACATAGACCAATCGATCTGGCGCGATCAGGCGGACCAGCCGCGCAACGTGGCCGTGCTGGCCATCCCTCCCAGCGGCAACAACGCCATCATCTTCGGCTCCAGCTTCAGCATCGAGCCCTTGTTCGCCCTGGCCTTCTCCGAGAACATTTTGGGTGGGGAGCGGATCAGCCACGTCAACCGCCATCTGGTCCGGGCCTTGCAAGAGATGGGGCTTCCAACCGAGGGTCTGGCCGAGGCCATCGACGCCGAGAACGGCAGCATCCAGGACATTCGCTGGATCCCCGATTCGATCAAACAACGCTTCAAGACCGCCCACGACATCGCCCCGGAATGGCATTTGCAAATCCAGACGGCATTTCAAAAGCACGTCGATAACGCCATCACCAAGACGGTCAATCTGCCCGAATCGGCCACGCCGGCGGATGTGGGGCGCGTTTACCGGCTGGCCTGGCGCCTGGGCTGCAAGGGCATCACCATCTACCGCAACCAGTCCCGCCGGGATCAAACCATCGAATTCTCAACCCAGCCTGAAACCCACAACCATACTTACGATCCGACCTGCGTTCACTGCAATTA
>JBHHXL010000346.1:0-5162 GCA_046757065.1 Anaerolineae bacterium
CAGTTACTTAAAAATGTACAATCTTCAAACTGCCGTTGGTTGGGCCAACAGCCGTTTTGGGGAAAAACGGATGGGCCGCCTATCACTCCTGGCGGCTTTGCCCCTCCCAATGTGGGCATTTCTGCACAGCGCCGGCGGAGCCGGTTTCGCACAACGACCACAGCTCCGGCGTCACCTTTTTCTCGCGCATATGCTTATGAACGTACTGGCAATAGGTGGGTCGCACCCCGTGCAGCATATCCTCGATGATCTGGCTGGCTGCCACGCCGTCGGTTGGATAGGGCGTCCCAAATACATTCTTGTGAATCCGGTTGATGTCCAGGTACAGCGAAGTCAAAATGACCGCCACGCGGCTGACGTATTGATCGTAGTAAAGCCCCCGCTCGTAATCCTGGGCAATGTAGAGCAACTGCGTCTGCCGGCGGGCGCGCCTGACAAACCACAAATTGACCAGGTAACCGGCGGCGGCCAGGATCAGGCCCACTGCCCATAAAACGGAGCCGGAAAGACCCAACGCCTGGGCGATGGTCATGCCGCCCGCCGTGCCGATGGTCATCGTCGGCAGGGACTTCAGGAAATCTTTGGCCTTTGATCCGAAGTCGAAGCTATCTCGCACCGAATCGAGATAGACCGAGCGCAGCTTTCCATTCTCCTCGAAGTTAAGCTGGCGCCCTTTGTAAATCGTATCCAGGCTGCGCCGGCTGGCGTCCATCGTGGCTATGGCGCTGATAACGTATTGGTTCTCCTTTTCATCCGCCTCTGCTCTGTCTTTGATATCCTTCAACGCTGCTTCGACCAGGATAGCCGATTGGTTGGAATGTTGGTCATTGGAGAAGGCCCCCGTCAACGCCCAGACCATTCGCACGGCCGAGGGCGGCGGCAATAAGGACGTAATCGACACGATCGATTCTCTCCTTTCAGCATTGATGGGCAAAGCTCACCTCAATACGCTTCGTCGGTGTATTTTACGCGAGGGTCGAACATCATGTAGCCCGTGCAGCCGGCGTCGAAAGCCCCTTTGATCTGCGCCCGGATCTCCTCCACGCCGTAGACGCGCCCATCAAAACGATAATCGGGGAAATCCTGGAGCCAGGGCCGAACCTGGCAATCCATTGAGGCCACGCGCTCCACGGCGCGCCGGGCGCTTTCAACCACGATCTCGTAGGGGCAGGCGATGGCGTTCCGGCAATTGGGGATGCCGCTGCCGAAGGTGCTGGGGTAAAGAGTTGGGGAAAGCACATCCAGGAAGGGAGCCATTTGCTCGATATTCTGGCCGATGAGGGTATCATCCCCGCGCCAGCAGGCATACCCGAAAACGCTGGCGGCCAGCTTAACCTCCAGGGCTGCCAGGCAGTCTTGCGCCGCCCGGAGAAAGCCGCTGACCGCCCCAACCCGCGACTCCTCGGTCGCCTCTTGCGAGAAGGCCGGCGCGCCGCCGGGGCCCGGCGTGGGAAACCGCAGATAGTCGAATTGGATTTCGGCGAAGCCCAGCCGAGCCGCCTCCTCGGCCAATTGCAGGTTGTAGTCCCACGCTTCCTGGAAAAAGGGATCGACCCAGCACAGGTTTTGCCGGTCGCGCCAGATGGAATCATTGCCCGATACGCGGACCGCGTATTCAGGATGGGCCTGGGCCAGCGCATCATCTTTGAAGAGGGCCAGGCGGGCGATGACGTAAACACCGCGCGCCCGCAAATCGGCCAGCAGCTCCGCAAAATCGGGGGCGGCGGGGCGATCCGCGCCGATCTTCGCCACCAGCGCCACCTGGCTGGGATAGGTGATCCAGCCCTGGTCGCTCTTAACGTCAATGACCAGGGCGTTCAGGGCCGTCGTTTCCAATAGATGATAGATGTGGCGGCGAAAGACGGGGGAGCCGATGGCCGGGTAGCTCGCGTAAAAGCCATGAATCTCCCGGAGTTCGGGCGGGGCCAGGGCCGGGACCGGCTCCGGTTCCGGCGAGGGTACGCTCACCCCCGGTATAAACAACAACTGGCCGGCCCGAATCTGGCCCGGGTTCTCAATATCGTTAGCTTCCACCAACCCGCGCAGGGTTACGGCGAAGCGTTTGGCAATGGCCCCAAGGGTATCGCCGGGCTGAACCTGGTAGCGAAAGCGTGTTTCGGCCTCAAGCTCGACTCTCGGCGCTGATTCCGCCTCGACCGGCGCGGGGGGCCGGTAGCCGGGGATGGTTAGCTTCTGGCCGGGGAAAATGCGGTTTGGATCGGGCAGGTCATTGGCCTCGACCAGGGCGTGGACCGTCACCCCAAAGCGTTTGGCGATGCTGCTGAGCGTATCCCCCTGTTGCACTTCGTAGCGATACACGCTCTCCACGCCTGCGGATAACACGGGGGGCAGGTCAGGCTCTGCCTCCGGCGACACGGCAGGTTCAGCTTCCGCTGGCGCTGTTTCAGGCTGTGGGCCTCCGGCCTTAGGACCGGCTGGCTCGAGTTGGGGCGCTTCAGATGTGGGCGTTTCAAGCGGCGTCGCTTCGGCTGGGGCCGGTTCGGCCTCGACCGGAAGCGGGAGGGGTCTTTGGGCGGCAGCAGGCGGGGTTTCGGGTCCGGGGGGGGCTTGCGGCAGTGGAGTCTCAAGTTCAGGCGCCGGCCCGGCCAGCGGCTCAGGGGGTTCGGGAGCCTCCGCTTCAGATTCGGGCGCAAGCCGCCAGGGCCTGCGCGGCGCTTCCGCCGCTTCGTCCCGGTCCGGCAAATAAATCGACGGGTCGGGCGGCCAATCCGAGGTGACTGCCCCATCCGGCGCTTCCGCTTCGGAGATGGCCGCCTCATCGGGCGGCGGATACCCCAACCAGACGCAAAATCTGGCCCACGACCGCGCAAAAAGTTCCTTCAAGGGGTTCATTCCTCGTCTCCGCGTTTAACCTGACGTTGCTAACCGGCATTATAACACAACTTGGGTTAAAAGTAAACATAATCGTAGCTCTGGGGGTCATCTGTTAGTAGCAGCGGCAGGCTTCGCGCTATGCCGCTGCGGTGGACCCATTTTCACCAAACCCAAGTGCGCTTAGCATACCCCCACATCACAGCGATGCCTTCAACTCCTGAGCCGCCTTCCGGTTCATACCCGGCACGGCTGCCAGCGCGTCGACTTCCGCTTCGCGAATGGCCTGGATGGAGCCAAACGCTTTGAGCAACGCTTTACGCCGTTTGGGGCCGATGCCGGGGATGGCGTCCAGTTGCGAGGCGAGGCCCGCTTTGCGCCGCAACTGGCGATTGTAGCCGATGGCAAAGCGATGAGCCTCGTCGCGGATGCGCTGCACCAGGAACAGCCCCTGGGAATTGCGCGGCAGCAGGATCGGCGTGCTCCGGCCCGGCACGAAAATCTCCTCTTCGCGCTTGGCCAGGCTGACGAGGGGCACGGCATCGCGCAACTCGAACTCATCCAACACTTCCAGGGCCGCGTTGAGCTGGCCTTTCCCCCCGTCGATGATGATTAAATTGGGCAACAGCGCCCAGGGATTGTAATCGTCGCGCCCGGTCTGGCCCGGATCGGCCTGGATACGATAGCCCTCGTCCCGCATCCGTTTGAAGCGGCGGCGCAGCACCTCCTGCATCGAGGCGTAGTCATCGGCCTTGCCCTGCACCGTCTGGATTTTGAAACGCCGGTAGTCGCTCTTGCGCGGCACCCCCTTGACAAAGACGACCATACTGGCCGTGGTGTGCGTGCCTTGCAAGGTGCTGATGTCGTAGCACTCGATGCGCAGGGGCGGCTCGGCCAGGTCCAACGTCTGCTGCAATTCGGCCAGGGCCTGGCTCTGCTTGCTCTCATCGACGTGCCATTGGGCGCGCAGGTGGTTGAGCGTCTCCAAAGCATTATCGGTCGCCATTTTGACCAGGCCGCGTTTCTTACCCCGGCGCGGCACCTTGAGGGCCACATCGGCCCCGCGCTTGCTCTTCAGCCAATCGCGGATGATCATCAATTCATCCACATCCTGGGGCAGCAGAATCTCCGGCGGCACGTTGCTGACCTGATCGTAAAACTGCTTGAGGAAGGAGGTCATAATCTCGGCGTCCTCCTCCTCGGCGGTACCCTCCAGCAGGAAGTACTCGCGCCCGACCAGCTTGCCCCCGCGAATGAAAAAGACCTGCACGCAGGCATCGCCGTCGGCCCGGGCAAAGGCGATGACATCCTCGTCCACCAACCCGACGTTGACCACCTTCTGCTTCTCCACCACCTGCTCGATGGCCTGCACCTGGTCGCGCAAGACCGCCGCCCGTTCAAAGTTCAACTGCGCCGCCGCTGCTTCCATCTCGCGCTGCAAACCGGCGATGACCGCCCCGGTATCCCCCCCCAGAAAATCGCACAGGCGGTCGATGATCTCCCGGTACTCTTCCTCATCGACCACGCCGGTACAAGGCGCGGCGCAGCGCCCGATGTGATAGTAAAGGCAGGCCCGCTCGTCCTGGCCGTCAATGTCGCGGGTGCAGGTCAGGTAGGGGAAAATCTTACGGGCCAGGTCCAGCGTCTGGTAGGCGGCCCAGGCCGCCGTGTAGGGGCCAAAGTAGCGAGCGCCGTCGTTCTGAATACGGCGGGTGGTCGTCACCCGGGGAAAGGGGTCCTGCCAATGGACTTTGATGTAGGGATAGCGTTTATCATCCTTCAGGCGCACGTTGTAGCGGGGTTGGTGCTTTTTGATGAGGGTGTTCTCCAGCAGCAGCGCCTCCAGCTCGCTGTCGCTGACGATAAATTCGATGTGGGTGATCTCCTGCACCAGGCGAAAGGTCTTGGGCGTGTGCTGGGCTGATTTGTGGAAATAGGAGCGCACCCGGTTGCGCAGGTTGACCGCCTTGCCGACGTAGATTACCTTGTTGGCCGCGTTCTTGAACAGGTACACGCCGGGCCTGGCCGGCAGGTTTTTCAGGATTTCCGGCAGGTTTTGTGGAGGCATAAGAGAGAACCTATCACGGGTTTTTCGAGCAATCCCTGATACACAGTATAGTCCTGGAGACCGTAGTTCGGGCCACCGGACGAAGGACCATCGACGAATGACGAATAGCTCGCAAATCCCAACGGCGTTGGTCGATTTCTCTGCGTAACAACGGTCGAACTATTTCCAAAGATTATAATCTGAAGCAGACATGAGATCAATTGCCCGGCGCCATCGGTGGCGCGCTGTTGGCATTTCTACCCGCCTGATGGTACACTTAGTA
>JBHHXL010000347.1:0-5109 GCA_046757065.1 Anaerolineae bacterium
ATAAATACCTGACAAAACGAGGGCTCCCCAGATTGGGAAGCCCTCTTCAGATATATCAAACCTGGCTTCGATGCCGCGCAGGCGTGCCGGTTAGATGGCGAACCTAGTCATCGTCATCGTCGTGATCGTCGTCGTCATCATCGTGATCGAGATCAAGCAGGACCACGAGCGGTTCGTGGTCGCTGCCGACCGTGTCGTCGACGCGAGGGAAGTCAACGTTGACGTGCACGATGTCAAGCTGCGCTCCGCCCACCAACTTTTTGCTGACCAGGAAGTGATCGAGCACCTGGGAGTTGCCCTCGAAGTTGAAGGTGTAGACATTGTCGTCCGTGAGCGAGTCGATCAGGTTGGTCAGCACTCTATCCCCACCGGTGCCGGGCAAGATGTCGGTCAGATCGTTGGTGAACTCGAACGTGTTCAGGTCGCCGAGCACGATGACCCGAGCGCTGCCGGGCAGCGAGTCGACGTAGTCGTTCAGAGCCTGCATCTGCGCCTCACGCTCGGCCTCACCGGCCTGCACAAACGGTTGTGGGCCGCCGAAGATCGGCGTCGAGCCAAAGCGCGACGTCAGGTGGTTGTTGATGACCGTGAACTTCGGGCCACCGGACTTGAGCTTGAACGTCGCCGCCAGCGGATTCCGGGTGCCGGCGAAGGCGTTGGGATTGCCCACGCCCGCCGCCGCCAGCACATCAGGCGTCAGCGACACGAACTCCTTAAGTTTGATCCGGTCCGGGTTGTACAGGAAGGCATTGCGAATGTTGCCGCCCGGGATACCGCCCGAGGCGCCCTCCGCCGGCGCTACGTCGAAGAATTTGTAGTCCGGCCCACCGGCGGCGACGATGGCATCGACCAACGCCTGCAGCGTTTGATCGGCGGCTACCACGCCATCGGGCCCCGGGTTGCCGTCGGCCACGCTGCCGTTATTGTCCTGGATCTCCTGCAGGGCGATCACGTCCGGGCTGCCCATGTTGTTTACGATTTGCGAGGCCAGCGTGTCGCGCTGGTTGTCATCCGAGGCCAGCGGGCTCAGGTTGAGCACGTTGTAACTGGCGACCGTCACAACGCGATCGTCGTCATCCTCGTCATCCTCGTCATCATGCTTGTCGGCATCCGGCGTTACGAGGGATGTCGTCTCCCGCCCCAGCCCCGAGGGGGTAACGGCGAACGGAGCGATGGCGTTCACCTCGAAGTTGCCGAAGCTGTAGCCGACCACGCCGGTAACATCGCCGAGGCGGTCACCAACGGTGATCACAGGCGCTTTGGCCGGAAACAACGTTCCGGTCCGCCCAACGGAGGCGTCAAACTGCAACTGAACACGTTCGGGGTTCTGATCGCCCCGGTTGTCGGGGTCTGGCTGGAGGTTGATCCCGCCCCGGGCCGTGCGGGCATCCGCCGGGGCGATGTTGGCCCCGTTGTTGGGCAGCACGAACAGCTCGCTGCTGAACGAGCCGAAGCGACGGGTGGCCGAGACCGCCACCGGGTCCTCGACCGTGACCAGCATCCCTTCCAGGCTCTCGAAGAAGTCGATGCCGTCGTTGGCAGGATCGAACGTATTGGCTGCGTCGTCCGCAGCGAGCTGCAGATTGATAGGCGAGGTGATTTCGTCGGCGCTGATCACATCGACGGCGGGCGGGACGCGCCCGCTGGAGCCGATGACCACCGGGGCCGGCAGCGCGTTGCCGGACGACAGCACCGTGATGTTCGGGAACGCCATCTCCGTCGTCGAGAGGTTGCCCGTGCCTGCCCCGCCGGGGATGAACTCCTCGATCTCGTCGGTCAACTGGACGAGATCGCCTACGTTGGGCTTCGAGCCGAACTTGAACACAAAGATCCCGTCCGAGGTGGCGTCGTTGCCGTCGCCGGCCGGGTCCTGCACGTAGAAGCCGTCGAAGCCGACGGCGGTGACCACACCCGTGGTGGTCACTGTCTGGCCGACGAAAGGCGAGATGTGACCCGCACCCTGGATGTCGTAGATGGGAACCACCGTCTGCGCCTGCGCCGTCCCTCCGGCCCCAAGCGGCAGCAGCGCCACCAACAGGGCCAGCAAGGCTACCCTGACCAAGACGGATTTCATTCTTCTATGGCTGAAAGATATCATATTTTGTTTCTCTCCTAAAGGTCTGGTCTGTCATTAGATTCTGAACAAGCAATGGGTGACTGCCTCGCTCATATCTCTTTTACCTACCACCTCCCTCCTTCGTTGAGGGTCTGTCCAGGTTTTTAGGACAGACAGGGCGGAATTGGGGGGGGCACGTCCCCCGGCCTGCAGCGCCAGGCGTCCGGATCAGCCGCCCCGGCAGCTATGCAGGGCAAACTGCCTCATCCGATAGTGATGCGACACGGGTTCAAATTGATTCAGCTACAAATTTTGCGTGGGTAAAATCATAGCCCAGTTCAGCAAGGCAATAGACCGAACTCAGCCGGCGCCTTGGGCCAACAGAAGCCTCCGCACAGTATAATACAGTATGGTCGAAAGATTTGCGAGAATTTCATTGGAGAATTGTTGGAGAACGGTTAAAATATTCCTAGACATTGTTTAGAAGCGGATTTCCAAGGAGCAACCCGATGACTGTCCCGCTACTCGACGCGTTAGAAAGCGGCCCCCTTGTGGCCGATGGAGCGATGGGCACGATGATCTATGGCCGGGGGGTGGCCTTCGACCAATGTTTCGACGCCTTGAACCTGACCGACCCCGGCCTGGTGGCCGAAGTCCACCGGGCCTACATCGACGCCGGGGCCGAGTTGATCGAAACCAACACCTTTGGGGCCAATCGTTTCAAACTGGCGGCTCACGGCCTGGAGGACAAGGTCGCCGAAATCAACACCGCTGCTGTCGAACTGGCCCGGCGGGTGGTGCAGGCCACCTTCAAGCCGGTCTACATCGGCGGCAGCGTCGGTCCGCTGGGGGTGCGCCTGGCCCCCTATGGCCGGGTCAGGCCGGCCCAGGCCTACGACGCCTTCCGGGAACAAATCGAAGCCCTGGTAGAGGCCGGGGTGGACCTGATCATCATCGAGACGATGGAGGATTTGTACGAGATCACCCAGGCGGTCACCGCCGCGCGCAATCTGACCGAGGCCGTCCCGATCCTGGCAACGATGACCTTCGCCCGCGACGACCACACCCTGCTGGGGGACAGCCCCGCAAAAGTGGCCCGCACGCTGACCGACCTGGGGGCGGACATCATCGGCGTCAATTGTTCGAGCGGCCCGGCCCAGGTGTTGCGAGTCCTGCAGGGGATGCGGCGCGAGGTGCCGCAGGCGCGCTTCTCGATTATGCCCAACGCTGGCTGGCCGGAACAGGTCGGCGGGCGGATCATGTACCCGGCCACGCCGGAGTACTTCGCCGAGTACGCCCTGGCCTTCACCGAGGCCGGGGCCGGCATTGTTGGAGGTTGCTGCGGCACCACCCCGGGCCATATCGCTGCAATGCGGGCCGCCCTCGACGCGCCGCCCAGGGAACGGCCCGCTCAGGTGGAAATCATCGCCGGCCCCGACCTGGAAGAAAGCCAGAAAATGCCCGCCCAGCCGACTCACCTGGCCGAGCAACTGGCACAAGGCATTTTTGTGGTGGGGGTGGAGATGAGTCCCCCCAAGGGTTTTTCCACGCACAAAGTTATGGCCGGGGCCCGCCTGCTGGCCGAGGCCGGGGTGGATGTGATCAACGTGGCCGACAACCCCCGCGCCCGGATGCGGATGAGCGCCTGGGCCGTCTGCCACCTGCTGCAGCGCGACGTCGGCGTGGAAACCGCCCTGCACTTCCCCACGCGGGGCCGCAATCTGCTGCGGGTGCAGGGCGATCTGCTGGCCGCCCACGCCCTCGGCGTGCGCAACGTCTTCGTTGTTATGGGCGATCCGACCGCCATCGGCGATTTCCCGGAGGCGATGGACGACTACGACCTGGTTCCATCGGGATTGCTCAAGTTAATCAAACAAGGCTTCAACGTGGGCGTGGACCACGCCGGGCAGGACATCGGCCAGCCGACCTCGTTCTTCGCCGGCTGCGCCGTTAATCTCAACCCGCCCGATCCGGATCGAGAGATCAAAGTCTTGCGCCGCAAGCTGGCCGCCGGGGCCGATTTCGCTCTGACCCAACCGGTCTACGAAACCGGCCCTGTCCGGCGCTTTCTGGAACGCTACGCCGACCAGTTCGGCCCGCTGGAACTGCCCCTGCTAGTGGGCTTGCTGCCCCTGGTCACCGAACGCCACGCCAACTTTTTGCACAACGAGGTGCCGGGCGTCGTCATCCCCCAGACGACGCGGGAGCGGATGCGTCAGGCCGGGGACAGGGGGCGGGCAGAGGGCTTACAGATCGCGCTGGAAACGTTGGAGGCGCTGCGCGAGTTCCCCGAAATTCGCGGGGCTTACTTGATGCCGCCCTTTGGCCGCTACGAAATCGCGGCGGAGATCATCGAGGCGGTGAAACGATCCAGGAAGGCCCCGGCCTAGGAGCCATAGGAGCGTTAGGCGTTTGATTGAAAACAAAAAAGGCGTATTTGTTTACCGTGTTTTGGGTGTGCGGGTTAGCTATGGCATTAGTCAGGAGGGCGAGGGGGTAGCTCAGAAGAGACAGTAGTGTACTGACCCCCAGAATTTGGACAGTGTGCAGCAAGAGAATACACTAACCAAAAGAAGGGAGAAAGTACCTATGAGCCGCAAAAAGAAATGGACCCCAGACTTCAAAGCCAGAATCGTTCTGGAAGTCCTGAGCCACGAAAAGAGCCAGGCCGAAGCCTGCCAGGAGTACCGGGTCAGCAAGCCGGTGCTGGAGTTGTGGACGGAAACGTTGCTGAGCCGGGCCAGCCAGGTCTTTGAAGAGGATACCGGGCGGGAAGAAGTCGAAGCGAAAGTGGCCGACCTGGAGCGGATGATAGGCCGCTTGACGATGGAGAACGAACCACCAACTCCCAACATCCCTATCGACGCTATCCGAACCTGGTCCAAGACCTGAAAATCGTCCGCTGTTGCACACCGTCGGGGCCCAGATCAGTATGGCTGAGGTCGGTCAAGCCTGGCAGAACGGTTGTGCCGAACGGTTGGTGCGCACCATCAAGGTAGGGCAATCGCATACTATTTTCGGCTCTTTGAGCTTTTATGGGGTTTTGTAGCACA
>JBHHXL010000348.1:0-5099 GCA_046757065.1 Anaerolineae bacterium
GCCTGTCGAAGGATACGCCTTAACTATAGGGTTACTTGCGCCCCGGTGTACTAGCGGTAAACCCCGTCCGGATCGAGTTCGACCCGGACCAGACGCAATTCCTCTTCGCCCGGCGGGGGCGTCTGAGCGACGTGGCCGGGGGCCGGCAGCCGGATCTGCCAGCCGATTTCGGCCCGCACTTCGTCCAGGCTCAGGCCGGGGTGCAGCGAAACCAGTTGCATCTCGCGCCCGGCGTTGTCGAAATCAAAAATGGCCTTGTCGGTGATGACCCGTTGCGGCCCCCGGCCCGGCATCCCAAGCTCGCGCCGCGAGTTGCCGCCGCTCAGGTGGCCGGGGCTGGTCAGGAAGTCCAGGCGCTCGACGAAGGCCCGCCGCTTGAGGCGCATAATGATGTGGGTCTGTTGGGCGTTGATGGCGATCTCGCAGGCCCCACCGCTGCCCGGCAGCCGGACTTGGGGCGAACCGTAATCGCCGATGACGTGGGTGTTGAGATTGCCAAAACGGTCGATTTGCGCCCCGCCCAGCAAGGCCACCTCGACCCGGCCGCCTTGCAGATACAGGCCAAACAGATCGGCCATAGGGATGACCGAGGTGGCTCCGCTGACGAGGGTTGGGTCGCCGATGGACAAGGGCAGGCGGGCGGCGCCGGCGTAGTAGCGCCCGACCATCCCGTAGTGGGAGTACTCCTCGATTTCCAGCGGCCCGGGCACGCCCTTTTCCACGGCCCGCCGGATGCCGTGCAACTGGCCGACGCCGGGATTGCCCAGGTAGCTGAAGACCAGCTTGCGGGCCACGCCGGCGGCGATCATCTGGTCGTAGATCAGGTCGGGCGTCATGCGGATCAGCGTCAGGTCGCGGCGGCGTTGGCGGATGATCTCGTGCCCGGCGGCAAAGCAGATGAGGGCGGTGAAGCCCTCGATGGCGACTGACATCCCATCCTGGACGTAGGCGGCAATGGCCTCGGCCAACGCTGCGAGTTCGGCGTGGGCCTCGTGGGCGGTCGGCGGGGGATTCGCTCCACAGCAGCGTGGCCAGGTGGTCCCGCGTGTGCGGTTGGCCGCTGGCCGCCAGGTAGAACAGGAGCGCCCGCGCTTTTTGGTTATGCAAATCCAAAGACGCGCCGGCGATCCGGATGTCGGGCGCGCCCAGGAGGCGAACTGTCAGTTGAGCCGCCGTCTCGGTCATAGGAACGTCTCATCGGGAATTAGATTGGTTCAATCTCCGAGATTGAACCAATCTGGCATTTATCGGGCGATGTCGCGCAGCGTGCGGCGGGAGCCCTCCTATCTTAGCACAAGCCCGCCCGATTGTCACCATTCGCAAAGCGACGAATTGCAGAAAGGGACCGGCTATGTTACAATCGGGGCGTGTTGTTGAACACGGTGTTTACATTATGAACAAGGCTTGCTGAGCAAACAGCGCCGCCGGGCGCGCAGCCATCACCCCCGATGAGACCCACTTTAACCGTCCTTCAGGACGACCTGATCGACCAAATCTTAAACGAAAGCCAGCGCATCCTGGCCGAGATCGGCGTCGAGGTGCGAGGCCCTGCCTTGCGCCAACGGCTGCTCGACTGCGGCCTCAAGCTTGATGCGGCGGGCGAGCGGGTCCTCTTCCCGCCCGACGTGGTGGATCGGGCCATCGCCAGCGCGCCTCGCGCCTTCACCCTGTATAACCGGAACGGCGATCCCCACGCCGAGCTGGGCGGCGACCGCGTCCATTTTGCGCCCGGCTCCAGCGGGTTGAAGGTCCTGGACCATCGCAGCGGCCAGACCCGCCCGGCCAAAACGCCCGATTTCGTGGAGTACGTGCGCCTGGTCGACGGGCTGCCCCACATCGCTTTTCAGGCCACCGCCTTTTCCACCGATGATGTCGAGGCGCAGGTGGCGGATGCCTGGCGGCTGTACCTCTGTTTGACCAACTCCCTGAAACCGGTGGTGTCGGGCGCGTTCACCGAGCACGGCGTGCCGCGTATGGCCGAGATGATGCAGCTCTTCCGGCGCGACAAAGCCGACCTGGTCGCCCGGCCTATGTCCACCTTCACCATCACCGCCACCGGTATGTTCCGCTACGGCGAAGACTCTTGCCAGAATCTGCTGGATTGCCTCGAATGGGGGATTCCTCTTGAGATTGTACCGGTGACCTTGATGGGGCTGATCGCCCCCGTAACGCTGGTGGGGGCGACGGTCATGCACGTGGCCGATGTGCTGGCCGGGCTAACGATGGCCCAACTGGTCAGGCCGGGCGCGCCCGTGCTCTTCGGTGGGGCGCCGGCTGCCTTCCATATGCAAACCGGCTCTTCGCCGATGGCCGCTATCGAAGCCCTGCACCTGGACGTGGCCTATGTGGCCGTGGCCAGGGCGCTCGAGTTGCCGGCCCAGGCTTTTATGGCCCTCAGCGACGGCAAGTTCCTCGACGCCCAGGCCGGGGCCGAGACCTTCGGCGGCGCCTTGCTGGCCGCTCTGGCCAGGGTCAACTCCGTCTCCGGGCCGGGGATGCTGGATTACGTGATGGTCTTTAGTTTGGAGAAGCTGGTTTTCGACGATGAACTGTGCGGCCAGGCCCTGCACTTCGCGCGCGAGATGAAACCCCTGGAGGACTTGCCGGCCGTTGATCTGGTCCGCCACTTGCTGGAGGAGCGGCATCTGCTGACCGCCGGGCACACGCGCAAATATTGGCCCCAGGAGACGTACCTGACCGGCCCGACGGTTGACCGCCTGAACCGCGAGAGTTGGGCCAGACTCGGCGGGAAAACTTTGCGGCAGCGGGCCCGGGCCGAAGTCGAGCGGCGGCTGGCGGCCTACACCCCGGTCGAAACCGAGCCGGCCCTCGAGGCCGAGCTGCGGCGCATTATCCGGTCCGGGATGTCGAGCGAGGCCGCCCTGCCCCCAATCCCGAAGCACCGGGCGCCGGACGACGATGATACCCTTTTCGGCCGCAAGCGCCGCCGGACGCGCCGGAGCCGGGCGCAGAGAGCGGGCGAGAAGGGGGCTTAGTGGCCGCTAAAACCGGGCCCTACTCCGGCACCCAGGCCGTGATGCGGGCGATGTCGTTGCTGGAGGTTTTCTCGGATGAACGGCCCGAATGGAGCCTGACCGACCTGGCCGGGGCCACCGGCCTGAACCGGACCACGGCCTACCGGCTGTTGACCGCCCTGGCCAGCTATGAAATGGTGGCCCGCAACCCCGACACGGACCGTTACCGGCTGGGGCCGGGCGTCATTGTCCTGGCCGGCCGCGCCTTGCGGGCCAACCCGCTGCGCTCGATCAGCAGGCCGGAGCTGGAGCGGCTGACGGCCACCACCGGCGAAACGGCGACCCTGGAGGTGTTGGCGGACGGTGAGGTGCTGATCATCGACGAGGTTGTCGGGGAGCGCCTGATCAGCGGCGCGCAATCGGTCGGCACGCGCTGGCCGGCCTTCGCCACCTCGACCGGCAATGCCATCCTGGCCTATTTGCCCGAGGCCGAGCGCGAGCGAATTTTGAGGGCCTCTTTGCCCCAAATCACGCCGAAGACGGTCACCGAGCCGGAGGCCCTGCGCCGGCAACTGGCCCGGGTGCGGGAGGTCGGCTATGCGGTCGTGGCCGAGGGTCTGGAGCTGGGCTACGTGGCCGTTGGCGCGCCCGTCTGCGATGTTGACCGGCGTCCGGTGGCTGCCATCAGCCTGGGCGGCCCGACCGTCCGCCTCGATGCGGCGCGCATCCCGCACATCGGCGCGCTGGTCCGCCAGGCGGCAGAACGCCTGTCGAGGCAGCTTGGCTACCGGTCGTAGTTGTTATTGGGGATTGGTTACTGGGGATTGGTTGCCTGGTTACCGGTTATTAGTTATTGGAGATTAGACCAATTCCCCAATCCCCAATCCCCAATTTCCTGTCCGAAAGAGGATGTCCTATGCCCTTACCAACTCCCTTTCATTCGCGCACCTCGCCCTTATGCGAGAGCTATGAATGGCGCAACTGGTCCGGTTATCTGGCCGCGGCCCTGTACGAGCCGTCGCACGAGCGCGAGTATTACGCCATCCGCAACAGCGCCGCCCTGATCGACATTTCGCCCCTGTTCAAGTACGAAATCAGCGGACCCGATGCGCCCCGTCTGGTGGACCGGATTATGACGCGGGACATCAGCCAATGCCGGGTGGGGCAGGTGATGTACTCGCCCTGGTGCGACGAGCGCGGCCAGGTCATCGACGACGGCACGATTGCCCGCCTGGAGGAGAACCGCTTCCGGATCACCGCCGCCGACCCCAACCTGCGCTGGTTCCAGGATGTCGGTTACGGCCTGCGGGCGCAGGTGGTCAATGTCTCGCAGGACCTGGCGGCGCTGGCCTTGCAGGGCCCAAAGAGCCGGGCCATCCTGCGGGAAGTGGTGGCCGGCGTCGATGTTGATCGACTCAAGTACTTCCGCCTGGCGCAGGGCACGGTCGATGGCTTCCCGGTCACGATCACCCGCACCGGCTACACCGGCGACCTGGGCTACGAGCTGTGGACGGCCCCGGAGCGGGCCGGGCGGTTGTGGGATTGCCTGTTCGAGCGCGGCAGGGATTATGGCTTGCTGCCCGCCGGCCTGGTGGCCCTGGATGTAGCTCGCATCGAGGCCGGCCTGCTGCTGATCGAGGTCGATTACATCTCGGCCCACAAGGCCGTGATCGAGGCCCAGAAATCCTCTCCGTACAAAATCGGCCTGGGCTGGACGGTCAAGCTGGATGCGGGTGACTTTGTGGGGCGGCGGGCGCTGGCTGCCGAGAAGGAGCGTGGTTCGGAGTGGGCCTTCGTCGGCCTGCAGGCCGATTGGGAGGCCCTGGAGCGGCTCTACGCCGAGTTCGACCTGCCGCCGCAGGTGGCCGGCCGGGCCTCGCGGGACGCCGTGCCGGTTTACAAGTACGGGGGGCAGATCGGCCAGGCGACCAGCCACACCTTTTCGCCCATCCTGAAGCAGTACATCGGCCTGGGCACGGTCCTGAGCCGGCACGCCCGGATCGGCGAGCAGGTCGAGATGGAGGTTACCGTGGAATACACTCGACGGCGGGTGCCGGCCACGGTAGTCAGGACGCCGTTTTTCGATCCGGAGCGGAAGCGGGCGTAGGCGAGGGGCGAGTGGGC
>JBHHXL010000349.1:0-5085 GCA_046757065.1 Anaerolineae bacterium
CGCTGATGCAGTGGATGTCATCGGTATATCCGCACTCCTCACCACAACGATGCAAAATATGCAAGCCACAATTGCAGCTTTGGAAGAACATGGCCTGCGGGCTAAGGTAAAGGTAATTGTGGGCGGCGCCCCGGTGACCGAAGAATACGCTCAGCAGATTGGCGCCGATGGCTACGCTCCTGATGCCAGCAGAGCGGTAACGTTGGCGAAGTCGCTGATCAAATGAAGAAAAGGTGGGAAGTGAGATGATGCGCAAACTACCTCTAAGCGATCCTCAGCCTGATGCAGAACAGTTCATAGATGTGCTGATGGGGCGGGCTACGCAGAAACAGCCACCGCTGGTCGAATTTCTGGTGGATGACGTCGTCATGAAGCCTATTGTCACCGAAATGCTGGGCAGAACCTGGGTGGACAACCTGGGAGACCGGGAAACGGAGAAGGCGTACCTGGACAATATGATCGAGTTTTGGTACCGGATGGGCTATGACTTCATCAGACTGGAACGCGATATGGGCTTTCCTAAAAACCGACTTCTGGCCGCCGACACAGCTCCAGGTTCGGAGAAGATGCGCAGGTGGGCAGATCAGCATCAGGGTATAATCAACTCCTGGGAAGATTTTGAAACCTATCCCTGGCCTGAGATTCAAAACGTGGATTTCTTCCCCTTTGAGTATATCAGCGACCGGTTACCTGAAGAGATGGGGCTTATCGCCTCTAACGGCGGGGGGGTTTTTGAACGGCTGTCAGACTTGATGTCGCTTGAGGGGTTGTGCCTGGCTTTATACGAAAATCCAGACCTGGTCAAAGCGGTCAGCGATAAGTTGGGCGAACTGATGACAAAATTCTACGAACACCTGCTCGACCTGGACCGCCTCGTGGCCATCTTTCCGGGCGACGATATGGGCTTCAAGACGACCACGCTGGTTTCTCCCGCTCATCT
The DNA here is from genome assembly GCA_046757065.1 of Anaerolineae bacterium. Taxonomy (GTDB): domain Bacteria; phylum Chloroflexota; class Anaerolineae; order 4572-78; family JBHHXL01; genus JBHHXL01. Next base: position 941 of record JBHHXL010000349.1, read on the forward strand.
GCGAGAGTATATTCTCCCCTGGCACAAGGGGTTTGCCGCCCTAACCCATCAGCGAGGTCTGCCTTATTTCCTCCACTCCTGTGGCAACCTGGAGATAATTATGGAAGACCTGATCGCAGAGGTTGGCATAGATGGCAAACATTCGTTTGAAGATGTCATCATTCCGGTGGATGAATTTCAGACGCGATATGGGGATCGGATCGCTTGCCTGGGGGGGATGGATATTCATTTTCTCTCGACCGCTTCGCCGGAACAGGTACGCCGGCAGACACGCTGGCTTATGGACACCTGCGGCGCTCACGGCCGGTACGCCATAGGGTCCGGCAACTCTATTCCCAGCTACATCCCCGTGGATAACTATCTGGCTATGGTTGATGAAGCCTGCTCCATTTGAGGGACTCCATACAAACCAATTCCCGGTCATGAGCGTCAGGCGCATCGAAATGGAGAGAATCAATTATAAAGGTTGGCCTAATTGTTATCGTCTCTCAAACGGTCTGGTCGATGTGGTTGTAACGACCGATGTTGGCCCACGGGTGACTCGTTTTGGATTTGTTGGCCAGGAAAATGAGTTCAAAGAATACGAAGAGATGGTGGGTAAAATCGGTGGAGATGAATGGCGAATCTATGGCGGCCACCGGCTGTGGCACGCCCCGGAGGACATAACCCGCACCTATTTTCCCGACAACGGCCCCGTAACCCTAAAGGAGCACAACGAGTTCATCCGACTTATTCAGCCGCCAGAAGCAACGACCGGCATCCAAAAGGAAATCGACCTCCGTTTAGCGGTAGACACCGCCTGCGTCACGGTGACCCATCGTTTACGCAACGTGAACCTGTGGCCGGTGGAACTGGCCCCCTGGGCTTTGTCGGTGATGGCGGAAAACGGCAAGGCCATTATCCCCCTGCCGCCGCGCGGTTCACATCCTGACAACCTGCGTCCGTACGGAACGCTGACGCTATGGGCCTACACCAACCTGGCCGATCGGCGTTGGACCTGGGGCAACCAATATGTTCTGTTGCAACAATCCCCCCAAATGACGGAGCCGCAAAAAATTGGGCTTCCGGTACCCGCCGGCTGGGTGGCTTACGCTCGCCACAACCACCTCTTCGTCAAGAAATTCAACCACATTCAAGAGGCGACCTATCCTGACTACGGCTGTTCGGTGGAGGTCTTCACCGACGGCGATATGCTGGAAGTGGAAACCCTTGGCCCGCTGGTTTCATTGCAACCCCAGGCTATAGTGGAGCATACGGAACGCTGGTTCCTTTTCGACGGAGTTCCCACCCCGCAGAACGACGATGAGGTCAATCGATACGTGCTGCCCAGGATTCAAAAGGATGAAGGATGAAGGATGAAGGACGAAGGCAGAAATTTCATCCTTCATCCTTCATCCTTCGTCAATTGAGGAGACTGCCTATGGCCACCATCACCTCTGCTGACAACCCCGGATTTACCGAGGCTCCCGCCTGGACGAAGGATCTGATCATCTACGAGATCAACCCCTATGCCTTCACCTCACCCGATGGCGCGGGCGATGGCAGCGGCAGTGGGACCTTCACCGGTCTAAAGGATAAAATGGCCTATCTCCAGGATTTGGGGATCACCGGCATCTGGCTGGCCGGATTTTCAAAGGCAACTGCCCACTTCTACAACATCAAATCTGTCTACGCCTGCGTTCGGCCCGATGAGCTTGACCCGGCCCTGGGTACGGCCCGGGACTTCAAAGAGATGATCGCCGAGGCTCACCGCCGGGGGATCAGGGTGTTTTTGGACGTGATCACCCACGGTGTGGTCAACGATAGCCCGCTGATTGCCGAACACCCGGATTGGTTCAAGGGCGGAACCTGGGGGATGACCGACTACGATTACGACAACGCCGAATTTAGAGCGTGGTGGGTTGACGTCTGGACGGATTACGTCACCGAATACGGTGTGGATGGGTATCGCCTGGACGTTCCGCGCCACCACCAGATGCCCCTGTGGGACATCATCACGGCTCGCTGCGCCGCGGCGGGGCATCCCATCGTTGTATTTCCCGAGCGGGTGACGACCTATCACTTTGGCCAGCGCGATTATCGGGGCTTTAGTTCGGATATGGCCGGTGAATTCAGTCCGACGCCCCAATACGTTGGCGTTCAAATCAGTTGCCACGACGGGGGCTGGCAATCCGGCCCGGGCAATTATTACCAGGTCAAAGGCTATCGCGCCAACCTGGCCTATACCGTGTTCGGCTATAATATACCCATATTTATGTCAGGCGAAGAATTCAATGCGGAGCAGGTCAGTCTGCCCAACCTGGAGAAAAATCTATACGGCGGCGGCGGTCCGGGCGGCTGGTTGTACGGCTCCTGGATTCAGTGGGAGCAGCTCGAGCAGAAACCCCAGCGGGAGATGCTCAACGATTTCAAGAAAACATTGAGAATCAGGCAAGAGAACCGGGACGTGCTGCACAGCGACCGCTCTGCTACGCACATTGCGCGGGTGCCTCATGCTCCCTCAAGCCGGCCAATTCCTTACGCTCGTTTTTTGCCCGGCGAAAAAGCCATCGTTGTCGTCGGGAACCACGAGGATACCGGGCCGCTGACCTTCACCCTGAATATCCCGTTGGCCGAAATGGGGCTGAGCGGTAAAGGCCCTTATCGAGTAACCGATTTGTGGTACAATACCATTTCAACGGCAACCGAAGCAGAACTTCGCCGGTATCAGATGACCGTCCCGGCCAATCGAACGCCGGGCGGGGGGGTCGGCGTCTTCAAGATAGAGCCGATATCGCCTTGACTACTCCCCCAAGTTGTCATAAGGGTCGAATTGTGATACACTGGGAAACAGTGGCCGAAGCTCCCCCTGTGGTCGAATGGTAAACAGAATGGTAACGATTGACGACATTTTTCAGGAATTTCCGGAGACCGTTCGGGAATCCATCAAGCAAGTCTGGAAGGGCTTGCCGGAAGAGCGACGCCGGGAATTCGAGCAACTGCTGGGCTACCTGCCCACTTCCCTCAAGCCCCTGCAGGACATCATCTTTCTCATTCTGGACCAATACAAGCCGGTGTACGGCACCAAACGCCGCATCGCCATCGTCGGCCCGGCCAACGTCGGCAAATCGACGCTGTACAACCAACTCATCTCCCGCCGGGAGGATGAGGCCGAGGTCGGCCCGATCCCCGGCACCACCCGCCAGAGCCAGGAGGCCGACACCGGCCTCTTCACCCTGATCGACACGCCCGGCGCCGATGCGGTCGGCGAGGTGGGCGACCGGGAACGCCAGATCGCCTTCGCCGCCGCCGAGCAAGCCGATTTTCTGGTGATTATGTTCGAGGCCAGCCGGGGCGTGAAGCGCTACGAGAAGGACCTGTTCGAGGAGTTGCTGGCTTTAGAGAAGCCCTTCATCGTCGTCCTCAACAAGATGGACCTGATTCCCCGGCGAGACCGGGAAACCGTGCGCGCCGCCGCCGCGCGCAACCTGCGCCTGGAGCCGGCCCAGGTCATCGACACCGTGGCCACCGCCGGGACCAACGTCGGGCGGGTGATCCTGGCCGTCGCCAAGTTTGAGCCGGAGTTGCTGGCCTCTATGGCCGCCGCCCTGCCGGACTACCGGGCCAAACTGGCCTGGGGGCGCATTGTGCCGGCGGCGGGCGGGGCGGGCGTCGTTGGCCTGGTGCCGCTGCCCCTGGTGGACCTGGTGCCCTTGCTGGGCATTCAAGCCGGCCTGGTGCTGAGTGTGGCCCGCATTTACGGCTACAAAATCACCCTGAGCCGGGCCAGGGAGTTGATCGCCACCTTTGGCATCGGGCTAATCGCCCGCACCGTCTTCCAGCAGGTGTCCAAGCTGGGCGGCGTGCCCGGTTGGATTTTGAGCGCAGCCATTGCCGCGGCGACGACGGTGGCCATTGGCTACGCGGCGATGGTCTGGTTTGAACGCGGCGAAAAACCAACCCAGGAAGCCTTGCAGAAGATCGTGGCCGAGGTGACTACCTACCTGCGCGACCAACTGCGTGACCTGGGCCAGAAGCGACCGGACCGGGGCACCCTGCGCCAGCGCCTCACCCAGGCCCTGGCCAACCTGCCCCGGCAACTGCGCCCCGCCCCAAGAACCACGGCCATCAATCGCCCACTTTCTACAGATAGGCCAAAATAATTA
>JBHHXL010000350.1:0-5052 GCA_046757065.1 Anaerolineae bacterium
GGCAACAACAATGGCACTGCTTTCATGAAACCGTTCCCGCCGGTTCCTTCGAGCGCGATAATGACGATGAAGGCTTCCAGTTCGATGGCGACAACGGCGGCATTAAAAAGATCGATCTGAGGGATGATGGTGAGTTCAGGGTCAAAGGCAGAGACCTGAATCTGGACGGGATCAACCTGGATGAGCCGGTGGCATTCTCTTTGCAGATCGGTGATGACCTGGGCGAAACGGGTATCCCGTTTGAAAGGTATTATGACTGACTCAACTTGCCAGGCCTGAACCTGCTTTGAATGGCTGGGCGCGATCCTCCTGCCAGGAGGATCGCGCCCAGCCTCCTGGCGCTATAAATCAAGGCTCAGCCCAGTACAAGTGCAAAAGTGATCGGCACTTCTGGCTAAAACGGAGAAGAATAAAGTGCGGTCACTTGTACTGAACATGAACCTGAACCAATCCTGATGCGGATGGAGCGAGAATCGACCTGACGTGAGCAAAAACCTTTCCTCCCGGCGCGAGACGTACGAAACCGCGATCATCCTGGCCATCGGTGTTTTGCTGGCTGGCCTTTTGCGTTTCAGCCTCCGTGAATTTAGATCGGGGGATTACTGGTCATTTACCAGCCATTGGTATGCCTTTGTCAACCAGCAGGGCGGATTTGCGGCCCTGGCTCACGATTTTACCAACTACAGCCCCTTCTACAGCTATTTTCTGGTGATCGCCGCCGCCTTGTTCTCCGGCCTATCAGATGTTTTTGCCATCAAACTTATTTCAATCGTTTTCGATTTTGTCTGCGCGGGTTTCGTTTACAAAATCGTCCGGTTGAAGTACCCGGTGGGCGTGCTGCCGGTCTTTGGCTTTCTGACGGTCCTGTTTGCCCCGACCGTTTTTCTGAACAGCTCTTTGTGGGGTCAAACGGATGTGATATACACCACGGGCCTGGTCGCCTGTCTTTACTTCTTGCTGGTGAAGAAGGAAATCCCGGCCTTCATCGCTTTCGGGTTGGCCGTGTCCTTTAAGATGCAGGCCATATTTCTGGGCCCGTTGCTGTTGATCCTGCTTTTGAAGCGGCGCGTTTCCTGGAAGTCCTTCGCGCTTGTTCCGTTCACCTATCTGGCTGTGATGCTGCCGGCCTGGCTGGCGGGAAGGCCGCTCAACGAGCTGTTGTTCGTCTATCTTAATCAGGCAAATTTTTACCGTGATTTGACCAAGAACGCCCCCAACCTCTACCAGTGGATCCCCAACGACCTCTATGATATATTCTACCCGGCCGGACTGATCTGGACTCTGTCCATCGTTTTTCTGCTGGCGCTCGGCGTTTACAAATCCAGGGCAGCCATCAGCCCGGCGATAATGGTTCAATTAGCGACCGTGTCGGTGGTGTTGATGCCGTACTTCCTGCCGAAGATGCACGAACGTTACTTTTTTGCGGCGGACGTTTTGTCGATTGTCTTTGCCTTTTATTATCCTCGCTATTTCTTCATCCCCCTCGTCGTCGGCGGTGTATCGCTCTTCAGCTACTTCCCCTTCCTTTTCGGGCAAGAGGTCATCCCTCTGTCATCGTTGGCCCTGATCCTGGCCGTGACGATTGTTTTCCTGGTGCGGCACCTGGCCCACGCTCTGGACCGAACGGACCTGTACCCCGAATCGGTGCTTTCTCTGGCCCAAACCCCCTCCGAAGAGATTGTTCCCCAACAGCAGTCTGGAGCGCGCGGCATCTCCCTGCGTTCCAGGGACAATTAGCCCCTGGCTTTCCAACAGTTTCAGCAAAGGTCGTTTGGAATCATCCCGGCGGGGTGAAGTCATCCCTATGGGGTGAGGCGCTACCGGGGGTTCAAAAAAAGGATGTGACATTTGTCACTACCGAACGGCCATGCCCTGCTGCTATAATGAAGCTGTTTATATGTGGGTTGCATCGGCATGATCAATGAAACCATTTGGGCCGTAAAGCCATTATCATATCCAATAGCGCGCAAACAGGCGTTCATTAGCTGGCGTACCCTTGTAGCCTTTGGGCTACCCTTTAGTTTATATCTCCTCACGCTTGCCCCCACCATCTACAACCTCGACAGCGCCGAGTTCACAACCGCAGCAGCCACCGGCGGGCTTGTCCGGGCCACCGGATATCCACTTTACTTGTTGTTGGGTAATTTCTGGTCGCAGCTGCCCTTTGGCGATGTGGGCTACCGGATGAATCTGTTCTCTGCCTTCACCGGCGTTATGACGATAGCCCTGCTCGAATGTATTTTGCGCCGCCTGCGTGTTGGCCCGTGGGCTACGTTTGGCGCGTTGGGTTTGCTGGCATTTTCGCCGTACTTTTGGGCGCTGTCGCTGATCGCCGAGGTGTACACGCTGCACACTGCCCTGATGGCGCTCGTCATCCTCTTGCTGCTGCGCTGGGCGGAGCGCCCGACACCCTATCGCCTGGCCCTGGCCGCGTTTGTAACCGGGTTGGCCCTGGGGAACCACGCCTCGACCGTGTTAATTGCCCCGGCCTGCGTCTGGTTCGGGTTAACCGTTGCCCCTCGACGGGCTATAGCACCCCGTTCGCTCTTCCTGTCGGTGGCGGGGGTGCTGCTTGGGCTGAGCATCTACCTCTACTTGCCGTTGCGCTACAGCGCCGCACCTGCCTTCAACTATGTCGGCTTCTACCTGGGCAACGGCGAGTTCATCCCTCGCAACCTGCAAACGCTGGAGGGCTTGTGGTGGCTCGTCTCCGGTAAGTCGTTTGCCCACGTGATGCTGGCCTACCACGGCAGCGCGCTGTGGGGCGAGGTAATTCACTTCGGCGGTGAACTGTGGCGCGCCTTCTTCGCTGTTGGGATCGGGCCGGGGCTGATAGGCATAATCGTCCTGATGCGACGTAACTGGCGGCTCGGCGGGATGCTGCTGTTGATCTTCGTCTGCGTCGCCGGTTTCTACATCGATTATGACGTGGTTGACAAGGACACGATGTTCCTGCCGGCTTATATAGTCTGGGCGGTGTGGCTTGGCATTGGTTATCAATGGCTGTTTAACTGGGTGCGTCCAACCGTCTGGGAAGATCAGTTTTGGAGCCAGATGCAAACGTGGTTGCTGCGGGGCGTCGTGGTTGGGGCTGTGGCGTTGACGGTGGCCTGGAATTGGCGGCTGGTCGATCTATCGGACGATTGGAGCGCCCGCGCCCGAGGCGAAGCGATCTTGAGCCAGTTGCCGCCCAACGCCATCATCTTTGGCTGGTGGGACACGATCCCGGTTATCGAATACCTGCAATTGGTGGAAGGGCAGCGCCCGGATGTGCAGGCTATCAATCGCTTCCTGATCGCTCCGTGGGATATGGAGGCCCTGATCCGGCAGGAGGTCGCCCATCGACCGGTTTACATTGATGTGCCGTCGTTCCAGTTGATTCCGCTGGTGATAGCCGAAGAGGAAGGTCTCGTATATCGCCTGCAACCTCGCGAGAACCCGTGGAAGTAGGTAGTGTGGAGTGTTTTGGCTTGGCGTCTTAGGCTTTGGCATCGATATAAAAGGCGGAACGCTTCGCGTGAGGGCTATTTTCAGAGGAGACTTTTATGCGTAAATTTGGCCGATTGCTAATAGCATTGTTTATCTTCCTGTCGGGAGCGGCCCTGGTGCCCTACGTTTCCCTGCCCGAGGAGGAGTTTAGCTGGGTGCTGTACGCCGATGCCTACAGTGTTGATGATGAATTTATCGTTTACCTGCCGCTCGTGGCAAAATCAAGTCCTTGATTTGGGTTGATGGCTCTTTTTGGCAGGGGGCTCTGTGCCGGACCGGATCGAGGGTCTTTAAGCGAGGGGGAGCCATCCTGAAGTGAACGAGTATCTTGTTGAACGAAAACAACCTGATGCCAGAACCATCTGGCTGGCCCGACTAAAATCTGGGCGTTGGCTGTGGATGCCATTGCTGGCGTTTGTCCTCAGCCGTTTTGGCATTGCCCTCGTTGTTTACGTGACCGTGCCCCTGGTGACCGACTCCGACGTTCCTCCTTATCATTACCGGCCGGATAACGTATTCCTCGATGTCTTCGGTAGCCGTTGGGACACCGGCTTTTATCTTAGCGTCGCCGATGAAGGCTATGAATACGAGGGGGTGCAGTTTCCCTCGGTGGCTTTTTTCCCGCTGCTGCCGCTCCTGATTCGGGCGGTTACCTCCCTTACCGGCGATTCGCTGGTGGCCGGGTTGATCATCACCAATGTCTCCCTTTATGGGGCTATGGTTCTGCTTTACCGCCTGGTGGAGGATGAGTGGGGCGCTGCCACAGCGGATCGAGCGGTCTGGTACATGCTCATCTTCCCGATGTCCTTCTTCGGCTCGGCTATCTACAGCGAGTCGCTCTTTTTGTTGTGCGCCATTGGAGCGTTGTACTTCGCCCGCAGGGGGTACTGGGAGAGCGCGGCGATGTTGGGGGTTGCTACGGCCTTGACCCGAATGATCGGAGCGATTTTAGCCCCGATGTTGCTGATCGAGTGGTGGATGCAGCGCCGGCAGCGCCCGCCTGAGGCGCGTCCCACCCTGGTGGCCTTGCTGGCTCCCCTGGCGGTCCCGCTGGGGACGGGGGCTTACGCCCTGTACCTGCAACGGAAATTCGGCGATGCTTTGGCCTTTATCAAAGCCCACGCCGCCTGGGACCGTGTGCCGCGCTCGCCTCTGGAGGTGGCCAGCGATCTGTTACAGCCACCGCCCGATGGCTGGGGAGCGGCCCTCTTGACCGGCCGTTTGCCGCTGAACGAGTGGAACGATCTGCTGGTGGTGTTGGCGTTTTTCGCCCTGGGGTGTGCCATCCTTCTTCAACGGCGTTGGAGCGAGGGCCTGTATGTGCTGCTCGGCACGCTCATCCCCCTGACGTCCGGTTTGTTGCTCAGCCAGCGCCGCTATATGTGGGTGCTCTTTCCGGCTTTCATTCTGCTGGCCCGTTGGGGTGAGCGGCCCTGGGTAGACCGGGCGATCAATACCTTGTGGCTGCTGGGCCTGGGCGTCTTTACCGCTATGTTTGCTAACTGGTATTGGGTGGCCTGATCTCCAGCCATATTCCCCTTCCCCTGGTTTGACAAAAACGAA
>JBHHXL010000351.1:0-5047 GCA_046757065.1 Anaerolineae bacterium
ATGGTCAGTTCTCCATCAGGGTGTTGAATGACAATCCTCCAGCTTTTCCCCCCGGCAGGCAATGAACACGGCCTGCTCCTCGTCATAGATCAGGGTCTTTACGCGACCTGCTTCGATCTCCACCGGGCCGGCGAAGACAGGTTGCCAGATCGTTTCATCGTCCATCATCCACAGGTTCACCTCGTAGCTTCCCGGAGATAGCGACCGGGCCTCCAAGCCAAAAATCGCGCCTTCCCGGCGCAGGCCGCGGGGAGAATAAAGCTGTTCAAAAACCTGTTCTCCATCCACCTCCATCCGCAGGCGCACCGGAAAACGCTCGCCGCCCAACACCTGTTCCGGCGAGACATTGGCAGGTAATTTGGCCTTCACCTCCGGCGAGATTTTTGTAGAAGCGGCTTTGAATTTCCCCGTGTGCTCGATGGCTACCCGGATCATCCCCTGCTCCGGAGAGGTCGCCGTACCCGGCCATTGCACAAACAGGGCCAGGATGAGTGACAGGGCCAGCAGAGCCAGGCCGGTAGCCAGAGAACGAATTTTCGAGAAAGTCGGGACGCGGGTCGCTGGCGCGGAACCCTCGCCGGCGATAAGGGGTAGGGATTGATCGGCGGTCACCGCTACCCCCTCCGCAATGGCTGCTAACAGAGCTGTGACCGCGCCCCGGTCACCTGGGGCCATTTCCAGCCAGTGCACGCCCCGGCGGAGTAGAGACTGGCGACGCCTTAGCGCTGTGATCAACCAAAACGGCCCTTCCCGATAGGAACAGTCATCCAAGGGGCAACTCAGGATGAGAGCCGCCTGCGCGCCCTTCTCTAGACCCTCTCTCACCCACTCCGGTTGTAACATACCCACGCACGGTAAAGGGCAGGTCACCAAAGAAACAGATTTGGAGTGCGGATTCCCGATGCTCAAGGTACAGGGCGCCAGTGACGGCTGAGAAATCGGCTTCTCCGGCTCCCGCTCCGATATCGCTAAGGGAAGCGATCCCAGGGTGGCGTGACGCTCGCAGGTAAAGACGACGATTGGGGCAGAGGCCGCGGCCAGCGATTGCCTGAGTCCCTCGAGGAGCCTGTCTGTTGGCAAGCCGGCCAGTTCCGCCCCCGCTGTTGAGCAAGTCCCGACACAAAGGCCACAGCCGGCACATAGAGATGGAAACACCACGGCCTCAAACTCATAACGGGCGCCGTCTGTGCGAGGCTGCATCTCAATAGCGCCGTAGGGACACTTCTGGAAACAAAGAGCGCAACCGGTACACTTTGACTCGGTGATCCTGGCCGGCCCCAGAGTTCGACCTTGCGCCAACCAGGGCAGGGCCAACAGCATCGCCAACACGAGCAACGTCAACCCCCAAATGGCGGGGCTCCCCGCTTGCGCCACAAAGGGCAGGAAGCCCAGGTACCATCCATCCAGAAAGACCGTACCTACCAGACGGCTCAGGTCGGCCGGAGGCGCACTCGTGGCCGGTCGCCAGAGGGCGATGGCCGTCAGAATCACGCTTGTCCCAATCATAAGCCAGCGGGGTGACCACAGGCGGGCGCGCGAGAGGCGTATCACGTGTATTATTATGCCGACAACGATGAGAACGCTTAAGAAGATGTGTAAAAAGAGAACGATAACGAAAAAGGCAAAGGTTTGGGAAATGATGTCGGGCGTGATGAAGGATAGGGCGAATGCGCCCTTCAGGAGGCTAATTCCGTATTCCGTCAGCCATTGCGCCCGCTGGTCCCACACCAGCCAGAAGCCCATCACGCCGATAGCCCAAACCAGAACCAGCAACACGACCCCCGAGGCCCAGGCCAGCCAACGGCTACCCCAGAAGCGGTCGCTGAGGAACGCCTTGAGCGCGTGCAGGAAAAGCATCAACGCCAACCCATCGGAGGCGTACAGGTGGACGCCACGCATCAGCGATCCCAACCACGAAGCGCTGATCCCGGCCACCGTCTCGTAGGCGCGATCTGCCCCTGGCCGATAAAAAACGGTCAGGTAAGTCCCCGTTACCGCCAGGATGATGAGCAGCAAGATCGAGAGATTGCCCAGGTGGTACAGAGGGTTGTAAGGGCGGGATGCAGCCCCGGCCAGGCGGTTAAGAGCCCCTTCCCCTCGAGACCATAGCCCTTCCAGGGTCCGCAGCAAGCGCCGTTCTGTATACAGGGTTCGTTTCATTTGCCGTCAACTTCTCATTTTCTGCACCTTGCGTTTCTAACAGGGGAACATGGCGCAGCCGCATAGCATTGCCGGTAACGATAAGACTGCTGATAACCATAGCAGCGGCGGCCAGCACCGGCTGCAGGTATCCCATCACCGCCAGGGCCAGGCCGATGAGGTTGTAAGCAAAGGCCCAGGCCAGGTTCTGGCGTACTCGCTGCATAGCGATGCGGGCCAGCCCAATGAGCCACGGCACCGGGCGCAGGTCATCCCCAACCAGGACGACATCGGCGGCCGCGCGGGCCACGTCCGTGCCCTGGCTGACGGCCAGACCAACCGTAGCGGCGGCCAGGGCCGGGCCGTCGTTAATGCCATCGCCGACCATTGCCACCGGCCCGGCGGCTGCCTGCAGGCGAGCCATCTTATCTTCAGGGCTTTGCCCGGCGTGGACGGGAATTCCCAGCAGCCGCCCCCAGCGCTGCCCGGCGATGGCATCATCTCCGGTCAGGACGGTCACCGCCAGGTCCATCCCTTGCAAATCTGCGACCACATCCACCACCTCGGGGCGGAGTTCCTCTCCCAGGCCCAGCAGACCGGCGACACGCCCCTCCCAACCGGCGTAGACGACACATAGTCCTTGCCGTTGCCATTCCCCGGCCGTGGCTGCCAGAGACGGCGGCAGGTCCAAACCCTGAGTCGCCATCAAACGCTTGTTGCCTACCCAAAGGGTCTTCCCCTTCAGCCTGCCCTCTACCCCCTGGCCAGGCCGGGCCCGAAAATTGGTGATCGTTGGCAGAGTCAGCCCCCGTTGGCGGGCCGCGGTCGTCATGGCCTGGGCCAGGGGATGCTCCGAGGGCGCTTCGACGGCGGCCACCCGGGCCAGGAAGACGTCTTCAGCCAACCCATTGGCGGCCAGGGCTTGCAGATAGAACGGTCGCCGGGTCAGAGTACCTGTCTTGTCGAAAAAAAGGTGGCGCACGCTCGCCAGACGCTGCAGCGCCCCAGGGCCGCGTAGAATCACGCCTGCCTCCGCCGCCCGCCCCAGGGCCAGCCACAAGGTCAGGGGGGTGGCGACGCCCAGGGCGCAGGGACAGGCGATCAAAAGCACCGAGAGGGCGCGGAGCAGGCCGATTTCGGGGCCGGCCCAGAGGGTCCACCAGGCAAAGGTCCCGCCGGCGATAGCCACGGCGATGGGGACCATCAGCGCCGCCAGCCGGTCTGCCATGTGCTCCACCGGCGCTCGCTGCCAGAGGGCCTGGTGCAGCACATGCCCGATCTGGCCGGCTACGGTTTCAGCGCCCGCGGCGGCGGTGATCACCTCAAATCCGCCGTCCAGGCTAACCGCGCCGGCCAGCACTTTGTCTCCGGAGCGGCGGGGTACCGGGCCAGGTTCGCCGGTGAGCAGGCTCTCGTCCACGTCTCCTTCGCCGACGGCTACCAGGCCATCCACCGGAAAACGCTCACCGGGACTTACCCGGACCCGGCCTCCGCGAGGGACCTGGTCTGCCGGTATGCGCCGTTCCCCCCCGGCGGTAATCAGGGTGGCCTCCGGAGGGATTTTCTCCAATAACCGCTCGACGGCGCGGCCACCGGCTTTTTGGGCTTGCATCTCCAACCAGCGCCCCAGGCTCATCAGAAACAGGAGCATCGAGGCGGTATCAAAGTAGACCCGGTCCAGCCCCAGGAACAAATTGCGCACCGAAAGGCCAAAAGCTGAGAAAGCTCCCAGGGCGATGAGGGTGTGCATATTGGGCCGCCCCCGCAAGAGGCTGGCCATCCCTGCTCGCAAGATGGGCAGTCCCAGGATCAGCAACACCGGCAGGCCGGCCGCGAAGAGGATGATCTGGAAGAAGTCCGCCAGCCAGGCCGTGTCGGGCGAGGCCCAGCCCAGCCATTCCCGGGCGTAGAGCATCAGGCTGATGACCATCACGTGCATAGCCAGCACCCCGCCGATGAGCAGGCGGTTCAAGTGGGCCTCTTCTTCGTCGTGGGGCGTGTCGCCGGGGAGCCAGGCCCGGTAGCCAAGCCGCCTGACCAGGCGCGCGCAGCGACGCGGGTCGGTGCGACCGGGGTCGAAGGTGAGCCGGGCTTCCCGCTGAATGAAACTCACCTCCACGTTCTGCACGCCCGGGCTGCGGCGCAAGCTCTCACCAATGAGCCAGGCGCAGGAGGCGCACCACAAGCCACCCAACGACAGGGTGATTTCGGATTTTGGATTTTGGATTCCAAATTTTGTCCGGCTATCATTCTGGGGGAAATCACCAGCGGGCTCCGGCGGACGCTGCCGGTCGTCCTGCAACAGCCGGTCGACTTCGCGGCAGGCCGGACAACAAAAAGCCCGGCCCCTACCGCCGGGGAGGGGATGGGCTGTGGGCAGGCCGCACAACGCGCAAGGGACGGCCCGGGCTACCATACCATCACCTGTCCGAAACGCACGTGGCTCACCCAGCCCCAGGCAGCCAATCCTCTGAGGGCCATTTGAGCGCCAAACAGAAAAACGACCAGGGCGGCGATCTGGCGAGGCCAGGGAAGGGCCCGGGGCAAGCCCTGCTGGACCAGCCAGCCCGCGCCCAACAGGGCCGGCCAGGTGCCCAGCCCGAAAGCCAGCATTGTCAGCGCCCCCCGCCACGGAGAGCCAGCGACGGCTGCCGTCAGCAGGGCGGTGAGCACCAGACCGCAGGGAAGCAACCCCCACACCAGCCCCAGGATAAAAGCCGCAGGGGGGCTGGCGGCCCCCCTCTGGGTCGTCGCCGTCAGGTGTTGCATAGCGCGACCCCACCGGGCGGTTAGCCGGCCCAGAAAGACCTCCGGCGAAGGCGCCCGGCCCACCAGGGCCAGGGCCAGATACGCAGCCATCGCGGCGGCCAGCACAGCCAGTCCCCCCTGCAATTGGTCTAAACCGGGC
>JBHHXL010000352.1:0-5020 GCA_046757065.1 Anaerolineae bacterium
GGCCGCAACAGGTGTACAATAGTCTCCCCTGGAGGATGCTCTATGGCCGAACGCCTGACCCCAATGCTCAAGCAGTATCGCCAGCTCAAAGCGCGCTACCCCAAGGCCCTGCTTTTCTATCGATTGGGCGATTTTTACGAGCTGTTTGAAGAGGATGCCAAAATCGCGGCCAAGGCCCTGGGCCTGGTGCTGACCTCGCGCCGCTTTTCCAAGGAGGTGCGCCTGCCGATGGCCGGTGTGCCCCACCATCACGTCGACCATCACATCGCCCGCCTGATCGACCGGGGCTATATGGTGGCCGTAGCCGACCAGTTGGAGGATTCGCGCCACGCCAAGGGATTGGTGAAGCGCGGGGTAACCCGGGTGGTGACGCCCGGCACGGTGATGGATGACTCCCTGCTACGAGGCCGGGTGGAAAATTTCCTGGCGGCTGTCGCTGTTGAGGCGCGAGGACGGGGGGACGGCGGCCCGGCGAGGGCGTTCGGATTGGCCCTGGTCGATATTTCGACCGGGGAATTTATGACCACCACGGTTGATGGGGCTGAGGCCCGGGATGCCCTGTTTGAGGAACTGGCCCGCGCCCGGCCCCGCGAGGCCGTCTTGCCGCCGGCCCTGCTGGCGGACGAGCGTTTCTGCCGGGACCTGCGCGCCTTGCAGATCGCTCGCCTGTCGCCGCTGGAGGAGACCGACTTTGAGCCGGGAACCTGCGCTGGGCGGCTGCGGGCGCATTTCCAGGTAGCCAGCCTGGAAGCCTTCGGCTGCGATGAAACGGCATCCCCCCTGGCCGTGGCCGCAGCCGGCGCGGCCCTGCACTACCTCAAGATCCACCAGCTTTCAGACCTGGCCCATCTCGACCGGCTCAGCACCTACCACCTGGCCGAGCATATGGCCCTCGACCGGGTCACCCGGCGCAACCTGGAACTGGTCGAGCCGTTGCGGGGTGGGGCGGGAGGGGGAACGCTCTTCGGCGTGCTCAACCAGACCCAAACGGCGATGGGCGCGCGCCTGCTGCGCCGCTGGCTGCTGCAACCGCTGCTGACCGTCGAGCGCATCCGGGCCCGGCTCGATGCGGTGGCCTGCCTGGTCGACAGCGCGTTTTTGCGCCACGACCTGCGGGCTGTCCTCAACGGGATGTACGACGTGGAGCGCCTGGTGGGCCGGATCGGCTACGGCAACGCCAACGGGCGCGATTTGAACGCCCTCAAGCGCATCCTGAAGCGGGTGCCAGCGATCAAAGATTTGCTCGGCCAGGTCGCCGAGCGCCCTGAGCTGCTGGCCGCTCTGGACGGCGATCTCGACCCGCTGGCCGACGTGGCCGGTCTCATCGAGCGGGCCATCATCGAGGAGCCGCCTATCCTGATTACCGAGGGCGGGCTGATCAAACCGGCGTTCGATCCCGATCTGGCTGCGTTACTGGACGAGGCAGCGGCGGGCCGGGCCTGGCTGGCCGAATACGAGGCCGGCCAGCGAGAGCGAACCGGCATCAAGAACCTGCGGATCAAGTACAACCAGGTCTTTGGCTTCTTCATCGAGGTCACCCGCAGCAACCTCAAGCGGGTGCCGGATGATTACGAACGCCGGGCCACCGTCACCAACGCCGAGCGTTTTATCACCCCTGAGCTGAAGGCCAAAGAGGCGCTGATCATTGCCGCCGAGGACCGGGCCAAAGCCCTGGAGTACGATCTGTTCAGCCGGGTGCGGGCCCAGGTGGCCGCCGAGTCCGGCCGGTTGCGCCGCACGGCGGCTGCCCTGGCCGCCCTGGACGCGCTGGCCGCTCTGGCCGAGGTTGCGGCCAGGTACGGCTACGTCAAACCGGTCGTCGATGATACCGCTTCAATCCAGTTGGACGCGGCCCGCCACCCCGTCGTCGAGCGGACCTTGCCCGGCGAGCAGCCGTTTGTGCCCAATGACTGCCGCCTGGACGAGGGGCAGCGCCTGCTGGTGCTGACCGGCCCCAATATGAGCGGTAAATCCGTTTACATCCGGCAGGTGGCCCTGGCCGTCCTGCTGGCCCAGATGGGGAGCTTCGTGCCGGCCGGTTCGGCCCGGATCGGCCTGGTGGACCGTATCTTCGTGCGGGCCGGGGCCAGCGACGACATCAGCCAGGGCCGCTCCACCTTCCTGGTCGAGATGAGCGAAACCGGCCAGATTTTGCGCCACGCCGGCCGGCGCAGCCTGGTCATCCTGGACGAGGTGGGGCGTGGAACCAGCACCTACGACGGGATGGCCCTGGCCTGGGCCGTGGCCGAGGACATTCATACCACGCTTGAGACGCGCTGCCTGTTCGCCACCCACTATCACGAACTGACCGCCCTGGGCCAGCGCCTGCCCCACGCCCGCAACTACACGATGGCCGTCCACGAGCGGGAGGGCGAGGTGATTTTCTTGCGCCGGGTGATCGAAGGGGGGGCGGACCGCAGCTACGGCATCCACGTGGCCCGGCTGGCCGGACTGCCGCAGCGGGTGGTCGAGAAAGCAACCCAGGTCTTGCATAAGCTGGAGGCGCAACGGGGCCCCGATCTCGCCTCAGCCGTGACCGCCGGCTCCGGGCATCTGCCGCCGCCCGAAAAAACTGGCCCGGTGCGCGAGACGCCCGCCTTGTACACCGTTACGCCCCCGGTCGAGTTTAAGGCCAGGACGCTTGTTTCGATGAACGAGGAGGTCATCTGGGGGTTGCTGGGGGAGCTGCTGCATCTGGACATCGCCAACCTGACCCCGGTCCAGGCCCTGGTGCGGTTGAACCGCTGGCAAATGCGGTTGCGGGATGAAGTTCAGGGGGAGTAGGGCTTCTTAATCGCCCTCCTGCCCGTTAAAAACGACGCCGCAGATCGAGACGATCGACGTATTCTGGCTGTCGGCGGGGCAGCGGTCGTAGGCGACCATCTCGCCCGGCTGGTTGCCCATCAGCTCCAGCGCCAGGTAAAACGATGACACGCCGCAGACGTTGCGCGCGTTGCGGTTGCGGCGGATGACGTCGAAGAAGGCGTTGGAGTCGCCGCTCAAAATCGGGTTGAGCATCAGTTCATCGTCATGGCGAATCTGGGCGTGGGCGATGAAATCGAGCGGCTCGCCGTCGAAGGCCGGGCCGAGGTGGGCCAGGTCTCCGGCGGCCACGTAGAGCGCGCGCCGCCCGGCTGTGGCCTGCTTGATGGCCTGGATGGCGGCGGCCAACTTCGGGTCCTGGGCGGGCGCATCCCCGTTCTCCATAAAGGTCTGGAACGAGCCGCACAGGATGGGGACGAGCTCAACCGGCCGGCCATCGCGGACAAACTGCAACCAGACGGCGGCCAGCTCCACGGAGTGCTCATCCTGGTGGTGAAGCTCGTCGCCGAACGCTTCCTCCGGGCCGATGGCCTGGGCTACCGCGTCAACCACATCCAGGGCCGTGGGCAGCACGCCCAGCGGGCTGGCGTAGCTCTGCCGGGTCAGGGTCAGACGGCCGGGGAAGCCCTTGTGATCGGTGCCCAGGATGATGGCAACGTCGGCGGCGCGGGCCATCTCGGCGGCGCGCTTCCAGACCTGGGCGTAGACCGGCCCGCCACGGGTGTAATCGATGTGGGGGCTGATCAGACCCTGGCCGGCCGGCAACGGTTCGACCTCCCCAGCCTGATCCCAATACTTTTGGAGAAGCGTCCGCAGCGCATCAGGGTCGTCGGGGTAGGTGCTACCGGCGCAACTCGGCGCGCGGTGCGGGGCTGCCCGAAACTCGGCCAGGGCCTGGCGATACGCCTCGGCAAAGTGGTCATCTTCCAGAAACAGCGCCTGAGCCAGGCTGCTGATAATATCCTCGATTTCGTCGCTCGAAAGCCAGATGCCCGTGAACAGTCCCAGGTCGGTTCGCAGTTGGTCGAGGTCCCGGCTGCCATCGCACAGGTATAAAAGCGGCCCAAGTGGTTGCGGAACTAACATCACCTGCTCCGTCAACCCCAACGGATCGCGGAGCAAGATGACCGGCCGGTCCTGGTATTCAATCATCTGGGCGTCTACGGGACGTAGTTTTGGTTTCATCAACGACGGTCCTTGGGTATGAGTGCCTTCACGCCTCAAATCAAAGCTTTCTGCAAGACGGCGATCCGCTGGCCGGTGTCTTCGAAGCCGTAGCGCCGGTACAATCGCTGGGAGCGGACATTTGTCTCCTGGGTGTTCAGCGTGATTTGCTCTGCGCCCGCCTCAACCAGATCGCGCAGGGCTTGAGCCAGCAGCCGGGCGCCAATGCCCCGCCCCTGGTACTGAGGGTGGGTCGCCAGGCGGGTCAGGTGGCCGTGAGGGCCGAATTTCTCCGACCATTCGTAGCCAACCAGGTGATCGTTCATCTCCACCACGGCAAAGGAGATTGCGCGGGACAGGGCTTCGTAGAGGTTGGTCCCCGGCTTATGCCAGGTCGGGTCAAAGGCCAATTTGTCCAGCTCAAGCAGGGCCGGCAAATCCCGGCGGCGGGCCGAACGGGTGACGATGGCGGGGTTCACCCGGGGCAGCGAATCGCCCCGCCAGGCGAAGGTGACGATCCACTCGCGCACCTCGAAGCCACGCTTCAGCAGCTCTTGGGTCAACCAGGGCGCATCCCCGATCTGGACCAACATCTTGAGCCCGGCCTGGCGCGCTGCTTCTTCAAGGTAGGGCAGGAGCGAGTCCAGGTAGGGCGCAGTGCCCCAGGTGTCGCGCACGCCGGCAGCCACCAGCAGCCCGGTTCCGGTGGGCTGAGAATCGAGCAGGATGAACCCGCGCAGGCCAACGGGGTCCTCGGCGATCAGCCCCAGCGATGTAGCCAGTTTATTTCGCATATCCCGGGGCCGCACGCGCAGGTGAACCCGCCAATCGCGCTCGACCATACGCAAAATGGCGTTCGAGTCTTCCGGCGTTGCCCGGCGAATCTCCGCAATCGATGCTTTGCGCCCCGGCGCAACGCCATTCCAACGTTTCATGCAGAAGATTGTAATTTAGCTGGCGGGTCGTGTCAAGGCGTGGCAGTCAGTTGGCCGCCGGTGACGGGGTGGCGGGGACCAATTTGAAAATCCGCGCA
>JBHHXL010000353.1:0-5007 GCA_046757065.1 Anaerolineae bacterium
GGTTGTCCGGTATTGATGCTGCGCAGAAAAAGATCGCGTTCGTGCGGGATCACGCTGGAAACCTTGAGGCGCAGCCCTGTTTCTATCTGCCTCTGCGTCAGGCCTCCCCTGGGAAAGACCCAGTTGATCACGATGTGGATTTGTTTGGCCCCATAATCGAGCGACTCGAAGGTGCGCAGGGCATCACTGGCCGCCTTCAGCCCGGCCAGTTCGGGGGTCAGGATCAGGATGATCACATCCGAAAAGTCTAAGGCCGTCAGGGCCGCGTCGTTAAACGACCGCCCGGCATCGACGACCAGGTGCCCGGCCTTGGCCGCGATGATGGGCCAGAGGTGGGCCAGCAGTTTGCGGTCGATCAACTCGGTTTCAATCACCGAATGCGGCGCAGCCAGCAGGTTCACCCCGGCTTTGTGGTTGAGGAAGGCGCTGCGTATCGCCACTTCATCCAGGGTTTCCAGCTCGCGTTTGGCCAGGTCGGCAATGGTGTTGCGCGGTTTGGAGTTCAGCATCAGCGCGCAGTGCCCCGAGTGCAAACCCAGGTCAACTAACGGAACTGGTTCGTCCCACAGTTGCTTTAAGGCCAGGGCCAGATTCACCGCCAGGCTGGTGACGCCGGCCCCACCGCGCAAACTGAAGACGCTAATGGTGCGGCATACTTTGGGCGGCGCTGCCGGTCCGTCTTTTTTGGGCGCTGCCCGGGCCAGCAGGGCTTTGATTCGCAGCAGTAGCTCTTCCGGCTGAACCGGTTTTACCAGATAGTCGTCGGCGCCGGCTTCGAAGCCGGTGATTTTTTCGGTCAGGCCGTCTCGGGCGGTAAGTATAATAATGGGAATGTGGCGCAGAACTTCATTTTGCCGGACGGCTTTGCATAGCTCGTAGCCGCTCATACCGGGCATCATCACGTCGCTGATGATCAGGTGGGGAATGTCAGCCCCAGACAGAAGTTGGGCCAAAGCTTCCTGGGCCGACGTGATCAGGGTTACGTCCAGCCCTTTTCGGCTCAAATAGTCCTGTAGCATTTTGCCAGCTAACAGGCTGTCTTCGACGATCATCACCTTGACAGTGGATTCCATAACTTCATTCCTTGCTTTCAGGCATTACGCTGGTTCTGGCTTATGTTCGATCAAGTTTCCAACTGGATGAGGGTTCTTTGGGGATTTCCGTGGCCAGCTACAACATCTCGTAGGGACGTTGTAATGCAACGTCCTTACATTTAGGGATGCCCCGAATGCCCCACGCCAAATCCCAAAGAGCCTGGATGAGAAGAGGTTGCATTTCGAGCTATTTGCAGTATAGGTCTCCGCCCCGGCAGTTTCAATACACAATTCACCCTATATTGACTGGCGCGTCTGTTCCCTTTCCGGGCGTTCAGAAAGCAGCGGGTCGCGCTTCAAGCTGTGGTATAATTTCATTGAGACGTACATCACCTGGAGGTGCTTGATGATCCTCACTCGAGAAATGTTGGAGACCCAGGAGGCCGAGCGGTTAGCCCCCTACGCGACGCTAAGCCGGGATACGCAGGGGCGGTCTTTTCCGGAAGACGAGCCTACATACCGCACGGTCTACCAGCGGGATCGAGACCGGATTATCCATACCACCGCCTTCCGGCGCCTGGAGTACAAGACCCAGGTCTTTTTGATTACCGAGGGCGATTATTACCGGACCCGGCTAACGCATACGATTGAGGTGGCGCAAATTGGGCGGACGATTGCCCGCGCTTTGCGGGCCAACGAGGACCTGACCGAGGCCATTTGCCTGGCCCACGACCTGGGGCATGGCCCGTTTGGTCACAGCGGAGAAGAAGCCCTGAACGAGCTGATGGCCGGTCGCGGCGGGTTCGATCACAATTACCAAAGCCTGCGCATTGTCGAACGGCTGGAATCGCGCTATCCGGATTTCAGGGGCCTCAACCTGACCTGGGAGGTGCGGGAGGGCATTGTTAAGCACGAAACCGATTACGATAAAAGCGACACCTACGGCTTTGAACCGGAGCTTCGTGGTACAATCGAGGCGCAGATCGTCAACCTGGCCGACGAATCGGCTTACACCACGGCCGATTTGGATGATGGCCTGCGCTCAGGGATGATCACCCCCCGGCAGCTAACGGGGTTGGAATTGTGGCAGCAGATTACCGGTGAGCTGGGCATTGACCCGGCGAAAAAGTTCGGGGATATGGAACGCCACCGCCTCATCCGGCGGCTGGTGGGCAAGAAGGTGACGGACATTATCGAAACGACGTTGCAACGACTGGCGGAGTACGAAGTGCAAACCTCAGAAGACCTGCGCCGCCTGCCGGAAAACGTGGTGGCTCATTCGCCGGGGTTCGACGCGGCCAATCGCCAACTGAAACAATTTCTCTACGAAAACCTCTACCGGCATTGGCGGGTCATGCGTATGGCCAGCAAGGCCAATCGCTTCTTAACAGAATTGTTTAACGCCTATGTTAAGGAGCCAGGTATCCTGCCGCAGGAGACGCAGGAGCGGGCCGAACAGGGGAAACTGCATCGCGTGGTCTGCGATTACGTGGCGGGTATGACCGACCGTTACGCCTTGCAGGAGTACAACAAGCTGTTTGACCCGCTGAGCCGGGTTTAGCCCCCCAGCGTATCGGGGATCGGCATATCGCCACCGATGTCTACGCCCGGTTTGAGGTAGGCCGATAACCTGACTTTGATGGCATTGAAATGGCCGTTCGGGTCCACCGTGGCTTCTTCGATGTCGGCTTTTACGTTGAGCGCGGTCGTGTCGATTTCAAACGTGGTCCCGACCTGGGCAACGATTACCTCCCCCTTGGGCGAGACTTTTTCACGTTTCTCCGGATCGTTATGGGCCTGTTCGCTGATCAGCACTTTCGAGATGGTGCGGATGTCGGTCTTGTCAAAGAGCCAGACGTCAAAAGCCCACACCTGTTTTGGGGATGAGTCGGGCGCAAATTCCAGAATGCCCATGCCGCATTCGCCCAGAAAATCGCCTTCGGTTGTCTCCACGGTAAACGATTCGTCGTAGTTATCGTCTCCGATGTTAAAGGTCCCGACCCATTGCCGCAGCGGTTGGGGGCCGGTTCCATCCCAGTCGGCGGCAAAAGGTGCGGGTTCTTCCGCCGCTGTTCTCGCCCGGCGGCGGCGGAGCAAGATCAGCAAAATCACGCCCGCCAGCAAGACCAGGGCCAGGGCCAGGCAGAATAGGAGGATAGGGGAGATGCGACCCGGTTCAGACGGCTGGCCTGCCGGGGTAGGGGAGGTGGCAGGAGAGGGGGGACTGGGCACGTGTCCTAATTGGCTCCCGAACTCGGTGACGGCTGCCTGATTGACCCCCGGTTGGCTTGCTGCCTGCTCCAGCCCGCTGGCGATGGCGTTGGCATCCCAGTTCTCCTCGTCGCTCAAGGAGGCGGCCAAATCGGACACGCGCTGAAACTCGACCGTCCGGCCTGCCTGCTGGTAGCTGCTGGCGGCCAGCGCCAGGCTCCGTACCTTTTGCTCTACGCTGAAGGTGCTCAAGCGGCTGCGGATGGCCGACGTATCGTTCGTTCTCAGGTATTCATCGGTGACTGCATTGACATAATAAGCCTGGAAATCCTCTCTTAGCTCGTTGGGAAACGCGCCGCCGGCGTAAGTGGCTGGATTAACCACCCAGGCGTAAAACAGGCCGCCTCCAAGGCCCAGTAGCAAACCCAAAATGAAACCGATGAGAGCGCCTACAATCAAAGGGCGAACCGGCGATGGGCGTGTCGTGCTCATAAGGCACACTCCTCCTCCGCGTTAGTCTGGCGAGGTCGGTGATTTTAGACTACATAATAACTTTACTTAATGTATTTTACCATAAATAAAAAGTTTGCACAACCCCTACGCGAAGGAATCTGGCCGGGATTTAGCGGGGAAGGATGGCTATCTTCGGCGCTTGGGTTAAAACCTCCGCGCCGCCGTCCGTTACCAGCACCATATCCTCAAGGCGAACCCCGAATTCGCCGGGCAGGTAGACCCCCGGCTCGATGGTGACGATGGCCCCGGCAGGCACGGGGTCGTCGTAGCGAAAACTGAGCCTCGGACCTTCGTGGACGGCCAGGCCCACGCCGTGCCCCAGGCTGTGCCCGAAATTGTCGCCGTAGCCCGCCGCCTTGATGATCGACCGCGCCAATTCGTCTGCTGCTTTGCCCGATATGCCGCCGTAGATTCCGGCCCTGGCCCGCTCCACCGCCTGCTGGACCAGATTCCACACCTCAAGGTACTTGTCGCTGCTGGGCTGGCCCAGGCAGAAGGTGCGCGTCACATCGGAGCAGTAGCCATCGACAACACAGCCCAGGTCCATCACAACCGGTTCCCCAGGCGCGATGGTCCGCTCCCCCGGCCGGGCGTGCGGCAACGCTCCCTGAGGGCCGGCGGCCACGATGGGGGGAAACGCGAGCGCATCCGCGCCGCGTGTCCGCAGAAAGACTTCCAACTCCCAGGCCACCTGTTTCTCGGTCATCTCCGGTTGAATCCATTCACTGATGTAATCCAGCGCCGCGTCGGCCAGAGCCACGGCCTTTCTAATGGCAGCCGCCTCGTCCTCGCCTTTGACCTGGCGCAGTTGTTCCACAAAGCCGGATGTGGGCACCAGGCTGGCCTGCTCCTGCAACTTTTCCTGCCAGCTTTCGAGCTGGTTGACTGTCACATTCTGGCTTTCGAAGCCGACCTGCTTCGAGTGCAGGCCCAGGTCATCCAGGATTTCCGGCAAGCGTCCGGCGAAGTCGTAGCTCACCCGGGCCAGGGTCCAGGCCGGTGCCTGCTGCCGGACCTGCTCGTAATAGCGAAAGTCGGCGGCGAATATCTGTCGCTCCCCGCTTATGATCAGCGTCCCGGCGCTGCCGGTGAAGCCGGAAAGATAGCGCCGGTTCTCGGCCTGGGTGACGATGAAGCCGTCTAAATTGTGCTCGCGCATCTTTTGGCGAAGGAGGTTCAGGGGCATTGCAATCTCCTGGATTGAATGGGTTGAGCGGACAACTACTTTCAAGGGAGTCGGACAGTCCCT
>JBHHXL010000354.1:0-4997 GCA_046757065.1 Anaerolineae bacterium
GTGCGTCGCACCTTGAGGCTGAGTAGGTCACGCTTGGAGCGTGACAGTCACGTTAAAAACGTGACCTACGCTTCAGCGGATAGCTTGCCCTTTTACTCACCGAGCGTTATAGTAGTCCAACTATGGAACAGAAAGAGAACGTCATCAAGCTCGGCCAATTCCTGAAATTCATGAACCTGGTTGAAAGCGGGGGGCAGGCCAAACTCCTGATTCAGGACGGTCTGGTTCAGGTCAACGGCCAGGTCGAGACGCGCCGGGGTCGCAAGCTGCGCCGGGGCGATGTCGTCACCGTCCAGGGTCAGACCGTGCGCGTCGAACTAGCCTGAGCGGATGGCCTGGCTCTGGCTGAAAATCTTCCGCTCGAAGGCCCGCCGCCCCCTGAGCAGGCGGACGGCCTGCACCCCCAGATAAACCGCCGCCGCCGGCGCAATGATGGCCGACACGGGCGTCAGGCTACCGGCCACGGTTAACAGGACGATCTGCAAAAGGACCACTACCTCCTCTAGCAGGTGACGGCCCAGGACCAGCCGGCCCCGGGGGTAAAAGCGCTGCTTACGCATCGCCCGGTACATCAACAGGGCGACGGTGATCCCCACGGCCCACAGCAAATAGCCGGAGAGCAGCTGCGCCCGCAGCGGGTCATCCAGAAGGAGCCCGGCGTCGACGGGCAGGGCGGAGGGGTCCAGGCGGGCCAGGATGGTCTCGCCGGCGGCAAATCCGAGCAGGGCCAGGAGCAGGCTGCCGAGCAGCCAGGCCACCAGCCACTGCGCTTCGCTGCGAGTGTGCTGGCTGTAGATGCGGCTCAAAACGTAGTCGGCGCGGCGGCGCACCGCGCGCCGTGTTCCCGCCGATTGCAGAAGTTCCAGCATCGGCGCGGCCACGCGCCCGCCGATGTCGATCAGGATGTTGGCCGCCTTCCAGGCCAGACGGCCCCGCCTGCCCTGCAATGCCTGCAACAAATACGGGATCGTCTGGCCCGCCGGAAAGGTGATCAACAATTCGTGCGATTTGCGGGAGATGGCGGGCGAGCGGTTGAGGTTGACAATTAGCAGGGGGATGGCCGCTTCGCCCATATCCTGGTAGGCCTGAATGGCCGCTTCGCGGGTCCAGTAGCGGCGGTCGGCCAATGCCCGTTGCAAGATGGGGCCCGCCTCCGGCCCCATTTTGACCAACTGGGCGACCGCCTCCTGGCGTTTCTGGGGGTTTTTTTGCCGCAAAGCTCGGCTGAGCGAGCGCGTACCGGAAAACAAGGGATGTGCTCCTGACTCCTGGCTCCTCGCGGATGGGCATCTGGCCCGTGATTTTACGCGCTATCCGCGCCACGGTCAAAAGTGGTTGTTCAGAAATGGCTTTTCGTTGCTGAACATCTGCAAGTCGGGGCTACAATAGTTCAAATTTACACAATGATTTGACAATTGAAAACAAGTCGTCTACAATAGGCCCCGTTTTTGGGGCTGGCATCTACCGGGGAAACGTTGCGGGCCGGTAGACGAGTAACGGTGTGGCTTCGCACGACAGGCGAAGTTCTTTTTTTTGAAAAACAACGACAAAACCAAAATCAACCGGAGGAACAGGTTAATGTCACGTTTCCGATTCATTTTGTTCAGTGCGTTTGCGACGCTGCTTTTGGTTCCATCCGTGGCCCTGGCCGCGCCGGATCAGGGAGGGCGGGAGGCGCTGCCCCTGTTGTGGTGGTTAGCGCCGGTAGGGTCCATTGTGGCCCTGGTGTTTGTGTATATCTTCTACCGCTCGGTGATGCAAACCAGCGAAGGCACGCCTCAGATGATCGAGATTGCCCAGGCGGTGCGCGAGGGGGCGATGGCTTATCTGCGCCGCCAGTACCGGGTGGTGGCGATAGCTTTCCTGGTCCTGTTTATAATTTTTGTCATCCTGGCCTATGGGGTTGGCGCGCAGAATAAAGTTGTGCCTTTTGCCTTCATCACCGGCGGCTTTTTCTCCGGCTTGTGCGGGTTTATCGGGATGAAAACGGCCACCAACGCCTCGGCCCGAACCACCAACGCCGCCCGCCAGAGCTTGAACGGCGGTCTGCAAGTCGCCTTCCGGGCGGGGGCGGTCATGGGTCTGGTGGTGGTTGGCTTCGCCCTGCTGGATATTTGCGCCTGGTTTCTCATCTTATATTATCTGTTCCCCCCGGAGTTCTTCGGCGGCGGCAACCCGCTGTCCCAGATCACGGTGATTATGCTCAGCTTCGGCATGGGGGCTTCGACCCAGGCCCTCTTCGCCCGCGTCGGTGGGGGCATCTACACCAAGGCCGCCGACGTCGGGGCCGATCTGGTCGGCAAGGTCGAGGCAGGCATCCCCGAGGACGATCCCCGCAACCCGGCCACCATCGCCGATAACGTCGGGGATAACGTTGGGGACGTGGCCGGTATGGGGGCCGACCTGTACGAATCTTACGCCGGTTCCATTCTGGCTACCTCGGCCCTGGGGGTGGCTGCGGTTGCCACCGAAGCCATCCGCAACCCGGCCTTTCTGGGTGGGGCGACCGTCCTGGGGATGCAGTTGAAGTATCTGGCCGCGCCGCTGGCCCTGGCGGCGGTGGGCGTGGTCCTGTCGATCATTGGCATTTACCTGGTGCGCGCGGAGGAAGACGCCACGATGGGCGACCTGATGGGGGCCATCAACAACAGCATCACCTACAGCTCCATCGGCATCGCCGTGCTTGGTCTGGGGGTGGTCTATCTGCTCGATCTGAGCAACCCGCTGCCGTTGTGGATTGCGATTGTGTCGGGGTTGGGCGTGGGCATTGTCATTGGCCGGGCTACGGAATACTTTACGTCTGATGAATATGACCCGACCAAAGGCATCGCCGAACAGGGCCAGACCGGTCCGGCCACGGTCATCATCAGCGGCCTGGCGGTGGGGATGCGCTCCACCGGCGTGCCGGTGGTGGCCATTGTCATCGGCATTGCGCTCAGCTTCTACCTGAACGGCGGAGCGCAAAACACCCTGATGGGCCTGTACGCAGTCGGCCTGGCGGCGGTGAGTATGCTTTCGACGTTGGGCCTGACCCTGGCCACCGACGCCTACGGCCCCATCGCCGATAACGCCGGCGGCAACGCCGAAATGGCCCAACTGCCGCCCGAGGTCCGCCAGCGCACCGATCAGCTCGACGCGGTTGGCAACACCACCGCCGCCACCGGCAAGGGCTTTGCCATCGGTTCGGCGGCGCTGACGGCGCTGGCCCTGCTGGCGGCCTACCTGGAAGAGGTTCGCTTCGGGCTGACTCACCTGGCCGGGATCGATTCGGTCAGCATTCGCGGCGTCGACGTTCTGGTCGAGCGGATGACCTTGCAAGATTTCGCCGCTTTTTACGACGTGACCCTGCTCAACCCGGCGGTTTTGATCGGCCTCTTCGCCGGGGCGGTGACGGTCTTCTATTTCTCGGCGATGACGATGGAAGCCGTCGGACGGGCCGCGGGCAGTATGGTCCAGGAGGTGCGCCGCCAGTTCCGGGAGATCCCGGGCATCCTGGAGGGCACCCAGAAGCCCGATTACGCCCGCTGCGTTGAGATCAGCACCGCCGGGGCCCAAAAAGCGATGGTTGCCCCCTCGGTGCTGGCCATTGCCGTGCCGGTCCTGGTTGGGGTGCTGTTTGGCGCTGCCGGCATCCTGGGCCTGCTGGCCGGCGGGCTGTCGACCGGCTTCGTCACGGCGGTCATGATGGCTAACTCCGGCGGGGCCTGGGATAACGCCAAGAAGTACATCGAGAAGGGCGCTCATGGCGGCAAGGGCTCCGATCCGCACAAGGCCACGGTTGTCGGCGACACGGTGGGCGATCCCTTTAAGGATACGACCGGCCCTTCGCTCAACATCTTGATCAAGCTGATGTCGATGGTGTCCATTGTCACCGCCGGCCTGGTGGCTCAGGTGGGCGCGGGTGTGGGGCTGCTGGGGCTGTTCACCTGAGCCGTCCCCCGGCGCGGGTTTCTCTAACAGCAGCCTGTACTCAATAAATTTGGAGGAGCATCCCAAATTGGTCAGCGGATACATAACGGATTAGCGGATACCCTGTGGCGCGGAGATTATCCGTTAATCCGCTCGGTGGAGCCATCCGCTGAGCATCCTTTCCCAAACAAGCTGAGTTTGAATGCACCCAATTCAAAACCGGCGTGGCCAGATAACCGCCGGTGTAAATGGACCAGGCCCGTCACGCGCGGGCCTGTTGATTCCTGGCGGAACCCGGCCGGATCATTCGCCAAGGCGAAGGCGTTGTGCTATGGTTAATTCAAGGCTGACCAATGACGAAGGACGAAAGTTCGGTTTCGTGACGAGGCTTGGGTTCTTCATCCTTCATCCTTTACCTTCCCTCTTTCGCCTGTTTGAAAGCGAGGTGCAACTGTGTTCGATCACGGCACATTCCTCTCTCCCTTTACCTGGCGTTACGGCTCCGAGGAGATGCGGGCCGTCTGGAGCGAGGAGCATAAGCGCCGCACCTGGCGTCGCATCTGGCTGGCCCTGGCCGAGGCCCAACAAGCCCTCGGGCTGGTGAGCGCCGAACAGGTGGCCGATCTGCGCGCCCAGGTCGATAACGTTGACCTGGAACGGGCCCAGGCCATCGAGGCCGAAATCCACCACGACCTGATGGCCGAGGTCAAAACCTACGCCGAACAATGCCCGCTGGGCGGAGGCATCATCCACCTGGGCGCGACCAGCGCCGACATCGAGGATAACGCCGACGCCCTCCGCCTGCGCCAGGCGCTGGACCTGGTGCTGGCCAGATTGGCGGACCTCCTGGGGCACATAGCGGGGCAGATCGAGCGCTGGGCCGAGACGCCGGCTATGGCCTTCACCCACCTGCAACCCGCCGAACCGACCACCGTCGGCTATCGTCTGGCCCAGTACGGGTTTGACCTGCTGACCGATCTGGCCGAGCTGCGCCGGGTGCGGGCCGGGATTCGAGGCAAGGGTCTCAAGGGCGCGGTTGGGACGGGCGCCAGCTACCGGGAATTGCTGGCCCAGGCGAGCGCAGCGAG
>JBHHXL010000355.1:0-4995 GCA_046757065.1 Anaerolineae bacterium
GGCCTGGGCCAACGCACCCCCCAAACTGTTGTTAACCATTGGCTCTCGCTTTTCCATCCGGGCGCTGCGGGTTTCTCCAAAGTGCGGCCTTCTGCTATACTGATGATCGGTCGTTCAGATGATCAGGAGGATGATATGCCAGACACCTTAAATGTTCAGTTGGGCCAACGTGGTGTGGTAACTTTACCCAAAGCGCTACGTGAAAGCTATAACCTGCAACCCGGCGATAGCTTTACCCTCCTCGATCTGGGTGGTGTCTTCGTCCTCAGTCCGCGCCGGTCTGAAATTGATACCCTGGCCGATCAAATCACGCAGGCGCTCACGGAGCAAGGCGAAAGCGTTGAGACGATGTTGAAAGCTTTGCGCGAAGAGCGAGAAAGATATGACAGCCAAACCTGAGGCGTTCTTAGACGCCTGATTTCGTAGAAGTTACCAAAATCCAAAATCACAACTACCCCGAAAGGACAGGTCCGGTCTGTCCTTTTTGCTTGAGGTTCAATCGATGAATGTCCCCGTCATCGGCCCCTACATTGAGTTGTTGCGCCGGAACCGCCAGTACCGCTGGTTATGGCTGAGCGCAGTGGTCAGCCTGACCGGAGACTGGTTCAACGTCATCGCTACCACCACCCTGCTGTCCCGCGTCTCGGACTCGGGTCTGGCCATCAGCGCCCTGTTCATCGCCCGGTTGCTGCCCCCCCTGCTGCTGGGCCCGGCGGTGGGCGTCATCGCCGATCGCTTTGACCGGCGCAAAATCCTGATCCTCAGCGATTTGCTGCGGATGGTGGTGGTGCTGGGCTTCCTGCTGGTCAAAACCGAGCGCGACATCTGGCTGCTGTACAGCCTGACCTTCCTGCAACTCAGCATCAGCGCCTTCTTTGAGCCGAGCCGGGCGGCGCTGATGCCCAACATCGTTGAGCGGCGGGACCTGATCACCGCCAACGCCCTCGACGGCACGACCTGGAGCAGTATGCTGGCCGTCGGCGCGGCGCTGGGCGGCCTGGCCACCGCCCTGCTGGGCACAACCACGGCTCTGATCATCGACTCCATCACCTTCGCCATCTCGGCCTGGTGCCTGGTGCGCGTGGGGTCGCCGCCGCCGGACAGGCTGGGGCCGGTCGCTCAGAACGGGAAACAAAGCTTTAGCGAGGGCCTGCGCTACCTGTGGCAGCGCCCGCACACCCTGGTCCTGGCCCTGATCAAGGGGGCCAGCGCCCTCAGCTTCGGGGCGATGGCCGTGGTCGAGGTCAATTTTGCCGAGAAGATTTTCCCGATTGGGGCCGACAGCTCGGGCGCGTTGGGGCTGATCTACGTGGCCACGGGCATCGGCACGGGGCTGGCCCCCTTGGTGGCCCGGCATTTCAGCGGCGATCACCCGCTGGCGATGCGGCGGGCGCTGACCGCTGCCTTCGTGCTGAGCGTCATCGGCTTTATAGGCGTGGCCTGGTCGCCCACGCTGCCGGTGTTGCTGCTGGCGACCATCATCCGCACCGGGGGGAGCGGGACGTCGTGGGTCTATTCCTCGGCGCTGCTGCAAATGATGGTGCCGGATCGTTTCCGGGGGCGGACGTTCGCCTTTGATTTCGCTATGTTCACCCTGGCCTCTGTCACGGCCAATCTGTGGGGCGGTTTTGCGATGGATACGCTGGGCCTGCTGCCGCGCGAGGTGGCCGTGGTGGCCGGCCTGGTGGCGATTGCGGTCCTGGCCGCCTGGTTGATCTACGATCAAACCTACCGCCGGCAACACGAGGCCCTGAGCCAGGATATGCTATAACCCGATCCTGGCTCGCTCCAGGGCCAGGAGTTGCCGCTTGGTGACAACCCCGCCAGGGCCGCTGTAGCCTCCGATCTTGCCGCTGGAGGACACAACGCGATGGCAGGGGATCATCAAGGGCACGGGGTTTTTCCCCAGGGCGTTGCCCACAGCCCGCGTCGCCTTGGGGCGGCCGATGGCGGCGGCCACCTCCTTGTAAGTCCGGACCTGGCCGTAGGGGATGGAGCGGGCGGCGGCCAGGACGGTCTGCTGGAAGAGGGTCAGGGTGTGCAGATCAAACTCGTAGTCGAAGGTGACCGGCTCGCCACGGGCGTAACGGCGCAGTTGGCCTCCGTAATCGGGCAGGCCGGACGGGTCGAGCAGCACAGCGCCAGGATAATCCTGCCGCAGATAGGACAGGACCGCCTCCGGCGCCGGGCGGGGCAGGGCCAGCCGGGTGATACCCTGCGCCGACAGAGCCAGCCCGATAAAGCCCAATGACGTCTCAAAGGCCGCGATGCCGATCTGGCCGGCGGCCACGGGCGGCTGGCCCTCGTAGCGGGCGATCAAGCGCCGGCGGAGGGCAACCCTGTGGCCGGTTGTGGGCGGAGGCTGCACTCGCCTTTGCTTTTGCAGCAGACCGGCCACGGCTTCCTCCGGAAGTAACCTCTCTAAATCCTCGTGAAGTTCATTCAAGCCAGTCATAGTCTGTCCCTTGTTTGCCCAGTTGAGCCTTGAGTCGCTTCAAGGCCCGGTGAAGCCTGACATACACATTATCCACCCGGCAGTCCAAAATCAGGGCCGCCTCTTCGCGGCTCAACTCATCAAAGTAGATCAGGTTGATGACCTGTTGGTCCGTCTCCGAGAGGGCGTAGATGGCCCGGTTGAGTTGGTCCAAGGCAACCGCTCGCTGGAAATGGCCTTCCGGCGTTGGCAGTTCAGATTCGAGATGGGCGGCCTCATCCAGCCCCACCGTCGAGCGGCGGTAGTAGGCCCGGAAATAATCGGCGACCTTGTTGGCCGCCAGGCGGTACAGCCAGGCCGACAGCGGCAGGCCGCGCCACTGAAAGGCGTTGATCTGCCGCAACGCGTCCTCGAACACCGCCGCAACGATGTCCTGAGCAACCTCCTGATCGCTGGTGCGGCGGTAGGCGTAGGCCAGCAACGGGTCGTAATAGCGGTCGAATAAGCGGCCAAAGCCCTCGGCGCTGGTTTGGGCCTCGGTCAGAAGAGCCTGGTCATCGATCAATTTGACGGCATTCAATGCCTTCATCCTTGTGGGTGGAGGTTGGTTATTGGTTATTAGGGTCAGGTGTCTCTAATTTCCGATCTCCAACCTCTAATCTCCATAGATTATATCGTTGTCGAACCAGGAATCTTTCAGGCAGAGTAGCTCCTCAGCCTCATATTATTCTGAGGTCGAAGACCGAGGAATCCCTGCCGGGCAACGGCCCTAGAGGCGGTTGTTGGCCCAAAATTGCTTTGGACCTGCTATATTTTGGGGAAAAGACAGTAACCCCGATTTGTGCGGAGTCAGCTATCGCTTACCCAGTGTAACCAGGGTAAATCAACGATGTTATGCAAGCGGCGGTCGGCTGTCCATAGCTCACATCCGAGCGTTTCGGCCAGGGCCAGGTAATAACTATCGTAAGCTGCCGCTCGCTTCAATCGTAACGTCCAGTCGAATGCCTGGCGGTTCTGCCGCTCATCGGGGGGATTAAACGCACGCCCAAAGTTGTAATCTGGATCAGGGTTCGCCGGCCTTCGTCCGATGTCAATTGCTTAAAGTGGACTGCTTTGCACAAGGCGGAGGTCGTCTCATAAGCCCATAAAGTTGGCGCAACCAGGTCAAAGCCTGCACCCAACAAGCGAGCGATCGCATTACGACATTGTACTTGCAGTAAGTTGGGCAACACTAACTTGAGGGCAAGGCTGGCATCAATGACTGCTGGCGCCCCAGTCACTTCGTGCCTCCAGTTCTTCTCGCTCTTGCTGCAAAAGATCGTCTACATCGATCAGAACACCTTGACGCCGGGCCAAAATCTCGGCTACCAACGCATCTGTCTGGGATGCCCAGGTCTGCCAATGTCTCAAACCATCGCTCAATTGCTCCTGTTTGAGAAGTTCGTAATCTTTAATGCTAACCAGGGCTGCTTTAGGTTTCCCGCGAGAGGTCAGCACGATTCGTTCACCACGATATGCAACCCGGTTGACCAGATCAGAAATGTCTCGTTTCACTTGTCCGATGCTAACATGGCTATCTGGCATCCAAATCCTCCCATTTTAGAATTTCACTATCCTGATTAAGACTATAGTGTAACTGAAGTGTGGAGTCAATTCCAGCCTTTGCTTCCCGCTCCTGCTCCCCTGACCCGTGGAAAGTCAAGCTGTTGAACGCGAAGGCTTCACTTTAGCCATTTGCGCCTGGCCGGCCGAAAGAATTAAGATGCCGGCCAGCCCGCCGAGCAACTCTTGCAAGGACGGCCTGGAGCCAAACAGGAGCATCGACCACAGGATGGTCGCTACCGGGCTGAGGGTGAGCACGATCGAGTGCAGGCTCATCCTCAGGCGGCGCAGGGCCAGGTAGTACAACGCGCGGCTGACGATCACATCCACCGTGCCGACCAGGGCCAACAACAACCACGCCCTCGACCCCGGCCAGACCAGACCGCCCCGCACGGCGGCGATGACGAACAGAAATCCGGTGGTGGAGGCCAATCGAAACAAGAAAAAGGCGGTGAAATCCAGACGCCCGCCGTATCGCTTGACCAGGGCGGCGTGCAGGGCGTGCAAAAAGGTGGAAACCAGGACCAGCAGCGAGCCGATGCGCAGGTAATCGCCCGGCTGGAAGGTGATGATGAACACCCCCGTTGCCACGCCCAGCACGTAAAAAGCGGATGCGGACGGCGGCAGGTGGGGCAGCAGCAGCCGGGCAAAGACGAAATGCAGGCTGTCTACCAGCAACAATAAGGAAACGATCAGCGGCGAATTATCGATCAGGCGGGTGGAGGTCGTGGGCAAATCTGGTTTGCTCGTCATCGGTGTCGGTCCTTTTGAGGTTCAGGGGCGTCCTGAAATGCAAAACGTAACGCTCAGGCGACGGTTCGTGCCCAACCATTACGTCTTGCGTCTTGCGATCCGTTATTTTGGAGATTAGAGGCTGGAAGATCAGGAGATTAGGAGATTAGGAAACTAGTACCTCATCAGACTGATTTTGATAAACTCAGCGAGCACCTGAAAAGAGG
>JBHHXL010000356.1:0-4993 GCA_046757065.1 Anaerolineae bacterium
CCGGAACAAATGAAGGTTTGACAGCCAGGTAAGTTGTGATATACTGGTTGCCGTTGCCGTTTAATACTTTCCCCATAAAGCGGACCCATTATGGGCCGGCTGTAATTCAAGAGCGTGCGCAGATATATGGAAAGGAGGTGATGGGCCAGAATCAACTCTTTTTGCATTCATTTAATGATCGGCTGCAATTGGCAGATCATTAAAGGCCGGCCGAGTCAGGGCCGGAAAAGAACGAATTTGGCAGGCAAAAAGGTTTCCTATTCACAAAAAAGGAGCGAGGAGTTATGAAACGCTTGTTTGCTGTTTCTTTGCTGATGGTGCTTCTCAGCCTCATTGCCGCCCAATGTGGGGCAGCCGCAACTCCGGAAACGATCACCGTGGTCGAAACGGTCGAGGTGGAAAAGATCGTTACCCAGGAAGTGCAAGTCGAGGTCGAGAAGATCGTTACCCAGGAAGTCGAAGTCGTCGTCACCCAGGAGGTCGAGGTCGAAAAGATCGTCGAGGTCGAGGTGCCGGAGTTCCCCGAAGGAACGGAACTGAAAATCCTCCAGTGGAGCCACTTCGTGCCCCAGTACGACAAATGGTTCGACCCGTTCGCGCAGGCCTGGGGCGAGGCCAATGGAGTCGAGGTGACCGTGGACCATGTCGGCATTACCGACCTTTTCCCTACATTGGCGGCGGCCATTGACGCCGGCGAGGGCCCAACCCTGGTCGAGCTACCCCTGGCCGCATCCCTCTTCGTGGAGGGTCTGCGGGACATGACCGACATCAATATGCGGGCGCAAGAGCTGTTCGGGCCGCAGGCTGAGACCTGCACCAACAATTCCTACCTGCCGGCCAACGACATGTGGTATGGCTACTGCCACGGTTGGGTGCCGGACCCCGGCGACTACGACCGGGCGTTGTGGACCGAGGTCGGCTTCCCGAATGGCCCTGAAACCTGGGCGGACCTGCTGGAAGGCGGGGCGCGGATCAGGGATGAGCTGGGCGTGCCGATGGGCCTCGGTTTGTCGCCCGAGATCGATTCGAATATGGCTATGCGGGCCATCATCTGGTCTTTTGGCGGTTCGATCCAGGACGAGAACGAGTGCGTGAGCATCAACTCGCCCGAGGTGCTGGAGGCGGTCGAGTACGTGGTTGACCTCTACAACCAGACGATGACGGAGGAGGTCTTCAGTTGGAACGCGGCCTCTAACAACCAGGGCTTGATCGCCGGGGAGCTGTCTTACATCCTCAACTCGATCTCCGCCTACCGCAGCCTGCAGAAGATCGACCCGGAGGCGGCGGACAACATCGGCTTCGTGCCGGCGCTCAAGGGCCCGCGCGGCGACCAGCACGCTTCGGCCCACCTGTGGTACATTTACGTCATTCCGAACTACGTCGAGGAAGGCCCCGAGCTGGAGGCGGCCGAGGCATTCCTGCTGCACCACACCGCCAACTACAACCAGGCCGTCTTCAACAGCGAACTCTACAATTTCCCCGCCTTCAAGAACACGATGCCCGAACTATTTGGCGAGGAAAGCCCGCTGTTCAACGATCCGTTTGGTTCCCGGCCGGCCGACAAATTGAAGGTGCTGCTAACCGCCGAGGACTGGGTCACCTACCTGGGCTGGCCGGGGCCATCTAACCCGGCCATCGCCGAGGTGTACTCCTCCCAGATCATTCCGACCATGATGGGCCAGGCCGCCCTGGGCGAGTTAACGCCCGAGGAAGCTGTGGCCCAGGCGGAAGCCCAGATCAACGACATCTTTGACAAGTGGCGGGAGAAAGGGCTGGTGGGCTGCGCCAAATAGCCCCCAAATAGCCCTTACCCTGCTTTGCTCGCTTTGCTCGCAAATCGATTGGCCCTTACTTGAATGGCCGGCGGCCACCCCTTACCCCCGATCCCTCTCCGCGTTTCGGGGTGAGCGGGGGTGAGGGGGTTGCCCGCGCGTGTCTCTATCGTTTCAGCAAGGGATTTGGTGCTTCGGCGGGGGATGAGCGATCAGGCTTTCAAGGCTCGCCATCTCCGGCCGAAGCATCCAATCTCCAGGTTGGGATAAATTATGGCTGTTGTCGAAATCAAAGGCATCAAAAAATACTTCGGTGAGGTTCAGGCCGTGGATGGGGTTGACCTTTCCATCCGCAAAGGGGAATTTCTGGTCATCCTGGGGCCGTCCGGCTGCGGGAAAACCACCCTGATGCGTATGATCGCCGGACTGGAGCAACCCACCGCCGGTGAGGTTATGATCGGCGACCAGGTCGTCAACAATCTGCCCCCCCGCGCCCGCCAGATTGCAATGGTTTTCCAGAGTTACGCCCTCTACCCGCATCTGACCATCTTCAACAACATCGCTTTCCCCTTGAAGGCCAAAAAAGTTCCCCGGCAAACGATGCAGGAGAAAGTGGAATGGGCGGCCTCCCTGTTGAGCATCGAGAAACTGCTCGACCGCAAGCCGCGCCAGCTTTCGGGTGGGGAAAGGCAGCGAGTGGCCCTGGCCCGGGCCCTGGTCAAAGAGCCGGCCGTGTTGCTGCTGGACGAGCCCCTTTCGAACCTGGACGCCAAACTGCGGGCCTCGGCCCGGGACGAATTACAGCACTTCCAGCGACGGACGGGCATCACCACCATCTTTGTCACCCACGATCAAATCGAGGCGATGGGCCTGGGCGACCGCATCGCCGTTATGTACGCCGGGCAGGTACGCCAGCTTGGAACGCCCCAAGACATCTATCACGAGCCAGCCGACACCTTTGTGGCAACGTTTCTCGGTTCGCCGCCGATGAACCTCCTGGAACGAGACCGGTATCTGATCGGCTTTCGCCCTGAGAATTTACTACCCGCCGAAGTCCTCAAGAACTATGCCAACCCGGAACCCTTCTCCTTCAACGTGGCCCGGGTGGAGTACCTGGGCTCGGATCGTCTGCTGTACGGAACGATCGGGGCCGCCGAAGACACCAAAATCATCGCCAAGTTACCTTCAACGGTCAATGTTCCCATCGAGCCAGGGCAAACTTACGACTTTGCTGTTGAGGCCAAACACGTCAAGTTTTTCGACAAGTCTACCGGCCTGCGCACGGAGTCTGCTGCGCCCTTACAGGAAGTCATTCCGTAGAAGGAGGTAAGTGAATGGAAGACGCAGCCGTTTATCAAGCCGCTGGCGAAACCCGCGCTCGTCACCTTGTAGATCGGGAGGGCTTTCTGGGTGTGCTGTTCCTGCTACCGGCTGTCGTCTACATCCTGGCTCTGGTCGCGGTTCCGTTCTTTGTGGCCATCGCCTTCAGCCTGACCGACGTCACCGTCGGCGATACCAGCCTGGACTTTGTCGGCCTGGAGAATTTCCGGCGCGTCATCAAGACGCCCCAGTTTCAGCGGGCGTTGCTCAACAGCTTTGTTTTTACCCTGGTGGCCCAATTCCTGGTGATTGTGCTGGCCAACATCCTGGCAGTGGTTCTATCGCAGGAGTTTCACGGCAAATGGGTCGCCCGGATGCTGATCATGCTGCCCTGGGCCACGCCCATTGCTTTGGGAACCATCGGCTGGCTGTGGTTGTTCGACTCGAAATTTAGCCCCTTTGACTGGATTCTGGTCAACCTGGGATTGCTCGGCCCGGGCACGCTCTTTGGGCCGGGGAAACATTTGACTTTCCTGGGCCGGGAAGAGCTGGCGATGGCCTCCGTGATCATCGTCCACGTCTGGCGACTGTTGCCTCTGGCGGCCGTCATCCTGATGGCAGGGCTGACCTCCATCGACCAGGATTTAATCGACCAGGCCGAGGTGGACGGGGCCAGCTTCTGGCGCATCCATTTCCAGATCAAAATACCGCTGATCCTGCCGATTATGAGTATTGCCTTCCTGTTTGGTCTCATCTTTACTTTTGGCGATATGGTGGTCGTTTTTGTGCTAACCCGTGGCGGCCCGGTCTATTTTACCCAGGTGCTGCCCGTGTGGGCCTGGTTCAAAGGCATTGAGGGCGGCTCCCTGGCCGAAGGAGCGTCCATTGCTCTCTTCCTCTTCCCCCTACTTCTGGCTGTGGCGGTTCTGATGCTCAGGAGCGCCCACCGCACGGAGGTAACTTAGCATGACAGACCTGCGTTATCGATTGAAACGGCTGGCGATTTACGGGGCTGTGGCCGCTTTCAGCCTTTTTTCAGCCTTCCCCTTTCTGGTGATGGCTATTACCGCCTTCAAGCAGGATAAAGACCTCTATCGCCCCCAGAACAACCCCTTCATTTACAACTTTCCACCCGTCCTGAATCATTTGAAGTTGCTGTTCGGGGAGACGAATTACGTCACCTTCCTCAAAAACTCTCTTTTCGTGGGGGTGATCGTGGTTATCATCACCCTGGTTGTGGCTCTGCCGGCAGGCTACAGCCTGGCCCGGCTGGCGGGCCGCTGGGGGGAGCAGGCGGGCATTGCAATGTTTCTGGTCTATTTGGTGCCGCCGACCCTCCTGTTTATCCCCCTCTTCCGGATGGTGGTCGCTCTCGGCCTGAATGACAACATCTGGTCGCTGGTGCTCGTCTATCCGACCATCTCCATCCCCTTCTCAACCTGGCTGCTGATGGGCTTCTTCAAATCCATCCCCCCAGACCTGGAGGAGGCGGCGATGGTCGATGGCTATAGCCGCCTGGCGGCGTTCTTGCGGGTGGTTCTGCCCCTATCGTTGTCAGGCGTCGTGACCGTGGTGGTTTTCACCTTCACCCTGACCCTGCACGAGTTCATCTACGCCCTGACCTTTATCTCCTCCTCGGCCAACAAGACGATCAGCGTTGGGGTGCCCATCGAGCTTGTTCGAGGCGACGTCTTCTTCTGGCAATCGCTGCTGGCAGCGGCGGTGATCGTGGCTATTCCGGTCGGCATCGCCTACAATTTCTTCCTCGACCGGCTGGTGGCCGGCTTCACCGGTGGGGCGGTCAAAGGCTAAAACGCGAGTACGTTCCAGGTTTCAGGAAGTCCAGAGGGGCGACCGCAAAACGCGTCTGGCGGTTGCCTCTGCTTTTTGTCTTGCCTTTT
>JBHHXL010000357.1:0-4968 GCA_046757065.1 Anaerolineae bacterium
TAAACCCTTCAACCGTGGCCGAGATGCCGCTACCGACGTAAACGCCGCGCCCCTGGCCCTGGGGATCGATGACCGTGGGGTTGGCCTGCGGGTCGGAGGCCGTCCAGTTGGTGGTGGTGTAGCCGCCGCGCAGCGTGACCGATTTGTTCAGGAAGACCGTCTCGGTGTGGCCGCCGGTCGTGTCGAGGCTGGTGTAGGTTCCGGCTGCCACCAGGATTTCGTCGCCCGCGGCAGCAGCATTGACCGCGGCCTGAATGTCGCCGAAGCAGGGCGTGGGGCCGCCGCAAGCGGCTCCGGGCGCAACGAACAGCGGGCCGGCCGCCCGGGCAATCCTGGGCAGGCCGCCCAGCAGGACAATGGCGACCGCCAGCAAAACCAGCGGGATGAGCACCGCCATCCCCAGACGCAGGCCTCGTTTTAGCCGGATCAGGTCAGCCGGTGAGCGGGGGGAAGCGCAAGAAACCGAACTACGATTGCAGTCTTTCATCGTTTCTCTTCCTAAAATCGATCGGCAGAGGGGTCATGAATTTCATAGGGGAAATTGGCAGGGGAAAAGCTGCCTCGCGCTGAGGCGTGGGGCTCCACCAGAACGGCAGGGGAAGCCCGTTGCCCTGCAACCCCCCTCCACCTGATCTGGGCAGGGCCATCAACGACATCCGTCAAGACTTTTGGGAGGACAAACAAGGTCAGAATGTATCACTGCCGGATGCGCCGCCGCCACTGGCCGTAACGCTGCCCGTGCATTGGCTGGAATTCCCCGGCAGCGACAGCGAAAAACCCTGGGAGGAGCCGCTGGCCACGCTCAGCGAGGTCGAGCTGCTGCCCTGGCTGTTGGTGGCGGTTACGGTCACGGTCAGCGGGTTGCCGTCGGAGGTGGTGACGCTGACGGTGCCGGTCACGAAGCAGGCGTAGGTATACGAGCCGCTGGCCGAAACGCTGACGCTGTTGCTACCCCCCCCGCCGCCCCCGCCGCTGGCGTCTCCCAGGGTGGTGGCAATCGTGCTAAACACATTCCCGACGGTCGGGCCAAGCACCAATAGAATGGCAATGACGACAATGGCAACCAGTACCAGGATTAAGGCATATTCAACTAACCCCTGTCCTCTTTCACGCGCTGGAATGATCATCTAATTATTACCTCAAAAATAAGACGTCTAAATAAATTGGTTACTACTCAAAAATACAAAAAACCATAAAGACACGACTTTATGGTCAACCTGTGGCACGTATAAATAAAATGTGTCTATCTCCTTTCCCGCCCACGCTAATACATAAGCTCAACCCGGTACGCCAGATAAATCGCGAGCTAACTACATCAGATTGGTCAAGAGATGGTTCAATCTTCGAGATTGAACCAATCTGGGGCTACATTACCATCTAAAAAATTGTAACATAACTCTGGACGCCGTGCGAATCAGACGAAAGTACCAAGTTTGGCCACATTCTAACACGGATACGGCCCGGGTTACAAGAGGATTTTGGGGCCAGCGAGCGGTTTTGGCCCCACTTGCCAAGGCCCCCTGTCGCGTGTAAAATAACAATTGAAGATTATATTTCAGGCAACAAAGAGGATCCCGCTTGATAAAGCCTTTCCGATTGCGTGATATGCGGCTGGTGGCGAGGCTTCAGCGCAACGGGGTTTCCTTAGACCTTGAGGAGCAGCTCACCCACCCCCGTTCGCCGCTACGCTCGGCCCTCCTGACCAGTGTGTTCTTACCGGGTCGAGGACCGTTTACCTTTATCCTCGATTACCAGGAGGACTCAACCCAATATTTGGGATTAGCGCAAATGCGTCCTCGTCCGGGCCGACCGGAGGTGGACGTTGTTTTTATTGCCCCGGCCCTGGATTCGGGCAACGGCAGCCACGCCCTGTGGCAACGGATGCTGACCCACCTTTGCGTGCGGACCGGGGAATGGGGCGGCCAGCGCATCTACACCCGCCTGTCGCCCGGCGGCGACGCCTACCAGGTGTTTCGCAACGTCGGTTTTGTCGGCTATGCCCAGGAAGAGGTCTTCCGCGAAGGCCCGGATGCCCCCCAACCGGAGGTGGAGCCGCTCGTCCTGCGCCGCCAAACCGCCCGCGATAGCTGGGACCTGCAGCGCCTCTACGCGGCGGTCACCCCCCGCGCCGTCCAGAGCGCCGAAGGGTCCGCCCAGGGCCGCTGGGAGCTGGCCGGCCGGCGCTGGGGCGAACAAGGCCGCCGCTACGGCTATGTCTGGGAAAGCGAAGGCGAGGTTATGGCCGCCGTGCATATCCGCTCCGGCAAGGAAGGGCATTGGCTGAAATGGTTGCTGCACGACGACGCCTTAGACCAGGCCGATGCCCTGGTGGGCGCCTCGTTGCGACTGGTACGCTCGGCCAACAACTTGCCCGTGTATTGCGGTGTGCGCAGCTACCAGAGCGGCCTGCGCGGCGCTCTTGAGCGGTGGGGGTTTTGCCCCCTGACCACCCAAACCCTGATGGTCAAACACATCGCCCTGCGCATCCGAGAATGGTCGCTGGCCCCAAGCCGGGAAGTTCAGGCCGAAAGCGTGGCTCCAACCGCCTTCGTCCCGTCCACGACCAAGACCGCGGCCGCAGACCCGGAAAAGCGGAAGCCGCCGCGCCACCCCAGTGGCCTGACGGCCCTGTTTTAGCACCGGACCCCATCGAACATCAGGCGCGGGCCTGACTCCGGACGGCCCGGCCGGTGAGAGGCTGTTAACAAAGACGTGACTCAAGAATACCAACAATTCAAGATTACCGACGATCTGGACGCGCTTCTGGCCATCCTGCCGGCCCACGTACGCGAAGCCCTGCAAAAAGCGAACCGGGGCGACGAACTGCTCGAAATTGTGCTCGACCTGGGGCGACTGCCGGAGGCTCGCTTTACAGACAGCGATCTCTTGTTAAGCGACAAAGAAATAGAACAGGAAGACCTCGAGTTTGTCGTCAGCCGCGTTGGCCAGTTCACCGACGACAACCGGGCCGGCATCGAGCGAACGCTGCATCGCATCTCCGCCATTCGCAACCGGCAGGGCAAAATCGTGGGGCTGACCTGCCGGGTGGGCCGGGCCGTTTACGGCACCATCGACATCATCCAGGATTTGTTGGAGGCAGGCCAAAGTATCCTCCTCCTGGGCCGCCCCGGCGTGGGAAAAACGACTCTGTTGCGCGAGGCAGCGCGGGTGCTGTCGCAGAAAAAGCGAGTGGTTGTGGTTGACACCTCCAACGAGATCGGCGGGGACGGCGACATCCCCCACCCGGCCATCGACCGCGCCCGGCGGATGCAGGTCCCCACCCCGGCCCTGCAGCACGAGGTGATGATCGAGGCGGTCGAGAACCATATGCCGGAAGTGATCATCATCGACGAGATTGGCCGCGAACTCGAGGCCGAGGCCGCCCGCACCATCGCCGAGCGGGGCGTGCAACTGGTCGGCACCGCCCACGGCAACAACCTGGAAAACCTGCTGATGAACCCCACCCTGTCCGACCTGGTGGGGGGCATCGACAGCGTGACCCTGTCCGACGAGGAGGCCCGGCGGCGCGGTACGCAGAAAACCGTCCTGGAGCGCAGAGCGCCGCCCACCTTCAACGTCCTGATCGAGATTCAGAATCGCCATACCCTGGTGGTGCACCACGACGTGGCCCGGGCGGTCGATATGCTGCTCCGGGGCCGGACCCTGCCGACCGAAATCCGCCACCGGGATGAGCGCGGGCAGATTCACATCGAGCCGGCCCACCTGGCCGAACCGGAGCTGACCAGGCGCCAGGAGGTGCGGGGCAACCAGCGCGGCAAAGACGGCTACGGCGACTTCCGGGGCCGGCAGGCGGCCTCACCGCAGCCCCGCCGCGAGCATTCGCAGCCGCTGGAGCGCCTGAAGATTTACCCCTACGGCGCGGGCCAGAACCGCCTGCAACAGGCGGCCAAATCGCTCCAGGTCCCCATCACTCTGGTCAACACGGTGGAAGAGGCCGGCGTCCTGATCACGCTCAAAAGCTATTATCGCAAGCGACCCCACCCCATCAGCGAGGCCGAGCGGCTGGGCATCCCCGTCTACGTTTTGCGCTCCAACACCGTGGTCCAGATGGAATCGTGCCTGGCCGACATTTTCTCCCTGGGCAACAACGACGTCGATCCCTTCTCCGTAGCTATGCGCGAGACCCAGGACGCCATCCGCCGGGTTCTATCGGGCGCGCGCAGTATCGAGCTGGCCCCGCAAATCGCCGACGTGCGCCGCCTCCAGCACCAGATGGCCAGAGAAGCCAAACTCGTCTCGCACAGCCTGGGGCGCGAGCCGAACCGGCGGGTGCGCATCTACCGGGGGTGACCGTGGGGCTTTTCATCACCTTTGAGGGGCCCGACGGCTCCGGCAAGAGCACCCAGATCGAGCTGCTGGCCGAACACCTGGGCGGCCAGGGCCACCAGGTCCTTTGCGCCCGGGAGCCGGGGGGAACCTCGATTGGCAGCCAGATTCGGGGCGTGCTGCACGACGTGGCCAACACCGAAATGGACCCCCGGGCCGAAGTCTTGCTCTATTCGGCCAGCCGGGCCCAATTGGTGGCCCAGGTCATCCAACCGGCTTTGGCCCAGGGGAAAGTCGTGCTGTGCGACCGCTATGCCGACAGCACCTTCGCCTACCAGGGCTACGGCCACGGCCTGGACCTCGACGCCTTGCGGCAGTTGACCCACTTCGCCACCCGGGGCTTGAAGCCGGACCTGACCATCTATCTGGACCTGCCGGTTGAGGAGGGCTTGCGCCGCAAGCAAACGGCCAACCGGGCCGGCGCGGGCGAGTGGAACCGCATGGACCGGCTGGCCCTAGATTTTCACCGGCGGGTACGGGCCGGGTACATAGAAATGATCCGGGCCGAGCCGGAACGCTGGCTGGTCATCGACGCCGCCCAATCGATCCAGGCCACCCAGGCCGCCATTTGCGCCCGGTTGGAGGCCCTGCTGGCCGGGACGCGGCCTGG
This sequence comes from Anaerolineae bacterium, assembly GCA_046757065.1. GTDB lineage: Bacteria > Chloroflexota > Anaerolineae > 4572-78 > JBHHXL01 > JBHHXL01. Next base: position 4,958 of record JBHHXL010000357.1, read on the forward strand.
GAGATAGCTCA
>JBHHXL010000358.1:0-4964 GCA_046757065.1 Anaerolineae bacterium
GTGTTTCAGAAGTTAACGTGACAGAAACCATCTTTAAACCCCGGCCTTCCCAACAAAAAATCCTCGACTGCTGCCAGCAATCCGGCCCACTCTACGTCGGGGTGGCGGCCGTGCCGGGCAGCGGCAAAACGCACATCCTGGCCTACCTGGCCGCCGGGCTCATCCCCCGCGTTGAAGACGAGCAGGAGGTACTGATCGTCACCCTGGTCAACGCCGCCGTCGATAATTTCCGCCGCCGCATCGATGGCCTGGTACGGCACCAGGGGTTCCTGCCCGGTTTCAACTACCGCGTCTGCACCCTGCACTCGCTGGCCCTCGAAATTGTCAGGCAACGCCCCGGCCTGGTCGGTCTCACGCCTGATCTGCTGGTTGCCGATGAGCGGACCAGCCAGGCCGTCTTAGGCGAGGTGGTCCAGAGCTGGCTGTCCCAGAACCCCGATTTCCCGGACCATTACCTTTTGCCCGACCTCGATGACAACGCGACCCGGCAACTGCAACGCCGCCAGGTACCGAACCTGGTCTCGGAGGTCGCCCTGTCGTTCATCAAGCGGGCCAAAGACCACCGCCTGACCCCCCACGACCTGCAGGAGCGGCTGGAGCAATACCCCTATGACCTGCCGCTGGCGAAGTTGGGGGTTGACATCTATGCCGAATACCAGGCCCGTCTGGCCCGGACCGGGAGCGTCGATTTTGACGACCTCATCCGCCTGGCGGCCCAGGCCATCGACCTCGACCCGGACCTCCTGGCCCGCCTGCGCCACCAATGGCCCTTCATCCTGGAGGACGAGGCCCAGGACAGCAGCCGCCTGCAGGAGGAAATCCTGCGGACCCTGGCCGGAGCGAGCGCGCCCGGCGACGCGGCGGACGGAGCCTCGCCCTCGCGCCTCTGGATCCGCGTCGGCGACCCGAACCAGGCCATCTACCAGACCTTCACCACGGCCAACCCCGAGAACCTGCGCCGTTTTCTGGAGGAGGATGGCGTTCATTTCATCCCGATGCCCGAAGCGGGCCGTTCCTCGCCGGGCATCATCAACCTGGCCAATTTTCTGATCGATTGGACCCAAACCGATCACCCCAGCCCTGCCGCCCGCGACGCTCTGGCCCCGCCTTACATCGAGCCCACTCCCGAAGGCGATCCCCAGCCCAACCCGCCCGACCGGCCCCAGGGCATCCACTTCCCCACCGACAAATTCGGCCCGAAACGCGAGGTGGAGGTGGTCGTGCGCTCGGTCAGGCGCTGGCTGGCGGAGAACCCGGAGCGCACCGTGGCCGTCCTGGTCGCCCGCAACAGCAAAGGCATCGACGTGGCCAACGCCCTCCGCCGGGCCGATGTGCCCTACGTGGAGCTGCTGGCCAGCACCTCAGCTACGCGCAGCACGGCGGGGGTGCTGGGCAACGCCTTGCAGCATCTCGTCTCGCCGACGAACCCCAGGCAACTGGCTACCCTCTTTCGGGCCTGGCAGCGCTACGACTGGGACCGGGAGGACTTGAAACCGGCCTTCAAACAGGCCGAGCAGGCCCTGGCCGGCCACCCCCGCCCGGAGACGTACCTCTGGCCGCGCCCCGGCGAGGACTGGCTGGCCGGCGACGAGGCCCTGGCCGCCGTGCCCGGCTTGCTGGATACCCTGGCCCGCTTTCGAGAGATGGTGCAACGCTGGCACCAGGCCGCGGCCCAAAGCGTGCCCATCGACCAGCTGATCCTGCTGCTGGCCCAGGACCTGTTCACCGATTCCGCTTCGCCGGCGGACCTGGCCCTGGCCCACAAATTCGCCGTTGTTCTGCGCCAGGAAGGTCGCCAGAATCCGGATTGGCGGCTGCCCCAATTCACCGAAACGCTGGCCGAGATCGCCCGCAACCAGCGCCGCTTTCTGGGCTTTGATGAGGAGGACGTTGGTTTCGAGCCGCCGCCGGGCAAGGTGACCGTGGCCACGATGCACAAGGCCAAGGGTCTGGAGTGGGATCGGGTTTACCTGGTTGGAGTCAACAATTACAACTTCCCCTCCGGCCAGGCGCACGACACCTATTTTTCCGAGAAATGGTTCGCCCGCGACTCGCTCAACCTGGAGGCGGAGGCCCTGGCCCAACTGGGCGCCCTCGAAACCGGGCAGGAGTACTTCGAAGGGGACGCCACGCACGAAGCCCGGCTGGCTCTCGTTCAGGAGCGCCTGCGCCTGCTCTACGTCGGCCTGACCCGCGCCCGGCAGGAGCTGGTCGCAACCTGGAACACGGGCCGCCAGATGCGCGAAAAAGCGGCCAACCAACCGGCTGCACCCTTGATCGCCCTGCAAACGTACTGGAATCGACGCCCAGGGTGGGAAAACGAATGAGGGAATATTGATGATACCAGACTCACCCCAACCCCATCTAATTGATTTGAACCAGGCCGATGCGGACACCCTGGCCACTTTGCCCGGCATCGGGCCGGTCCTGGCCCGGCGCATCGTCCGCTATCGGGAGGAGGTCCACCCCTTTGAGGAGCCAGTTGAGGTCACAGCCGTCAAAGGGATTACCGAAGCGAAGTACCGCCAATTCGCCGGGCAGGTGACCGTGGCCCCGCCCGTCGAACCGATTGGGGCAACAGATGTGCCCGCCCCGCAACCAGAGGTGGCTGAACCCGGTGCGGTTCCCATCCCGGAGCCGGCTGGGGACCGCACCGGGCTTGATGAAGGCAGCCTTGAACCCGCGCCGGGGGCAGCAGCCGCCACTTTGCCCGAATTCAGGCAGGCCCCCGAAGCCGAGCCGCCACCGCCAGCGCCCGTCCCCCTTCCGTCCCCGGCCCGGGTTGGCTGCTGGCGACAAGTGCTGCTGGTGCTCGTCGGCGCGCTGGGGGGCGCGGTGCTGGCCTTGCTGATGCTGCAAAGCATTAACCGCACCCTGGACTTCGGCACCCATCCGGCTGTCCTTGAGTTAAACGATCAGATGGCGGCCCTGGAACTGCGGGAGCAGGTGCTGAACGACGAGATCGGCGACCTGCGGCAGCGCCTGAATCAGTTTGAAGCGTTGAGCGGCCGCCTGCAAGAGGCGGAAGCGGACATCCAGGCTATCAACGACGCGCTGGAGGCGGTAGAAGAGGACGTAGACGCGCTCGAGGCGGAGAGCAGCCAGGTCCAGCAGGCCGTTGAGCAAATCCGGTCGGCCACGGACCGCTTCGAGGGCTTTCTCAGCGGGCTGCGGGATTTGCTACTGACCGTCGAGGGGATGCCTGGCCCCACGGCAACGCCGACGCCCACCGTCACCCCGCCCAAAGCTACGCCGGCCCCCACACCGACCCCCGCCCGCACCCCTCCTCCATCGCCAACGTCGAGCACGTGACCCGTTTTGAGGTGATGCTATGAGCGAACAACCAACCCCATCTTCAGGAAGATTTGCCAGATTTGTGCGCGGTTTTTGGCGCTTGACCCTGTTTGGCTTGCTGGTGGCCGTCATCACCGGGCTGTTGTATTTCGGCGCGCCGCTGGTCTATCGTTCCTTTGTCAGCCCCATCCAGAATAACCGGCTGGCGATTTCGCAGCTCCAGCGAACGCAGGGGGATCTCAGCGAAGTCGTAACCGGCCAGCTCGAGGGCCACCGCCAGCGGCTCACCCAACTGGAAACCGGCCTGGCCGCCGAACGCGAGACGCGCAGCGAATTGGAGGCGGCCCTGGCCGAACAGGCAGACCTCATCTCCGCCCAGGCTACTGCCCAGGCTGAACTGGCGGATCGAGTTGAGGCCCAGAGCCAGGCCATCGCCGCCCTGGAGCAGGGCCTGGCTACTGTCGAGAGCAACGTATCCGCCCTCGAAGCCAGTCTGGTTGAGATGGCCGCGCCGGACGTCGCCCTGTCCCGCGCCCAGGGCCAGATTCGGTTGGTCCAGGCCCAACAGGCCGTGCTGAAAACTCGCCTGCACCTGCTGGAGAACAACGCCGGCCAGGCCCAACTGGCTCTGGCCCAGGCCGATAACGCCCTGGCGGACTTGAGGCCACTGCTCCCCTCAGGTGGCCGGGAAACGCTGGACGACATTCAGGCCCAATTGGGGGAAGTGGCAGCGGCCATCGAGGAGCGGCCTTTTATCGCCGCGCAAGAGGTGGAGATTTTGTGGGAATTGCTGCAAGAGCTTGCAGGTATGATAGAAGAATGAAGGGTTTTTCTGCACTCCAGTTTTCCCAATCCAGCCTGCAAGATTACCTGACCTGTCCGCGCCGCTTCGAGTTGCGTTATGGGCAGCGGCTGGCCTGGCCCGCCGTCGAGTCCGAACCGGTTGCCGAGCGGGAGCGCCTGGCCCGGCTGGGCACCGATTTTCATCGCCTGGTGCACCGCCACATCCTGGGCCTGGACGAAGCCTCGCTGGCCGCCTCGATTGGCGACGAGGTCCTCAGGGAATGGTGGGAGCGTTACCTGACCTACCGCCCCCCCGAAATCGCCGCCCCCCAGGCCCGCCTGCTGCCCGAAATCACCCTCAGCGCCGCGCTGGATGGCTATCGGCTGATCGCTAAACTGGATGCCCTGCTGAAAATGCCCGGCGGTGATTTTCTGATCGTCGATTGGAAAACCTCGCCCCGGCCCCCCGCCCCGGAGAAGTTGCAGGCCCGGATGCAAACCCGCCTCTATCGCTACCTCCTGGCGGCGGGCGGGGCCGCCCTCAACGACGGCCAGGCCATCGCTCCGGCCCGGATTACGATGCTCTACTGGTTCACCGCCGAGCCGGCCAGGGCAGTTCGCTTCCCTTACAACGCTCCCCAATTTGAAGCCGACCGCACTTTTCTACGCGCCGCCCTGTCCGAAATCGAGGCCCGGCTCGAAGCGCAAGATTTTCCCCTGACGGCCGAACTGCGGCATTGCCGCTACTGCGTCTACCGCTCCTACTGCGACCGGGGCGAGCGCGCCGGTTCGCTGGACGAAGAAACCCCGGATTTTGAAGATGCCGAGGATCTGTCGGACCTGATGTTGGATTGGGGCCAGGTGCAGGAGATCGCCTACTGAGCTAC
>JBHHXL010000359.1:0-4961 GCA_046757065.1 Anaerolineae bacterium
CGCGCCCCTGCTCGAATCGTCATTGACGTTCGGTTGAGCTTGTGTTATGATAAGTTACCCCAGTTGCAGTCGCGCCTCTCAATCACGGTTAAGGAGTTTGTCAGATGGACTATAGCCCCATATTGAAGCAAACCGACCTTCTTATGGACCTGGACACGGAGCGGCTGAAAAAAATCAGCGCTATTTGTCAGGAAAAGATGTATAATGGTTACGACGTTATTTTTGAGGAAAATACCCCGGGGGATGAGCTTTATATCATTCTCAGTGGCCAGGTTGAAATCCTAGTCGATCCACATACGCTGGGCGTTACCGGCGATGATGTGGGCGAGCCTTCAACGATTGCCACCTTGCGGCGTGGCCAGTCCTTTGGCGAGGTGGCCCTGGTCGATCAAGGCGTGCGTTCTGCTTCGGCGCGCTGCGCTCAAGACGGTACAAAATTGCTGGTGATCAATCGCGATAAATTTGAACAACTTTGCCGGGAAGACTTCGAGCTCGGCTACCTGGTGATGCGGGCTATCGCCGCCGATCTTTCCCTAAAAATCCGCCAGACCGACTTGATGGTCCGCGAGCAATTGCTGTGGGGGCGCAGACGCTAGCCCACCCACGTTGACGAGCCGGTTGGACGTGCAAATATAGCATTTGATCGGTTGGGAGGCGCTAAGTGCTCATCAGTTATCCGATAGGCGTTTGGCGTCTCATTTCATTGTCAAGGCGGAGCGGCTGTGCTACAATGCGCTCGCCTGACGAACCAGACTTATTTCAATCGACAAGTCGAGACCTGCCCGGTGCCCCAACGCAGTTCATTTTTTCAGGACCTGCTGAAGCTACTACTTTTCCTGTTTTTCTTACCCGTCATTGCCCTCCTCATCGGCCCGACCCTGGTCATCGCCGCCATCCTGGGCCGCTTGCGGATCGGCCCGCTGGAATTTAATCCGGGGCAACGGGGCCCGGGCCAACGCGGCTTCGCGCTGATCGTTGGCATCCTTTTATGGCTTCTGATCTGGGCAGGGTTGGGATGGCTCTGGTTGAGTTTCGCCCCAAAGCCCATCGTTTCACCGGCCATCAGCCGGGCTTCGGTCACGGTTGCCATAACGACACCGGCCGGAACCACAGCCGTGCCTCGAACAACGGCTTCTCCCCCCGCGTCGGCCACGCCGACAGAGACGCCGCTCCTGCCTACACCCCCCCCCGGCGTCGTCCCTACCCCAACGGAAATGGCCGCTACGGTCACGCTCGCCCCTACCGCAACCCCACACCCAAGCGATACGCCCCGGCTTCTCCCTTCTGCCACGCCCACCGCCACGCCGACCGTTGCCCCCGTAGCGCCACCGCCCGCCGGCTCGCTCAGCGCCGGTGACAAAGCGGCTGCCCTGGCCGCCGTGGACAGGGCCAACGTTTTGCTGGCCGCCGCCATCGCCAGCCCCAGCGACGGGAACCTGAACAACCTGGCCAGCGCCTGGTCGGGTGAGAGTCTGGAACAGGTGCAGTCATTTGCCCAGGATGTTTACGATCGGTATTTGCAACCCCTGAACGTTGAGTTCCAATATCTTGACCCGCCCCGCATCCAGGAAGAGGCCGACGCCCGGACACTCGTCGTCGTGGCCCGCGAAGTGTGGACCTATTCCGGCCCAAACAACAGCGAGCGCGAGGCGTTCGCTTTCACCTACACCCTGCGCCGCGCCGACGCCGGCTGGGTGGTAACAGACTACCGCTATCTGAACATCACCCTCCCAATCCCAACCCTGACCCCGGTCCCCTAAAGCGCCCCTCCAATTTCCCGGCGGATAACTTGCGCCAGGCGTCTGGCCCCCTCTTGCAGCTCCGGCGCGTCGTAATAGGCAAAGCTCAGGCGCAGGTAATTTCGCAGGCCCCCGTTCACAGAAAACCTGGCGCCCGGTTGAAAGCCCACGCCTTGCCGGCGGGCTTCGGCCAGCAGCCCCCCGGCGTCTACATCTGGCGGCAAACGCAGCCAGATGAAAAAGCCCCCCTGCGGCTCGTGAAAAGTGACGGAGGGCGGCAGGTGCCGGCGCAAGGCGTCGCTCAAAACGCGAACGCGCTGGCTGTAAACAGACTTCAGGTGAGCCAGATAGCTTTGCTGTAACCCAAGCTCGATCGCGCTATGCACCAGCCCGGAGGTGAAGGGATCGAACCCGCCCCCACTGTGAAGCAGGCCGCTATCGACCAGACGCTCGATCAGACCCGGCGCGGCCTGAATCCAACCCAGGCGCAGGCCCGGCCCCAGGATTTTGGAGAACGAGCCCAGCGAGAGGACCTGCCCGGCCTCATCGTAGCTGATCAGCGGGGGGGGAGGCGTGGCGGCGTAGTTCAAAAGTTGGTAAACTTCATCGGCGGCGATCAGGAAGCCGTGCCGCCGGCTGAGCGCCGCCAGCCGGCGGCGGCGGTCAGCCGCCAGGGTCACGGTGGAGGGGTTGTGAAAAACGGGGATCGTATACAGAAACGCGGGGCGCTGTTCCGCCAGCTTCTCCTCCAGGGCCTCGACGATCAGGCCGTTCTCGTCGGTGGGAACCGCCACAACTTTCAGACCACGGTCCAAAAAAATCGGCAGCACCAGGTGATAGGTTGGCTCCTCCACAAAGATGGTATCGCCGGGCCGGGTAAACCGGTGGCAAACCCAATCCAGCCCCTGCGAGACGCCGTTGGTGATAAGGAGCTGTTCGGCTTCAACGGCGATGCCATAGCCTTCACTGAGGAATTCGGCCAGGGCCAGCCGGAAACGGCCATCGCCCTGCTCCGCGCCATATTGCAGCAACGTAGGGTCGGGTTGGCCCAGGCGGTGGGCCGCCGCCTGTCTCATCACCGCCAGCGGTAGCAGCGATAACCCCGGCTGGCCGACGCCAAAATCGATCATCCCCGCCGGAACTTGTACTTGCGCGCTCTGGTATGAAGCCATGCCTTTCCCCCGGTTTGTTTTTGGTGCTGGAAGAAGGTATAATATCCGCCTGATTGCGCAAACGCAAATTTAGTTGACAGAAACTTAATTCTATGCAATAATGTGCTCATCTTGAGGCGAAACTCACGTCTCAAACCTCCTAAATCTTGCTATCCTTAGACAGAGGAGGTGATGTCAATGGATCACAGTAGTGGCAAACCATGCGCCGTGACGTCACCTCCAGTCTTCTGGTAAAGGCGTCACGGCGCAGCAAAGGGCCTCTCCCGGTGGGGGAGGCTCTTTGTCTTTGGGGGATGGGACGACGGGTTGACCAGTTAACCAGTCACCGGTTAACCAGTTACCAAAGGTGAGTCTATGGCTGCTTTCCCAACCGGTAAGCTCCCCCCCGATGTTCTAAACGACTTGCTCAACCGCTACCTGAGCCCGGATCCACGGATTATTCTTGGCGCAGGGGTGGGCGAGGACGCGGCCATCATCGACCTGGGCGAGCGCTACCTGGTGGCCAAAACCGACCCTATCACCTTTGCCACAGCGGAGATCGGCTGGTACGCGGTCAACGTCAACGCCAACGACATCGCCTGCTGTGGAGCAAGCCCGCGCTGGTTCCTGGCGACGCTGCTGCTGCCGGAAAGGGGAACGACGACCGCGATGGTGGAGGGCATTTTCAGCCAGATCGCCGCCGCCTGCCGGGGGTTGGGCATTGCCTGGTGCGGCGGGCACACCGAAATCACCTACGGGCTGGAACGGCCCATCGTTGTCGGGCAGATGCTGGGCGAGGTCGCGCCCGACGCTTACGTGACGACGAGGGGGGCCCAGGTGGGCGACGCGCTCATCCTGACCAAGGGCATCGCCGTGGAGGCCACGGCCATCATCGCCCTGGAAAAGCGGGAAGAGTTGAGCGGCCTCATCCCCGAGGCCGACCTGGACCGCTGCGCCGGTTTTCTGCGCGCGCCCGGCATCAGCGTTGTCAAAGATGCCGGGGTGGCCCTGGCGGCGGGCGGCGTTCACGCCCTGCACGACCCGACCGAGGGCGGAGTCGCCACTGGCCTGTGGGAGCTGGCCCAGGCGGCGGGCGTCGGGCTATTGGTTGAAGAGGAGAGGCTGCCCATCTTCCCCGAATGTGCGCTCTTGTGCCGCCACTTCGGCCTGAACCCGCTGGGCGTCATCGCCTCCGGGTCGCTGCTCATTACCGCCGCCGCAGATCGGGCGGGGATGATCGTGCGGCATTTGCAAGCGGAAAACATCGCGGCGGCCGTCATCGGCCGGATCGTGCCGGCGGACGAGGGCTGTCGCCTTCGGACTGCGGCGGGGACCACCCGGCCCCTGGCTACCTTTCCCCGCGATGAAATCACCCGCTTATTTGACTGACAGGAGGAGATACAACGGTGGATGAGGAGAAAGCGCTCTATCTCTGGCTGGAAGGCGAAATCGACCAGATGCCCGACATCCAGCTCAAGGTTGCGCCGGCAATGGACCTGCCACAGTTCCGCGACCGTTACGTGCACCCCACCCGCTCTTATTTAATCCTGCGCGTCTATTCGGCCACCGATGACGACGGGCAAAGCTACGACATCGTCCTGTCGCCCGGCGAGCCGGCAGCGGCGGAAGCGGTCGAACGGGCCCAGGCCACCAGCCTGACGGCCATCAAAGGGATTGGCCGGCGCTACGCGGCTCTGTTGCGCGACAAAGCCAACATCGAGTCGGTTGAGATGCTGCTGGCGGCCGGGGCTACACCGGAGGGCCGGGCCGCGCTGGTGCGGCAAACGGGCAAACCGGCCTCGATGATCCTGCGCTGGGTGGAATTGGCCGACCTGATGCGCATCGAAGGCGTGGGCGCGGACTACTCGGCTTTGCTGTGGCAGGCGGGCGTCAAGTCGGTGCCTGAACTGGCCCGCCAACGACCCAGGGCGTTGAGCAAGACTCTGGCCCAGGCCAATCAGCGCCGCAAGACGGTCAACCGCCTGCCCTCAGATGAGCAGGTCCAGGATTGGATCGAGCAGGCCAGGGGCTTGCCGGCGGTTGTGGCCTACTGAAAGCGCCGTTGCACCGT
>JBHHXL010000360.1:0-4897 GCA_046757065.1 Anaerolineae bacterium
AAGCCCCAACCGTGAAATGGATAGGGCCTTCGTTTGTTGGGTCTGGATGCAGATGGCTCAATTCTTGAGTACCAGAGGGATGTAAATGAATTGTTGCCCGCTGGCCGTGATGAAAGCCGCCTGGGCGGTGTTGTTGCCGGAGCTCACTTCAGCCGTGGCGGTACCGATGGTGACCGCGTTGGTCAGGGTGATGCTGACCGGCGTGCTTGAGATCAGGCGGCCGGTGATGGTAATCATTCCGCCCTGACTGGGGGCCAGATCGGCCACCTGCCAGGTGTAACTGATGCCCCCGCTGGCCGTGATGCCGCCGCTGCTGCTGACGCTGACGTTGGTCACCGATACGGGCAGCACGTCGGTGATGACGATGCCGGTCGGTATCAGGCCGCCGGCCATCCCCCCGGCGTTGCTGAAGGTGATGGTGTAGGTCAGGGGCTGCCCGGCGCCAACGGTGCTGGCGCTGACCGTCTTGCTGATTCTCAGGTCGGGGGGCAGGAGCTGGTGCACGGCCGCATCGAGAACGGCCACCCAGCCATCGTCTCTGGTGCCGGTCGGCGCGGCGTTAAACCAGTCCCAACCGAGGAAAACGATCTGCCCCGATCCAAAGGGCATCAAGATCACGCCGGCCCCGAAGGGCGTGTCGTAAATGACCCTGGAGCCTGCCGGCAGAGAGTTTGATAACAGGTATTGGACGGTATCGGGGTTGGCTATGGCGCTGGGGGCGGTGGCAAAGGCGGTACCGGCCGCAGCGGTGGCGTCGATGGTCACGAAGCCGCTTTCAAGCGTGCCCACGGAACTGATGCTAAAGCCGAAAACCTGGTTCAAGAATCCGGGCGCGTTGACGCTTTCGGTTATCGAATGTGCGCCGTGGATGATGAGACCCCCGCCGTTGGCCACGAAGTTCGAAATCACCCCGGTGGCGGTGACGGACAACGCCGCCGCCAGGTCTCCGTTTTCCAGCTCGGGGATGAGCAGGATGTCCTGGCCGGCCAGCCCATTGCTGAAGTCGGTCGCGGTGGTGCCGGTGAAGGTGCTGACCGTGTGGGTCAGCGAAATGCTCAACGACGCCTGCACGTTGTCCGACTCGCTCTCGTTCAGGAAGTTGGCCGTATCGACGTAAGCCGGATCGTCGAAGACGGCCACTTTGGCCAGAGGGGGGGCCGTCGGCGGCCTGGCCCCTGGCGCGGGCGGCGGCAGGTTGCCGGACTCCGCTGGCCCCGTCACACCGAGGCTTACCGTTGCCAGCGCCGGTTGAGCGATCATCGCTGCCAGAAGTAAGATCGCGAATAGCACCGTAATTTGCGAAATTCTGTTCATCGGCCCAACCTCCCTAATTTCCCGGTCGGCTAATTATACCACGGAATCTATTTGCTGTCATAGTTTGCCGCGCTCCGCGCGCTATTTGCAAATTTGAACTCTGCCCTGTCCCTCTGTTATAATCTCGTTTATGCAGATGAAGGCTTTAGACGGACTCCGAAACTGGATCACCGCCGATGATCCCCGGCTGGCTCTGGCCGGTGTCTTATTCGTTTGTCTGCTGGCCGGATTGTTGGTTGGGGTCTTGTTCGGCGGCCTCGGCCCCGTTCTGGCGGTGGGGGCGATTGGCGCGACCATCGCCGGGTTGCTGATGCTGCGCAGCACCGATTGGGGCCTGTACGCGTTGGTGGCCTTGATCGCCCTCCTGCCCTACGCCGCCCTGCCGGTGAAAGTTGTTTTCACCCCCACCTTCCTCGACCTGATCCTGGTGGCCCTGTTCGCCGTCTGGCTGGCCCGGCTGGTGACCGGCGCCCAGCGGACGTTTGTCGCCTCGGCGCTGGGCTTGCCGATTTTCGTCTTTATGTTCTGGGCGCTGGTCACGTTCATCGTCGGCCTGGGCCACGCCTCGCTGACGCCCAACGTGCTGCGTCATTTCGTCGAGGTTTTGCTGGCGGTGGCTCTCTTCTTCGTGGCCGTGAACCGGGTGCGGCGCGTCGAGGTTTTGGAGCGAATATCCAGAGCCCTCTTGCTGGCGGGGGGCGGGACGGCTTTGCTGGGCATCGTCTTCTACTTCATTCCCGGCGGATGGACGGTGGCCGTCCTCGGACGCCTGGGCAGGTTCGGTTACCCCACCGACGGCATTTTGCGCTACATCGAGGACAACCCCGAGAACCCGATGCGGGCTATTTCTACCTCCATCGACCCCAACGCCCTGGGCGGCCTGCTGGTGATCCTGACCGTCGTGGCCGTGGCTCACCTGTTTGCGGAAAGGCCGATCCTGCCCCGGTTCTATCTGGCCCTGATCTCCGGGACGATGGTCTTGTGCCTGATTTTGACCTTTTCACGCGGCTCGATGGCCGGGGTGGCGGCGGCTCTGGTTGTCATGGGCGTTTTGCGCTACCGAAAACTGCTGTGGGTGATGGCCCTGGGCGCGGCTCTGGTTATTATCCTGCCGCAGACGCAGTTTTACGTGTCGCGCTTCATCGAGGGGGTGCAGGGGCAGGACCTGGCCACCCAAATGCGCTTCGGCGAGTACAAAGACGCTCTGATCTTGATCTCGCGCAACCAGTTGCTGGGCGTGGGCTTTGCCGGAGCGCCCGACATCGATCTGTACATCGGCGTTTCCAACGTTTACCTCCTCGTCGCCGAACAGATGGGCCTGGTCGGCCTGGCGCTGTTCGTGCTCGTCTTGCTCGTCTTTTGGATCGTGGCCTGGCGGGCCTGGCGTCGATTGCCGGCTGCGCCAGCGCGAGGCCGGTTAGAAGGGCCGTTGCTCGGCTATTCGCTGGCGCTGGTCGGAGCGGCGGTCAGCGGCATCTTCGACCATTTCTTTTTCAACATCAGCTTTGTCCATCTGGTGTCGTTGTTCTGGCTGGTCATGGGCCTGGGGGTGGCGACGGCTTTGCTGGTTGATAGGCAGCCGGAGGAGGCGATGTTACACCTGGACAGTTCAAGGCCGGGTTGATATGAGACATTTGTTAGACGGGGAGACCATCGTTCGCGTAAGGTGCGGCGGACACGATGGTTTTTTTGTTGGGAGCAGCGATGGGCAGGCCCGCTCGCTTAAAGGTTAGCGGCGAATATCGCAACCTGGCCCGGATTAGCGATTTCGTGGGGCAAATCGCCGAGAATATGGGGTTCAGTTCCGGGGCGATCCACGCCATTCAGATGGCCGTCGATGAAGCCTGTACCAACGCCATCGACCACGCCTACGGCGGCGAAGGCAAAGGGGACCTGGAGCTGATCTGCGAGCCCCTGCCGGATGCGTTGCGCATCACGCTGTGCGATCGCGGCCAGCCGTTCGATCCGGTGGCCGTGCCGGAGCCGGACATTTCGGCTCCTCTTGAAAAGCGAAAGGAGCGGGGGTTGGGTCTGTTCCTGATGCGCCGCCTGATGGATGAAGTCTCGTTTAGCTTTGATGAAAAACGCGGGAACCGACTGGTTATGATCAAACATCGCAACTACTCAGGCCAGAGGCCCCAAGCCGGGTAATCGGGTATCAGGTATTGGCTATTCGCGATAATTACCAGTAACCAATACCTAATATCCAGGGATGAGATATGTGAAGGGATCGCCTCGCCGGCATACGGCTCACCTCGATCCGGGCAAGACGCCGAATATGACATTGTTAGAGCGACGCTGGCTCTACAACTTTATGGTGTTCATTCAGGAGGCGGCGGCCTGGCCGGTCTGGCTGATGGCCGGGGTCTTGCTGGTCATTGCCGTGGCCGTGTTCGCCCTGGGGAGTTTGGGGGGGAGCTCCGGGTCAAGCCCCGCTCCGGCGGCGGCGGCGGTGGTGGCCGTTGTTTTGTTTCTGTTTAGCCTGGGCGATTGGGCGCTGCTGGCCTGGCTGCCGCGAGATCGACGTGGGTTCGGGCCGGTCGCTCCGCAGTTGTTCATCCTGTTGATCCCGCGCGTTCTGGCAGCGTTGATCGCGGTCCTGATCGCTGGCTGGCTGGGGCCGGCAACGGGTCTGGGGCTGCTGGGCCTGGCCCAAATCGCCGGAACGGTTATCTACGTGTGGGGGCTGGCAGTTGAACCGCTCAACCTGTCGCTGACGACCCTGGCCGTGGAAACGGATCGCTGGCCGGAGTCCGCGCCTCCGCTGCGTTTGCTGCACATCAGCGATATACACCTGGAGCGCGAGGGGCGGCGAGAGGCGCGCCTGTTGGACCTGGTCGCCAGGGCCGCGCCTGATCTCATCCTCCTCACCGGCGATTATTTGAGCCTGTCCTTTACTCGCGAAGCCGAGGCCGTCCGTCAGGTCAGAGCCTTGCTGGGCCGGTTGCAGGCTCCGCTGGGGGTTTACGCCACGTTGGGCAGCCCCCCCGTGGATGTGCGGGATGTAGCCCCATACCACTTTGAGGGGGATCACATTCACCTGTTGCGCCGGGACGCCGTGGAGTTGGACCTCGGCGACGGTCGCCGCCTGGCTTTGCTGGGCCTGGATTGCACTCACGATCTGGCTTACGATGGGGAGGCGTTGCGCCGGGTAGAAGCCCTGGCTCCGGCTGGCGTGCCCCGGCTGTTGCTGTACCACTCGCCGGAGTTGATGCCGCTGGCCCAAGAGCTGGATGTGACCCTTTACCTGTGCGGCCACACCCACGGCGGCCAGGTGCGGCTGCCGGGCTATGGCGCTATCTTCACCAGCTCGGCCACCGGCAAGCGTTACGAAATGGGGCGGTATGAGGAGAACGGCACGACGCAATACGTCAGCCGGGGGGTGGGGCTGGAGGGTTTGAGTGCGCCGCGCCTGCGCCTGTTCTGCCCGCCGGAGATCACCCTGGTCACGTTGCAGGGTACGGGCGCGGACCCCGCCGGGTAATGCCTAGTACCGCTTCAAACTGGTTTTGATAAACTCAGAGGCTCAGGTTAAGAACAAGTGCCACGCAATCCGGCCATCGCCCGGAAATGAATTTCCGGG
>JBHHXL010000361.1:0-4880 GCA_046757065.1 Anaerolineae bacterium
GTCGGTGTCGTCCCAAAGGGACGGTCCGACTCCCTTCGTGTTGTGGGTTTTTTGCTAATATCATTCTTCTGGCGTTCGGCGGAGCGGGTGTCAAATTAGCTCGATGCTGTAATCTTCTAACTGGCAGTCCAGCCGCTGCCGCTCGACCCACAGGGCGACGCGGCTCAGCAAACCGTGGGCGTACTCCCGGTCTGAGGAAACGCAGGCCACGGCCACCACCGCCGAGCGCCACTTCTCCAGGTTTCCAACCTCGGCCACGCTGATGTTAAATTCATGGCGCAGGCGGGCGGTCAGGCTGCGAACGACCTGTCGTTTGTCTTTCAGCGAATTGCTGGCGGGGATATTCAACTCTAGCGTGAGCAGGCCAATTACCATAGGTTCGACGGCGTCCGGGTGCGGGCTGGCGGCCTATTCCTCGTCGGCCTGGCTCCCTGGCCCGGGCGAGGGCGGGTCAGAATCTTGAAGCAGATCATCGATCAGGCCAAAGTCTTTGGGGATGATCCCGCCGATGCTTGGCTCATAGGGCTTTTCCGGTTGCGGTGGGGTGTCCGCCGGACCTGCGGATGCCGGTTCAGCCTCATCGGCCAGGTCTTCCGGCAGGCCAAAGTCCTTGGGCTTGATCTCGCCAATGGTGATCTGCTCCAGCCCGACCGGCTCGGACGGCAGAAAGGGGTCTTCACCTGCGACCCCTCGTTTTTCCCGTTCTGCTTTAGCCTTTTGCCGCTTGTTGTATTCGACGATGGCGATGGTCACAATGACCACCAGATAGACCCCCGCGCCGAAGAACCACGGCCAGGAGCGGACCGAAAATTCGATGATGCCCATCAAGGCAAACAAGAACGGGGTAAAGCCGATGAACAAAAGCAGGAAAAAAAGGGAAAATCCCCCCCACAAATCCTCGCTACCTTGCTCTCTGCCACGCATAGATACATCCCTCGCAGCTTAACTCAGCGTCAAACGCCGGTACTGTCCCAATATACCATAAAAACCGATTCTGCGTAACTCGGTCAGTGGTCCCAAATGGGCGGGCCTCCAATCCCCAATCCCCAACCTCTAAAGACGCTGGTTCCACTCGGCGGCGGCGTAGCGTTGCCGGCGCAGTTCCTCGACCAGGGCCTGCTCCCGGTCGGTTAACTCGCCCGGTTCCAGCCGCAGGTTCAGGGCCTGCTCAAAGCCCCGGCTGATGGCCTCGACCGCCTCCTCGAAGGAGACCGGTCGCCGCAGCGCCTGCTCCAGGGTCAGGGCGCGGGCGGCCAACGATTCTTTGAGCGAGGCCCGCTCCGCTTCGGCCAGGTTGAGAACTTCCAGGATACGGGTGATGTCGCCGCGCAGGGGCAGCGTGCCGTGTTGCAAAACCATCCCCCGCCGGCGAACCTGGGCGCTGCCGATCAGCTTGCGCCCGTCGGTGTGGGTGATTTCGTAGTAGGAGGGGGTGTCGAAGCAGGCCGCGCTCTGTTGGGGGTTGCGGCCCTTTTCACCTTTAGCCTGGATGGGTGCGCTGCCCAGCCGGTTCAAGCCGCTCAGCAGCCCCCGGCTCAGGCTGCGGTAGGACTCGATCAGGCTGCCGGCCAGGCGCGGCTCCGTTTCCGGGGCAATCACGCTGTAGGTCAGCTCGTCGGTGTGCAGGATGGCCCGCCCGCCGGTGGGCCGGCGCACCCAGGTGTAGCCCAGGCGGGCGCAGGCCGCTTCGTCCACGTCGGCCCAGCGCTGGCTGTAGCCCAGGCTGAGGCAGGGCGGGTCCCACTGAAAAAAGCGCAGGGTGGGCCAGCCCGTCTCCGGCGCGTCGGCCAGGGCGTGCAGGATGGCTTCGTCAACCGCCATATTCGTGGCCCCGTCGGCCGGCGGGCTGATCAGCAAGCGCCAGGTGGCGCGGGGGGGCGAGTTCTGGCCGGGACTCATCGCTTCAGGCGTACGCCTCTAGCGGCGGGCAGGCGCAAACCAGATGCCGGTCGCCGTAAACGTTGTCGATGCGCGACACGGCGGGCCAGAACTTGGCCTCCTTGAGCCAGGGCACGGGGAAGGCCGCTTCCTGGCGCGAGTAAGGCCGGTTCCAGCCATCCGAGACCACCGCCGAGGCGGTGTGCGGCGCGCCCTTCAGGACGTTGTCCTCCGGGTCGGCCTGGCCTTCTTCGACGGCCCGGATCTCCTGGCGGATGGCGATCAGGGCTTCGCAAAAGCGGTCCAGCTCCGCCAGCGACTCGCTTTCCGTCGGCTCGATCATCAAGGTCCCGGCCACGGGGAAGGACATCGTCGGCGCGTGGAAGCCGTAGTCCATCAGCCGCTTGGCCACATCTTCAACGTCGATGCCCGTTCTGGCCTTGAGCGGGCGCAGATCGATGATGCATTCGTGGGCCACGCGCCCGTTCTGACCTTTGTAGAGCACCGGATAGTGCGGCTCCAGGCGGGCGGCGATGTAGTTGGCGTTGAGGATGGCGATTTTGGTGGCCTCGGTCAGCCCCTCGGCGCCCATCATAGCGATGTAAGCGTAGGAAATGGGCAGGATGCTGGGGCTGCCCCACGGCGCGGCGGAGACAGCGCCGGTCCCCTGTTCGCCGCCGACGCCAGGCACGACCGGGTGTCCGGGCAGGAACGGGGCCAGGTGCGGGGCCACGCAGATGGGGCCCATGCCCGGCCCGCCGCCGCCGTGCGGGATGCAGAAGGTCTTGTGCAGATTCAGGTGACAGACGTCGGCCCCGAACTCCGCCGGGCGGCACAACCCGACCAGGGCGTTCATATTGGCCCCGTCCAGGTAAACCTGGCCGCCGTGGTCGTGGACGATCTGGCAGATGTCGCGGATGCCCTCCTCGAACACGCCGTGCGTCGAAGGGTAGGTCACCATCAGCGCGGCCAGCTCGTGGCGGTGCTGCTCCGCTTTCAAGCGCAGGTCGTCCAGATCGACGTTGCCTTCGTCGTCGCAGCGGACGACGACGACCTTCATCCCGGCCAGGACGGCGCTGGCCGGGTTGGTGCCGTGCGCCGAACTGGGGATCAGGCAGACGTTGCGATGGGCGTTGCTCTGCGCTTTGTGGTAAGCCCGGATGACCAGCAGGCCGGTGTACTCGCCCTGCGAGCCGGCGTTGGGTTGGAACGAGACCGCCGCAAAACCGGTGATCTCGGCCAGCCAGGCCTCCAGCCGCTCGAAGAGCAGGGCGTAGCCTGCGGCCTGCTCCGGGGGGGCAAAGGGATGCAGCCGGGCGAACTCGGGCCAGGTGATTGGCAGCATCTCCGTCGTGGCGTTGAGCTTCATAGTGCAAGAGCCCAGGGGGATCATCGAGTGCGTTAGCGACAGGTCGCGGCTTTGCAGGCGGTGGATGTAGCGCAGCAGTTCCGTCTCGGAGCGGTAGCTGTGGAAGACGGGGTGGGCCAGGAAGTCGCTGCGGCGGCGGTGGGGATCGGGGTAATCCGGGTCGATCTCGGCCACAATCGTCTCCAGGTCGAGGCCGTTGCCATCCCCGGCAAAGACCTCGAACAGGCGTTGCAGGTCCTGCCCGCTGGTCGCTTCATCCAGGGAGAGGCCGACCGCCCCGTCGTTGAAGCGGCGCAGGTTGATCTGGCGGGCCTGCGCCCCGGCCAGCAGTTGCTCCGGCGGGCGCGGTCCGCCGCTGACTTTGAGCGTGTCGAAGACGGGCGCGCCCTCCGCGACGTGGCTCAGGCGGTAACCGAGTTGCTCCAGCCCTTCGGCCAGGGTTGCCGTCAGGAGCTGCACGCGCCGGGCGATGCGGGTCAGGCCCTCCGGCCCGTGATAGACGGCGTACATCGAGGCCATCACGGCCAGCAGCACCTGGGCGGTGCAGATATTGCTGGTCGCCTTTTCGCGGCGGATGTGCTGCTCCCGCGTCTGGAGCGCCAGCCGGTAGGCCGGTTCGCCGCTGGCGTCCTGCGAGACGCCCACGATCCGCCCCGGCAACTGGCGCTTGTAGGCATCGCGGGTGGCCATAAAAGCGGCGTGCGGCCCGCCGTAGCCCAGCGGCACGCCGAAGCGCTGGCTGCTGCCGACGACGACGTCCGCCCCGAATTCGCCGGGGGGACGCAGCAGGGTCAGGGCCAGCAGGTCGGCAGCGACCACGACCCGCGCCCCGGCCTGCCGCGCCCGGTCGCAGAACGGCTCGTAGTCGAGGACCGCCCCGTCGCTGGCCGGGTATTGCAGCAACACGCCGAAGGTCGGCTTGGAGAAATCGTACGCCTGGTGGTCACCGACGACGACCTCGATGCCGAGCGACCCGGCCCGGGTGCGGACCACGTCGATGGTTTGGGGATGGCAACGCTCGGAGACGAAGAAGACGTTGGCCGTCGAGCCGCGTTGCTGCGTCCGCAGGCAGAGGGTCATAGCCTCGGCGGCGGCGGTCGCCTCATCAAGGAGCGAGGCGTTGGCGATGTCCATCCCGGTCAGGTCGATGACCATCGTCTGGAAGTTGAGCAGGGCTTCCAGGCGGCCCTGGGCGATCTCGGCCTGGTAGGGCGTGTATTGGGTGTACCAGCCGGGGTTCTCCAGGATGTTGCGCTGGATGACCGGCGGGGTGATACAGTCGTAATAGCCCAGACCGATGAAGGAGCGGAACACCTGGTTCTTTTGAGCCAGGTCGCGCAACCCGGCCAGGGCTTCGGCTTCGCTCAGCGGCTCGTCCAGGTGTAGCCGCCCCTCGAAGCGAATCGTTTCCGGCACGGCCTGGTCGATCAGGTCATCCAGCGAGGCCAGGCCCAGCGCGGCCAGCATCCGCTCGACATCGCCCCTTCGGGGGCCGAGGTGGCGTTCGACAAAGCGGTCCGGGTAGTTCAGCAAATGCGTATTTCCGTTGGCGGGCTGCCCGTTTTCAGGGAAGGCGGGCTCGTCCGCTGAAATCACCTCCTGCGTCAAGATTTTCGCCATAGGTTTTTTCCTC
>JBHHXL010000362.1:0-4872 GCA_046757065.1 Anaerolineae bacterium
TGCCGGAGCAGGACAGAGCATTGGTGGACATCGTGCGCGCGGCGCTTTAACTTTAGTATGGCAAGGCGTAACTTCTAATCTTTCGCATCCTGGCTCTGGTTGGGCAACAGCTAGACTAACCCAAAGGATTTTGCCGATGACCGAACACCACCACCGCTCTCTAACATCCCTGGCCGGGGACCTGCGCCTCGGTCGCCTGGCTTTGACGGCCTATCTGGACTGGCTCCAGACCCGTTTCGACGCCCGCGAGCCGGAGGTGCTGGCCTTCCTGCCCGAACAGGACCGCTTCGAGCGCCTGCGCCGCCAGGCCACCGACCTGGAGGCCCGCTTTCCCGAACCGGCCTCGCGCCCGCCGCTGTACGGCGTGGCCGTCGGCGTCAAGGATATTTTCCACGCCGAGGGGTTCGCCACCCAGGCCGGTTCTCGCCTGCCGGTCAACATCCTGCGGGGCCCGGAGGCGGCCAGCGTGACCGCCCTCAAAAATGCCGGGGTCTTGCTCCTGGGCAAAACGGTCACCACCGAGTTTGCCTACTTCGCCCCCGGCCCAACGCGCAACCCCCATAACCCGGCGCACACGCCCGGCGGCTCCAGCAGCGGCTCGGCGGCGGCGGTTGGGGCCGGGTTGTGCCCGTTGGCCCTGGGCACGCAGACCATCGGCTCCGTCATTCGCCCGGCCTCGTTCTGCGGCGTGGTTGGCTTCAAACCGACCTACGGCCGCATCCCGGCGGAGGGGGTCATCCCCCTCTCATTATCGCTCGATCACGTCGGCTTCTTCACCCCGGACGTGGCCGGCGCCGGACTGGCCGCCTCGATTTTGCTGGACGGCTGGCAGGACGCGCCGCCGCCCCGGGACAGGCCGGTCCTCGGCATCCCCGAAGGTCCCTACCTTGAGCGGGCCAGCGCCACCGGCCTGGACCACTTCCGCCGGACCGTTGACCGGCTGGCCGCTGCCGGGTTTGACCTGCGCCCGGTCCAGGCCATGCCGGATTTCGATGACATCTACCAGCGCCACAACGCCCTGACCGCGGCCGAGGCCGCCCGTTTCCACGCGGCCTGGTTCGAGCGGTACGCCGGCCTGTACCACCCCAAAACGGCCGACCTGTTGCAACGGGGCCAGAGCGTTTCAGACGAAGCCCTGGAGACCTATCGCGCCGGGCGGGATGTGCTGTATCGCCATCTGGCCGCCTTGATGGACGAACACGGCCTGGATGCCTGGATTTGCCCGGCGGCGGTTGGACCGGCCCCCTTTGGCCTGGACAGCACCGGCGATCCGGTCATGAATCTGCCCTGGACCCAGGCCGGTATGCCCGCCCTGAACCTGCCCGCCGGCCTGGCCGCCGGGGGCCTGCCGTTGGGCCTGCAGGTCGTCGCCCGCCGCCAGGCCGACGAACATCTGCTGGCCTGGGGGCAGACGCTGGCCGCGCATTTGCCGGTCACCGGCTAACCAGTTCTTGTTGCAAAACTGGCAGGCCGTCGGAGAAGTAGGAACGGCACGCTCCGCGCTATGCCGTTCCCGCAGAGGCATAGGGATGCCTCTTTCCCCACGAAATTGACTTCTCCGGCAGGCTGCTAGATAAGGAAACGAGCCGGTTGAGCCATTCGTTTTTCCGATGGATTCGTGTTATAATACCGCCATCTTAAAACATCTCTCCAATCTCTAATCTCTAATCTCCAACCTCCAATTGCTATGGCCCAACGACGATCAACCAGCCGGCGTTCCACCCGAAAAAAGACGGCCTCCGGCCCCACTTACGGCCCGCAGGTGACCGGGCTGCTGTTGCTGGCTCTGGCCTTGCTGACCATCGTGGCCCTGCTGACCAGCAACCGCAGCGTGTTGCTGGAAGGCTGGATCGTTTTTCTGACGCGGATGGTCGGCTGGGGGCGCTTTATCGTCTGGTTGCCGTTGGGGCTGCTGGGCGTGTGGTTCCTGGGGCGATACGGCGCTGAGGACTATGACGAACGCTGGGAAAAGCCGCTGGGCGCGGTGATGCTCTTTGCCCTGCTGCTGGCCCTCTTCCACATCATCAGCCCCGGCCAGGGCCCTCTCGCCGTGGACGAGGCGGGCGGCGGCGGGCTGCTCGGCTGGATGCTGGGCGAACTGCTGGTGGCCGGTCTGGGCGTGGCCGGCAGCGTCGTGCTGATTCTTTTCCTGGGCGCGGTGGCGATCATCCTCATCAGCGGCCTGTCCCTCCGCGAGTTGCTGGGTCTCATCCGCGACCTGTATTATCGCTTCCAGGATTGGCGCCATTTCAGCCAGTTGCCTATCAACCAGCCCTCGTTGTCGCTGGAAGCGCCCAGAGTTCCCTGGTGGCGGCGGCTGTTCCGCCGCGCCGACGCCGTGGCCCCCCTCGAAGCGGACTTCCCGCCGCTAAGCGGCCGCTCCTCGCTGGCCGAGCCCCCGCCTCAGGCCTCCTCCCAGCCGCCCGCCCCCGTGGCAGCGCCCCAGGCGGTGGACGCGCAACGGGCCGCCACCGGTGAGAAACTGACCCCGCACATCGTCGGCGGGCAGCAATGGCACCTGCCCCTGGTAGCCGAGGTCTTTGACGAAGGGCTGGATCACGAGATCAGCGAGGCCGAAATTCGGATGCGGGCCCGGATCATCGAGGAGACGCTGGCCGGTTTTGGCATTGAATCCAAGGTTAAGGAAATCAACCCCGGCCCAACGGTGACCCAGTTCGGCCTGGAACCTTTGCCCACCAGGGATTCTAAGGGCAATCTCAAGCGGGTTCGCGTCTCCCGCATCGTCAACCTGGCCAACGATCTGGCCCTGGCCCTGTCCGCCTCGCCGGTGCGCATCGAAGCGCCCATCCCCGGCCGCCCCTACGTCGGGATCGAGGTCCCCAACAAAACCACCAGCCTGGTCACGTTGCGCAGCGTGCTCGAGTCGGATCAATTTATCCGGGCCCGGGGGTCGCTGCTCATTGCCCTGGGCCGGGATGTCTCCGGCCGGTCGGTGGTAACCGATTTGAGCAAACTGCCCCACCTGTTGATCGCCGGGGCGACGGGTTCGGGCAAAAGCGTTTGC
Organism: Anaerolineae bacterium; assembly: GCA_046757065.1. Lineage (GTDB taxonomy): Bacteria > Chloroflexota > Anaerolineae > 4572-78 > JBHHXL01 > JBHHXL01. The sequence continues at coordinate 3,026 of JBHHXL010000362.1, forward strand.
CTCAATTCCATCATCTGCTGCCTGCTGACCACCCACACCCCCAACAGCCTGCGGGTGCTGATGATCGATCCCAAAATGGTCGAACTGGTTCAATACAACGGTATGCCTCACTTGTTGGCCCCGGTCGTAACCGATCTGGAGCAGGTGGTGGGCGTGCTGGGCTGGGCCACCCGCGAGATGGACCGGCGCTATAAAATGTTCGCCAAGGCCAGCGTGCGCAACATCGCGGCCTACAACGAACTGGTGATGAAACAAGGCGAAGAACGCCTGCCCTACATCGTCATCATCGTCGACGAGCTGGCAGACCTGATGATGCTGGCCCCCGACGAAGTCGAGCGCACCATCACCCGCATCGCCCAGATGGCCCGGGCCACCGGCATCCATCTGATCATCGCCACCCAGCGCCCCTCGGTGGATGTGGTGACCGGCCTGATCAAGGCTAATTTCCCGGCCAGGGTGGCCTTCGCCGTCAGCAGCCAGGTTGATTCACGGGTCATCCTCGACACCCCCGGCGCCGAGCGGTTGTTGGGCAAAGGCGATATGCTCTGGATGGCGCCCGACTCGCCGGAATTGGCCCGTCTCCAGGGCGTGTTCGTTTCCGATACGGAGGTGGAGCGGTTGGTGGCCTATTGGAAGCGGTTGGCCGGCAGCGACACCATCGCCGCCCGCCAGACGGTCCGGGACCCGGGCCCGCTGAGACAACAGGCCCTGTGGTCCGAACTCCAGCCGAAAGAAAGCGTCGACCCCGAAGAAGCGATGTTACAGAAGGCGATCGAGGTGGTGCGCAGCCACGAACGAGCCTCGATTTCTTTGCTGCAACGTCGCCTGCGCATTGGCTATGCCCGCGCCGCTCGCCTCATCGATCAGATGGAAGAGCAGGGGATTATCGGCCCGGAAGAGGGCGGCGGGCGGGGTCGCAAGGTGTTGGCGGGCGATGAGGGGCCGGGAGCTTCGCCGGGGGCGGATGGTCAAGGGTAACTTAAGGATTGCCTTCCGTTAATTCACTCCTCGCTTTGTAGGTAGTCCCCCCGTCAAGGGTTGCTGGCTCCAAACGAGGCAAAGATGCACCGCCAAGACGCCATCCCCTGCCTTCGGCGGGGACAGGCGAACGCCAGGTTTTGCTTGATTTGTGCGTTTTCTTGGCGCACTTCGCGTCTTGGCGGTTCAACTTACCCCCCAATCGCGCGCGCAACAACCCCCAAACGGGGGACTACCGCTTTGTAAACCCGGAGCGAAATTGTGCAAAGCGGTGTTTTACTCAGCGCCCCCCCAAAATTTTGCTTTCACCTTTCAGTTACGATATAATAAGCCGTGTTTCTCAAAGCAGAGATCCTGACGAGTCAAAAGCGGCGAGCGCGACCAGATGCGCTTCAGCCGTGTCTTCTCAAAAATTAGGTGTGAACAGGTGTTTTTGTACAGATGTTGCAGGCAACGTCTGAGCCTTAACCCCAGGTTATTGAGAAGATACCTTCAATCTGTGGCAGGCAGGCATAGTTTGCCTGAACCAACTGCTGCCCTGGGTTGAGTATATCAAGGTGCTTGCCACGTTGGGAAGGGTTCCTTCTCAAGTGAGCGTTTTGGGAGACTGTTCTACGGAAAGGAGGTGATGCGGATAGCCATTCCTTGTTTAGCCGTGCCCTCTCAGTGGTCAAATCCTTTTGTATCCACATCTGCTAGTTGAAGCTAGTGAAAACCTCAGGAGGAGAAAGTAATGCGAAAACGAATGTTCATTTTGCTTGCCTTGCTAATGGCTCTGGGGTTGGTTGCGGCCCAATGTACAACCCAGCCAACCGCTGCGCCGACGGAGGCTCCGGCGGCGGCGACCGAAGCCCCGGCCCCGACGGAGG
>JBHHXL010000363.1:0-4868 GCA_046757065.1 Anaerolineae bacterium
TGAATTTGTCAAACGGTTTCCTGGGGGGTGCGTCCCAAAAATTAGGCGAGTTTCATATGTCATTCTGAACGCAGCGTAGCGGAGTGAAGAATCCCCAGAAACATTGCCTCCAAGCCATCTGCGTGGAGACTCTTCGCTCCCGTTGGTCGCTCAGAGTGACATGTTTCCTAAAATTTGGGACGCACCCCGTCACCGGGGTATGCTTGACAACTCGGTCCCTTCGTGATATATTGTCCCAACTTCAATAGCAATAATCTTTTCACCGGCGATGATGGAAACGAGTAGGCGGGTCGTCGGGCCAAGCGAGCCTGGGATGGTGTGAGCCGGGTGTCTGAACCCCGCCGAAAATCCTTCCGGAGCCAGCAACCGAACACAGCCGGCGCTTGACGGCCGCTGCCAGTAGGCTTGCTCGACCTCGCCCCTCGTTATCGGGGCGCGCCTATCGAAGACGATCTGTAGGCGATGGAGTGGGCGGTTTCGCTAAGTAGGGTGGTACCGCGGGAGTCGCGTTGGTTGCTCTCGTCCCTGGTTGGGATGAGAGTTTTTTTGTGCAAAGAGGAGTTTGCCGTGACAGAACTTTTGGCCCACCTCGATAGTTACCTCAAGGAGTTTCCGGCGGCCGTGGTGGCCTTACATCCGGAGGACAACGCCGTGGCCCTGGACCGGACGGCCTTCTACCCCGGCGGCGGCGGGCAGCCGAACGATACCGGCCTCTTGCTGCTGGAGGGGCGGGCCTTGCCGGTCGTCAAGGTCAAGCGCCAGGGGCAGCACATCTGGCACTGGGTTGAAGGGGATTTGCCGGCGGTGGGGAACACGGTCCAGGGCCGGATCGATTGGGAGCGCCGCTACCGGTTGATGCGCGTCCACACCGCCCTGCACATCCTGTGCGGCGTGGTCTGGCGCGATTACGGGGCGCAGGTTACGGGCGGCAACATGGAGCCGCTCAAAGGCCGGATGGACTTCGAGTTTGAAACGCTGCGCCGGGAGCTGGTCAAGGAAATCGAGACCAAGATCAACGCCGAAGTCGAAGCAGCCCGTGACGTGCGGGTCAAAATCCTGCCCCGTGAAGAAGCCTTTCAAATCCCCGATCTCATTCGGACCAAGATCAACCTGCTGCCCGCCGGCATCACCGAAGTGCGCGTCGTTGAAATCGACGGGCTGGACTTGCAGGCCGATGGCGGCACGCACGTGGCCAACACGCGGGAGGTGGGGCACATTACCGTCTCCGGTTACAAGAGCAAGGGCAGGATCAATAAGCGCATCCGCATCGAATTAAGTGAGGCGTGAATTTTACCGTAAACGGAGGAATGTCCTATGGGGTTCGAGAGCGTGCTGGCCCAGCCGGATTTTCCCGCCCAGGAGCGGGAGACCATCAAATTCTGGCGGGATCACGATATTTTCCGAAAGACTAAAGAACTGCACAAGGGCCAGCCGAAATGGTCCTTCGTCGATGGGCCGATTACGGCCAACAACCCGATGGGCGTTCACCACGGTTGGGGCCGGACCTATAAAGACCTTTACAATCGCTACTGGACCATGCGCGGGCGCGAGTTGCGCTACCAGCAGGGCTTCGATTGCCAGGGCTTGTGGGTTGAGGTTGAGGTTGAAAAGGAGTTGGGCTTTACCTCGAAAAAGGACATCGAGGATTATGGCCTGGCCCCGTTCGTGCTGAAGTGCAAAGAGCGGGTGCTGCGCTATGCGGCGGTGCAAACCGAGCAGAGCATTCGCCTGGGATACGAGATGGACTGGAACGATCCGGAGCATCTGCGTTACCTGGCCGACCGTCTGGTCGAGGACCCCACGGCGGAAATCACGGTCGAAGGCCCGCGCGGCCCGGTCACGGACACGGTCGAAAACATCGTCGGCCGGCTCGGCCTGCCGGAACTGGGCGGCAGCTACTTCACCTTCTCCAACGAAAACAACTATATGATCTGGACCTTCCTCAAGAAATGCTGGCAGAAGGGCTGGCTCTACCGGGGGGCCGACAGCATGCCCTGGTGCCCGCGTTGCGCCACCGGCATCAGCCAGCACGAGATCGTCACCGACGGCTACCAGGAGATCACCCACCGCAGCGTGACCCTTCGTTTTCCTCTGCGGGCCAAATCGAACGGCCAGCCGGCCCAACCCGGCGAGAGCCTGCTGATCTGGACCACAACGCCCTGGACCCTGACCAGCAACGTCGCCGCTGCCGTCGGACCGGATTTGGATTACGTCAAAGTCAGGCAGACCGCGCCTGGCTCCGACCGGAGCGAAATCCTCTACCTGAGCAAGGGCACCACCCATATGTTGCAGGGTGAGTTCGAGGTCCTGGCCGAGCTGAAAGGCAAGGATATGGTCGGCTGGACTTACGACGGGCCGTTCGACGACCTGCCCGCCGCGCAGGAGCCGGGCGGCAATACCACGATGCGCGATCTGGTGGCCGGCGTCACCCAATCGGCGCAGGAAGCCCACGTCGTCATCGAGTGGGACGAGGTGGCCGAAACCGAGGGCACGGGCATCGTCCATATCGCGCCGGGCTGCGGGGCCGAGGACTTCGCCCTGGGCCAGGAACACCGCTTCCCCGTGCTGACGCCCATCGATGAGGAGGGCTACGTGGTTGACGGCTTCGCCTGGTTGAGCGGCCAGTTCGTGGGCGAGGTGGCCGATCCCATTTTCGACGACCTGGCGCGCAAGGACCTGCTCTATCAGGTGGAGCCGTACACCCACCGTTACCCCACCTGCTGGCGCTGCAAAACCGAGTTGGTCTTTCGCGTGGTGGATGAATGGTTCATCAGCATGGGCGAACTTTACGACAAGCCGCGCAGCGAAGTCACGCCCGAGGAAAAGGCCCGCAGCCTGCGCTACCAGATCATGGATGTAACCGACCAGATTCGCTGGATCCCCTCCTTTGGCCGGGAGCGGGAGCTGGACTGGCTGCGCAATATGCACGACTGGATGATCTCCAAAAAGCGGTATTGGGGGCTGGCTCTGCCCATTTGGGAGTGTCGCAGTTGCGATCACTTCGAGGTCATCGGCGATGAGCAGGAGCTGGAGGCCCGGGCCGTGGAAGGCTGGCAGGTCTTTGCCGGGCACACGCCGCATCGACCCTACGTGGACGCGGTCAAAATCCGGTGCTCCGCCTGTGGCGAGTTGATGGACCGCGTGCTGGACGTGGGCAATCCCTGGCTGGATGCCGGTATCGTCTCCTTCAGTACCCTTAGCTACCGGACCGATCCCGATTACTGGCGGCAATGGTATCCGGCGGATTGGATCAGCGAGTCGTTTCCGGGCCAGTTCCGCAACTGGTTCTACAGCCTGCTGGCGATGGCCACCGTCATCGATAACAGCCCACCCTTCCTGACCAACTTCAGCTACGCCACCCTCCTCGCCGAGGATGGGCGGGCTATGCACAAGAGTTGGGGCAACTCCATCGAATTCAACGAAGCCGCCGACAAGATGGGCGTGGATGTGATGCGCTGGCTCTATTGCGCCCACAAGCCGGAAAACAACCTGCGCTTTGGCTACACCCGGGCCGATGAGGTGCGCCGTCGCCTCCTGATCCCCTTGTGGAATGTGTACAACTTCCTGGTCACCTACGCCAAACTCGACGGCTGGACGCCCAATGCCGACCTGCTCCTGGGGTTGGGGTTGAAAGATGGGGCCGCCGCCCGGCAGCTACCGGCCAGCCTTTCACCGGCCAGCCTGTCCCTCCTGGATCGCTGGATTCTGGCCCGGTTGATGCAGGTCATCCAGAAGGTGACCACGGCCCTGGAAAACTACGACGCCTTTCAGGCAACCCTGGTGGTTGAAGGCTTCATCGACGACCTGACCAACTGGTACGTGCGCCGCTCGCGCCGCCGCTTCTGGAAGAGCGAGCACGACGCCGATAAAGATACGGCCTACGCCACGCTCTATTACGTGTTGGTGGCGCTGTCCAAACTGCTGGCCCCCCTCACCCCCTTTGTGACCGAGGTGATGTATCAAAACCTGGTGCGCAACGTGGATGGCGAAACTCGTGAGTCGGTGCACCACTGCGACTGGCCGGAGGTTGATAGCGACCTGGCCGGGAACGAGGCGCTGATTGACGAAATGGCCCTGGCGCGGCAGGTGTCAAGCCTGGGCCTGAGCGCCCGCAGTGATGCCGGGATCAAGGTGCGGCAGCCCCTGGCGCGGGTCCTGGTTCACCTGGGGCGAGAGGGGGCTGGTTTATCAGCCGAGCTGGCCGATATTGTGATGGATGAGCTTAACGTCAAGGAGCTGGAATTTGTGGCCGAGGAGGGCCAACTGGTCAACTATCGAGTCTTGCCGAATTTGAAGGTGCTGGGACCCAGGTTGGGCAAGCTCGTGCCGGCGGCCCGCAAGGCCCTGGAGGAGGCTGACGCCGCGCAGATCGTGGCCTCGGTGAGCGCCGGCCAGACGGTGACCCTGGACCTGGAAGGCCGGCCGCTGGAGCTGGCCCCCGACGAGGTGCTGGTCCAGACGCAGCCGGCCGAGGGCCTGGCCGTGGCCGCCGACAGGGTGGTGACCGTCGCCGTTGACACCGCCATCACACCCGAACTGGCGGCGGAGGGCCTGGCCCGCGAGATCGTGCGCCGGGTGCAAAATATGCGCAAGGAGGCCGGTTTCAACATCGAGGACAGGATCACCATCTACTATCAGGCTGAGGGCACGGTTCACCACGTGATGGAGGATTGGGGGTCTTACATCAAGGCCGAAACGCTGGCTACCGCGATTGAACACCGGCTCATCCCGGAAAAGGCGTTCCAGAAAAAGGAAGAGCTTGACGGCGGCACGGTCATGCTCGGCGTGGCGCGCAGCGGCTAAGGAAATCGAACTGGAGATTGGGAGGCTGGAGATTGGGAGACACTTACGCCTAAATCTCCAATCTC
>JBHHXL010000364.1:0-4847 GCA_046757065.1 Anaerolineae bacterium
GCACAAGCTAACAGCTTGTGCTACAAAACCCCATAAAAGCTCAAAGAGCCACATTTTCTAAACAATCTTGAGCCTGACCTTACCTGGGGCGAACTACATCTGGTGGAAATGTAGGGGCAGACCTGCGTGTCTGCCCGGCCCCAGTTACCGAATTTGATCCTCAAATTTCAGCTGTTGCCGGTAGAGGATTCTAGCCGAATTGCCGCCGTTTGTCTAATTGGCTGGCCGGGGGGCATCAGGATCGATCATCCAGGTTGCGCTTCTGGGCCAGCAGGGCCGCTTCAACCCGGCTGCGGACTTGTAGCTTTTGCAAGATGCTGGTCATATAGTGCTTGATCGTCTTCTCGGCCAGAACCAGTTGCTCCGCGATCTCCCGGTTGGTCAGGCCCCGGCCCACCAGGCGCAGCACCTCGCGTTCCCGTTTCGTCAGGCTGTCGAGCGGATCGGCCGGTTGCTCGCGCGTCATTTCAACCAGGATGCTGTTGGCCAGGGCCGGCGAAATGTACGCCTCACCGGCGGCTACGGCCCGCACGGCGTCTACCAACTGGCGCGCCGAGACCCCTTTCAAAACATAGCCGCAGGCCCCGGCCTTGAGGGCGTTCATCAGATCATCCTCGTCTTCGGAGACGGTCAGCATGATGATGCGCGTGATGGGACAGGTGGCGGAGATTCGGCGGGCGGTGGCGATGCCCCCTTCGCCGGGCATAGTAATGTCCAGCAGCACGATGTCCGGCAACAGCTCGGCGGCCAGCTTGAACGCTTCTTCGCCGCTGCTGGCCTCGCCGATCACCGTCAGGCCGTCCTGGTTGTTCAAAGAATGGGCCACCCCTTCCCGGAAAAGGGGATGATCGTCGGCGATCAGGATGCGAATGGGATCAGACATTGTTGGCCTCCGCCACGGTCAGCGGCAGGGAGGCTCTGACGGTCGTGCCCTGTCCGGGCTGGCTTTCGATGGAAAAACTGCCGCCGAGCACCCTGACCCGCTCGCGCATACCGGCCAGGCCCAGATGCCCGTTGGCCGAGACGCGGTCCGGGTCAAAGCCCTGGCCCTCATCTGAAATCTCAACGCACAAATCTTCACCCTCGTTGCCGACCCAGACCGTTTGTCCGGCCCCACGCGCGTGGCGATAGCCGTTGTTGAGCGCCTCCTGCAAAACGCGATACAGCGTGATTTTGACCGACAGCGGAGCCCGGTCCGGCAGCTCGCCCAGGGTCAATGTCACCCGGCAGTGCGTCTTGCGTTCGTAGTTGCGAACGGCCCGCTGGGCCGTGCCGGCCACGGACAACGATTCGATCTCCGGCGACCGCAACCCGGCCGAGATGGCCCGCAACTCGGCCAGCGCCGACCCCAGGGCCGTCTGCACCGTCCGGTAATCGTCGGCGGCAGCCCGGCCTATTGAAACCGGGAGCGGGCAGCGCCCGCAACTTTCCACCAGGGACTCGACACGTAGCAGGGCCAGGGCCAGGTCCTGGCCGGGGCCATCGTGCAGGTCGGCGGAGACGCGGCGCAGGAAGCGTTCGTTCAGGGCTGTGGTGCGGGCGGCTGCGAGGCGCACGCGGGCGTGCAATTGTTCGATCTGGTTGACCTTTTCGCGAAGTTCTGCTTGCTGGTCCACGATGGTGTTGCTGGCCCGCTTCACCAGGCCGGCCAGGAGCAGGTAGGCCATAAACATCACGACGCCGACCACCAGCCAGCTCTGCAATTGCGCCCGGCGGATTTCGGCCTGAAGCTCGTCGGGTACCTGGTAGAACTCCGAGACGGCAATCACCTCACCGCTGCCCATAGCCCGGATGGGGGCGTAGGTTTCGATCAACTCGTTCCAGTACCGCCGCTCAGCCGCGTTTTCAGGTTCGCTCAGATCGCTGAGCCGTGAGGTCACCTCCCCGGCGAAGGACGGGATCAAACCGACGTTGGTGTCGTATTGCCGGTTGATCAGGTTGGAGTCCGAACTGTAGAGGATGCGATTGTCCGGGGCCCAGACTTTGAACGAGACAATGGCCTGGCCCAGGGGTGATTCTGCCATCAGGCGGTCGAGCGAGGCGACGTCCTCCGGTTTCAGACCCTCGCTGGGGGATAAGTCTTGCAGGTAGTGGGAGACGTAGCTATCGACGTACAGCGAGGTGATGGCCCCCGTCCGTTCAATGACCCCCCGTTCGATCTGCCGGCCCACCCAGCTACCGATGCCGATCATGCCTGCCAGAAAGATCAAGAAACTGGTCAGCATAAACTGGCGAGTCAGGCTGAATTTTGTGAAAGCAAACATTGTAGCCCCCTTTCTCGGTTATTATACCTGATTTTTTTCCGGTTGCGCTACGGACTAAGGTCTGAATAATCATCCGGTCCTGGTCCGTGGAAAGTCACAACCCCCGGCCGTTGTTCCCCGCCTCAATATCCGCTATGCTGGTCCCATCGCCTGAACCGGGTATCAATAGACCGGTCTTGCCCGGCTCGCCGTTCCGGCTGCTACCCGGCGCAGCAAATCCACTTTACACCGTCAAGGAGGTAATCCTGATGTTTCAAAAGACAAAACCGTTGTTTAAGTTTGGGCTGGTCGTTGGCATGCTCGTTTCGAGCGCCGCCCTCGTTCTGGCCCAGGGAAACGCCAACGATCCCGGTATTTTGGAGCCGGTCTTGACCGCGCTCAGCGGCCAGGAAGTTCGCATTCCCCACACCGATCAGGTCAAAGATGGGGTGCAGCTCAACGTGGTGGGCGAGGTGGTCACCCAGGACGCCGATGGAGCAACCAGCACAACCGGCGCGACCATCAGCCGGGTTTCCAGCCCCAATGATGATATGCAAGCGGCTTTGAAGGACCTGGCCGATGCTGCCGGGAACAACGATCCGGCCGGGATGCAAGCAGCAGCGGAAGAGCTGCGGTCAATTCTGCTGGGGACTACCCAGGGACGCATCTACGACGGCTTTGCTATGCTCAATTACAACCGCGGGGCCTACGTGCCGGATCACGTTCCTGGCGAGTACAAGATGAAGGAGTTGCGCGACACCGGCCTGACCGCGCCGGGCATTGACGGCGTTCCGCGCAAGATATGGGAAGTGGATGTCAATATGCTCTGGTACGATGAGCAGTTCGACGCCGACACCTTCCTGCTGCGCGTGCCGGTCGAGGCGCACGAGTTCGACACCCTGCGCGTGAACTACCGCATCTATTCGCTGGAGCGGGAGGAATTCGCGCCGACGACGGTGATGGTGGATAAGCGCACCAGCGTGAATTTCCCTTTCAAGGGGTTTGATTCCGTTTGGACCCCGATCAACGGTGACACCGTGACCGAGATTTCGGTCGACCACCCCCCCTTGCGGCAGCTCCGGGGCGTCTACACCTGGGGCTGGCGGCAACACCCGCCGCGCATCCACTTCTTGCAGCCGGTTTTTGAGATAGTCAACGCTCACACCGGCCAGGTTGAGTTGGAGCCGCAAGGCCAGAGCTTTGCTGTCCGCAATCGAGGGTTGACCATCGATGACATCGGCGACGCCGCCCCGGAAAAGAAGATGTACAACGTGGCCCAGGCCGTCCTCGAAGGCGGCGCTTCGCCCCAACAGGTGCTGGCCATGCTAACCGATCCCAACACCGCCCCCCGTGGCACCTGGCCGGAGTGGGCCGACCTGGCCAAGGACCAGCTTCAGCTCCCGCCCGAAGCGTGGGATATCCTGGCTGCGGAAGGTATTCAGCCGGGCGATTTTGGGCCGTACCGCTTTGTGGCGGTTTATCTGAACCAGGAAATGTACGGCGAAGGGCCAAATGGCAACCGTATCGAAGCGTTTGCCCAAGGCGAGCGTTTCCAGGTGAAGGTCATCAACCTGGATAACAACACCCACTATTTCCGCAATGTCGATTTCGGGCCGAAGCTCCACAACGACATTGCCGGCCTGGGGGACGCCGGTAGCCACAGTTTCGAGATTATGAACTTCAAGCCGAACTACGGCGCGCCCAAGGTGGCCGAGATGCAATGGCGGGCCGGCTGGGGCTTCCGGCCTCACTTCAACGTCATCCAGCAGCAGGATGTTTTCCCCCGCGCCGAAGACAACGTGTCCTTGCAGACCTTCTTCGATGGCGAGGGCAACCCGCACACCGGTTACCAGTACTCAGCCCAGGCGCGGCAGGGTGACTTCCGCTTCAACCCGCCGGAGTTCATCATCGGCCAGTCGATGGCCAATCCAAGCTCGCAGCGTCTACAGGAGGCCGATGGCAGCGATGGTCTGGTGATCGGACAGCTCACGGAAGGATACGGCCTGGCCAAGATGTGCTCCAACAGCGATGTGCCGATGGGCCAGTTTTGTGGGGAGATTGATCCGACGTTCAACCCGCACGGCGCATTGAACTTCCCGCCCAATGCCCCAACCTCGCTGCGTTTCCCGCCCTTCCTGCGCAACCCCAACCCCAACGGCGGCGACATCATCCCCCCGACCCCGGTCTGGAAACCGTTCTTGTGGATCAACCCCAACAACGGCACCCTCTACATCGACCCCAACGACCCCGGCCAGGGCTACTGGTCCGACCTGACCTACGCTCATGGCGCGCCGATTGCCTCGGGCGGCTCCCTGAACGCTACCATCGAGGCGCCGCGCGCTTCAGGGCAGGCCTTCTACCAGTTCGACGATCTGTTCCACGACAACGCCATCTTCTCGCCCCATCCCAAGTAGGGGAACAGTTACTAACAGGACTTGCGCACTTAAGGTGACCGGCACTTGTTTTCTAAGTGCCGGTCACCTGCCCTCTAAAGGGCCAACCGCTGCTCGGTTGGTCCCTCCAGGTTTTCCACCTATCCCGCCTGATGTGGTGTGCGAACTTGCCGGTACGACAATTCCGCCAGCATCCCGTCCTGGGCAGGGA
>JBHHXL010000365.1:0-4830 GCA_046757065.1 Anaerolineae bacterium
CCGTCTGCGGGGGCTGCGGGGGAAAGTTAACCGTGACGGCAACCAACCAGTATTACTATATTTACCGCCACGGGAAATTGATCAAGCGTTACAAGCGCCCGAAGGAAAAACTCACCTATCGCTATTATTGCTCCCAGGACAACAATTACCCCGACGAGGCCCACCCCAAGCCCAGCGCGTTTCAAGGCGAGGAACTTGATTGGCAGGTATGGCGCTACATTGCCGACAAGGTGATCACCCATCCTGACTTGATTATCGAGCAAGTCAGGAACCGGCAGGCCGAACTAATCGCCCAGGGCGATAGCTTAGACGGCGACATCGCCAGGGTAGATCGCCGGTTAGCTCAAATTAAAAGGGAGCGGCTGGCCTACACCCGGCAGTTAGGACGCGGTAAGGTTAGCGAGGCCGAATATGATGTCTTGATCGCGGAATGTAACGAAGCGAGGGAGGCGCAAGAGGAAAAACGCGCCCACCTGCGGCAATTGAGAGACGAAGCCGAAAAGGTACAGACGGGCATCGCCTACGCGGAGAGGCTGTTAGCCAGCTTTCGGGACCGGTTACCGCAAATTGACCAAAACCCGGCTGAACTCAAGGCGATGTCCGACAGACAACAAAGGGCGATCTTGAAAGAGCGGCAGGCGATGGTCCGCGCCCTGTGCGACCGGGTTGTGATTTGCGCGAACGGGGAAATAACCATTGACGGGCTGGTAGACGTGGGAGAAAAAAACCAGTTTTTTGATATAAATAATCCTCTAAATGTGGTATAATAACGGCGGGTGGGGTCATAAGGTACGAATTTTGAGCCTATGATCGACGATATTTTGGAAAAACATCCGTATCTGTTTGAGGGTTTGGCCGAAAAATGGCACGAGACAACCGGTGGCGAATTGCTGCTTGTCTCCGCCCAGGGTAAAGTCCTCAAGACCTCAAACAGCCAGAACCTGGCGAACTTGCCTGCCACATTGCCTGTTTCTCAGACAGGAAGGCTTGAAGTTGCCTCCCCGGCCGATGGTCCGGCCATCTACACGCCCCTGATTTACCAGGGCGGCCTGGCCGGGTTCTTGTTGGCCCTCAACACCGATAGCAGGCATACCTCCTTGTTAGATTGGGTGGCGGAAGTCCTGAGCCAGCAAAGCGATCACACTCGAGCTTTGCAGGATATGACGGACGAGTTGATAGAAGCCTGGGACCAGTTGGAGCTGATCTACCGGGTGACCAAAACCCTCGGCTCGCAGGCCAACCTCTCTGTGGTTTTACGGTCGATCATTCAAGAAATTTGCAAAGTGGTCGATACTGAAGATGGGTTTGTTCTTCTTGAAAGCGAGGGAGTGTTGGAAAGCGCCGCCTACAGCACCTCGACTGGCAGCAAACCTGTGTACGACCGGGAACTGCTCAAGCGCTTGTTGTCCGCCGGTCACCTGGTTCTGTGCGAAAACGAGGCCAGTTGCCGCGAATTCTGGCCCGCAGCCCCGAAGAAAATGCGGAACTTCATTGGTATGCGTATCCCCACGGCCAACTTCGCCTCCGCCGCCATTGGGCTGATCAACAACCAGGCCAGGATGTTCACCGCCGGCGATGTGAAATTACTGACCGCCATGGCCGATCACATCGGGGCCATCATCGACAACTTCCTTTTACACAAACAACTCATCGCCCAGGAACGCGTGCGGCGCGAACTGGAAATTGCCGCCGAGATTCAAACCAGTCTCCACCCCCGCCGCCTGCCCACCCTGGAAGGCATCACCCTGTCCGTGGCTTCCCTGCCAGCCAGCGAGGTCGGCGGCGATTTTTATGACTTCGTCAGCACTAGCGACAAGAAACTGACCATCATCGTTGGCGATGTGGCCGGGAAAGGCATCCCGGCGGCGATGTTGACCTCGATGACCCGCATGATGCTGCGCGTGGAGGCCAGCCACGGCCAGCCCCCGCATAAGATTATCGAGCAGGCCAACGCCGTCCTGCACCAGGACTTGAGCCAGGCCGACTCCTTTGTGACCGCCTTTGTAGTCACCATCGATACCGGCAATAACGTCTTGAGCTTTGCCAACGCGGCCCATACCCCGGCCATCTTGTGGCGAGCCCAGACTCGTTCTTCTTCCCTGCTGCGGGCCACCTCCCTGCCGATTGGCATCACCGGCTACGATTCCGAGCCTTCCCAACGCCTGCCGTTGCTGCCCGGCGATGTGCTGGCCCTCTACACCGATGGCATCACCGAGGCCCACAACCCGGAGGGCGAATTGTTTGGTATTGACCGGCTGCAGGCACTCGTTGATGAATACGCCACCGAATCTCCCGGCACCCTGCAAGGCATCCTTTTGCACGAACTGGACGATTTTCGGCAGAGCGTTATACACTCTGATGATGCGACTATTGTGATACTTAAATTGATACCCCAGATTTCGCCTAAATTCCTCAAAGGCAACAATGATATGGTTAGAACCATCCCCGTTAATTATCCGGCTGATATAGCTTATCTTACCGATATTTCTAGCGAAGTGACCCGAGCCTGCCGCTTGCTGGCGAACCTGCCGGCGGACCAAAACGGTGACAAGTTCATCCACCTGGTCGAGTTAGCCGTCTCTGAAATCTGCACCAATATCATCCAGCATTCTTATGCGGGCAGTTCCGGCCGCATCAATGTGGAAATCACCCTGTTCCCCATTGGCATCCAAATCGACTTTTTTGACAACGGTCAAAGTTTCGATCCGGCCAGCGTCCCCCCGCCCTTGACCAACCCGCTGGACCTGGCCGAGGGGGGGTATGGCCTGTACATCGTGCGTAAGGTTATGGACCTGGTCCACTACGAACCGGAAACCCCTCGAGGGAATCATTGGAAGCTGGTAAAGTACCTGCCGGCCCACCACCGGCGCGACGCCTAAAGATGCAAGGGAGTGTGACCGTCCCTGCACCTTCGGCAGCAACGACGCGAAGCGTGAAAACTTCACCCCACCCCTAGCTCCTCCCCGCCGGCGGGGAGGGGTAAATTCTGAGAAGAGGACACCCAACATTATGGACATCAAAACGATCGGTGTAATTGGCTGCGGCCTGATGGGCAGCGGCATTTGCGAAGTTGTGGCCCGCGCGGGCTACGAGGTGATCGTCACCGAAGCCAACCAGGAACTGCTGGACAACGGCCTGAGCCGCATCCAGAAATCGCTGGCCCGTGGCGTATCGCGCCAGAAGCTGAGCCAGGCGGAGGCCGAGGCGACGCAGGCCCGCATCCGGGCCACGCTGGATATGGCCGAGATGGCCGCCTGCGACCTGGTGGTCGAAGCGATCATCGAGAAAATGGAGGTTAAGCTGGGCGTCTTCAGGCAATTGGACGAAATTTGCCGCCCGGAGACGATTTTAGCCAGCAACACCTCCTCGCTGAACGTCACCTCTCTGGCCGGGGCAACGAAGCGGCCCGCCCAGGTGTTGGGCACGCATTTCTTCAACCCGGTGCCGGTGATGCCGTTGCTGGAGATCGTGCGCGCCCTGACCACCAGCGAGGAAACGCTGGCCGCCGTCACCGCCTGGGGCGAGAGCCTGGGCAAGACCATCGTTGTAGCCAAAGACAGCCCCGGTTTCATCGTCAATCGCCTGTTGGTTCCCTATCTGATCGACGCCATCCGGGTCTATGATCAGGGCCTGGCCAGCCGGGAGGACATCGACAACGCTATGAAACTGGGGGCCAGCCATCCAATGGGGCCGCTGACCCTGTCCGACTACGTCGGGTTGGACACCTTGTTGCTCGTGGCCGAGGTCCTCTACGAGGAGTACGGGGAGCCAAGGCTGCTGGCTCCGCCCCTGCTGCGGCGGATGGTGACGGCAGGACACCTGGGGCGCAAAAGCGGAAAAGGGTTTTACGATTACACCTGAACGGGTTTTGGTCGTCTTTTTGGATGGCGTTGGCCTCGGGGCGGCAGACCCTGAGGCCAATCCGTTTATGCAGGCGGAGATGCCTGCGCTACGCGCCTTGCTCAACGGGCGACGCCCCCTGCTCGACGAGGCCGGCTACCAAAACCGGCATGTGTCCCTGCCCTATGTCGACGCCACCCTCAACGTGCCCGGCCTGCCCCAATCGGGCACGGGGCAAACGGCGCTGCTGACCGGGCTCAACGCGGCGGCCCATCTGGGCGAGCATTACGGCCCCTATCCCAACGAAGCGCTGCGCCGGTTGTTGCGCCAGGGGACGCTGTTCCAGCGCCTGCTTGAAGCAGGCCAGCCGGTCGCCTTCGCCAACGCCTACCCCGACCGCTTCCTGGACCGGTTCAGGCGGGGCAAAGGCCGCCTGAGCGCCAACACCCGGGCCGCAGTCGAGGCCGGCCTCAAGTTGCGCGGCCCGCTCGATTTGCAACGGGGACGTGGCCTGTCGGCTTTGTTGACCAACGAATACTGGCACACCTGGGGCTACGATATGCCCCAACTCTCCCCCCGGCAGGCGGGGGCGCAACTCGTGGCGCTGGCCGCAGACCATCGCCTGACCTTCTTCGAGTTCTGGTACTCCGACATCGTCGGCCACAAGCAAGATCGAAAAATGGCCCTGGCGGTTCTGCAAAAACTGGATGAATTTCTGGCGGGGATTTTGGATACGCTCGACCTGACCCGGTCGCTGCTGCTGGTCATCAGCGATCACGGTAATTTTGAAGATTGGACCACCAGCAAGCATACCACCAACCCGGTCCTGGCCCTGGTTGCCGGCGCGGCGCAGCAGGCGCTGGCCGGGCGGTTAACCTCCCTGGTCGATGTGACGCCGGCCTTGCTGGAGGCGCTGGGCATCAAACCTGATTGAGGCGAGAGCCGTTGCCCTCCAATTGACGGGCCAAGCTCCCCGCCCTGCGGGTCGCT
>JBHHXL010000366.1:0-4822 GCA_046757065.1 Anaerolineae bacterium
CATTTTGCTTTGATGGATGGGACCGCCCGTTTGCGATGGCCGCTCAGGCCAGGGTGCTAAGCACGGCGCGCTTCGTCAGGCCGATGGCCAGGTCTACCTTATAGGCGTTCAGGCTCAACGGCCGGGCCTCGTTGCGGATGAGGGCCGAGGCGTTATCGATGGCGGCCTCGACATTCTTGCCGGCCAGCGCCTCTTCGACCACCGTGGCCCGCCAGGGCACCGGGGCCACACCCCCCAACACGATCCGCCCCTCTTGCCAGGTTCCGTTCTCGATGTTGGCTACCACCGCCACGCTGACAACCGCAAAGTCGTACACCTGCCGGTCCTTGAGTTTAATCCAGGCCGTCCGGGTGTTGGCCGCCAGCGATGGGACCTTGACGTCCACCATTAACTCGTTGGGCTGCAGGACGTTCTCGCGGAGCACGTCCTCGCGGGGGCCGATGAAATAGTCGTCGAAAGCCACTTCCCGCCGGCCCGAGGGCCCGGCAATCGTGGCCGAGGCGTTCAGCGCCAGCAGCGCCGTGGCCGTGTCGGACGGGTGCACGATGTAGCACAGCTCCCCGCCGATGATGGCGTGCGGTTTGTTGTTGCCGGTAACGGCAAAGCAGAAGTCGCCGCCGTTCTTGTAACAGGGAAAGTTCTCGCCGCGGAAGTACCAGCAGCGGGGTCGCTGGTTGATATTTCCCCCCAGCGTACCGTAGTTGCGGATGAGCGGCGAGGCTACGCTCAAGGCGGATTCCTGTAGAAGCGGCCAACTGCTCTTGATCTCATCCGACTCCACAATGTCGGTCAGGGTTGTCATCGCGCCGATCGTCGCTCCGCCGTTGGCAATAGTGATGCCCGTCATTTCCGAGACGGTGGCAAGGTCGATCAGCACATCAGGCAGCGGCATCTGCGGGCCTTGCACCCAGTCCTTCATCATACCCGTCACCAGGTCGCTGCCGCCGGCCACCACCTTCGCCGTCGAGCCGAACCGGTCAAGGAGTTGGACTGCCTGGTCAACGCTTGTAGCGTCATACAGCTCAAAGGATTTCATTGCTTACCTCCTTCATCTCCTAGGCCACAGCCTTCAGGGCGGCCAGGACCTTGTCACGGGTGATGGGCAGGTCGTAGACGCGGACGCCGACCGCATTGTACAGGGCGTTGCCGATAACCGGCGCTCCCAGGGCGATGGCCGGCTCGCCGATGCCGTGCGCGCCGTAGACGCCGTACTCGCGGGCGTGCTCCACCAGGATGACATCGATCGTCCTTGGCACGTCCTTGATGCTCAGGGCCTTGTATTCGAGGATGTTGTCACCGATCGGGATGCCGGTGGCCTCGTCCACGAGCAGCTCCTCGGTCAACGCGGCGCCGAGAGACATGATCACCCCGCCTTCGATCTGCTGCTCCAGAGCGAAGGGGTTTAACGCCTTGCCGATGTCGTGGGCGGCCACGTAGCGCAAAACCTTAATCGAACCGGTGACCGTGTCCACCTCGATCTCGGCGGCTTGCGTGGCGTAGGCGGCCCGCTGCCAGGTCGGGTCCTGGACGTGGTTGCCCCGCCCGATGAGCGGCGACCGCCCGCCATTAGTGAAGCTGACGACCTCGCCCACTCTTAAGCTTGTGTCCGGGTCGTCCTTGAAAAAGACCAGGCCGTCCTTGATTTCCAGCTCGTCGGGGCTGACTTCGATCTCGCGCGCCGGGTCCTCGTTGGCGGCGTTGTCGATGAAGAGCCTGGCCCCCGCTTCGAGGAGTTGTCGCTTGGCGTCCATCGCGGCCTGGTAGATGCCCCAGCCGGCGGTGTTGGTCTGCCGGCTGCCGTTGGTGCCCCCCGTATCCGAGGTGAAGTCCGTGTCCACGTGAGGCGTGATCGAGACCACCTTGTAGGGGACGCCGACCGTCTCGGCGGCGATCATAGCCATCAGCGTCCGCTCGCCGGGGCCGATGTCGGTGCTGGCCGAGATGACGTTCATCGAGCCGTCGCCGCTGAGGACGACCATACCGCTGCCGCCGGCGGTACCTGAGCCGTGGGTGCAGGTGTGGCAGGCAATACCGATGCCGTGATACACGCCGGGCCGGACTTCTTTGGCCTTGGGCGGGTGCCAGTTCGCCTGCCAGTCGATCTTCTCCGCCACCTTTTCCAGGGTGGTGACGATGCCGGGATTGCTGAAGGGACGCCCGTTGAAGGGATTGCCTTCCAGGTTGAAGTTCTTGAGGCGGAAATCCACCGGGTCCATGCCGATGGCATCGGCGGCTTCGTCCATCGTCGTCTCCAGGGCCCAGGTGCAGGCGGGGTGGGAGACGCAACGATAATACCCGGACAGATAGGTATTGCTGTAGACGTCCATCGCCGTTACCCCGATATTGGGGGCGGCATACAGGTTTTGATAGCCGAACCAGGAACCAGGGGCCGAACTGAACCGTTGCGCGCCAACGTTGGCGATAACGTCGGCGGTGATGGCCGTCAGTTCCCCGTTTCGCTTCACGCCTACCTTGACCGTCTGCCGGAACTGCGGGCGATGGGTGCGGGTCACAAAGTCCTCGCTGCGGGTGGCCACGCGCTTCACGGGCCGGCCCGTTCGCCGGGCCAGGATGGCCGCGTGGGCCTCATCGAGATCGCCCCGCGACCGGAAGCCATAGCCGGAGCCCATGTAGCCGGTCTGAATCATGTGCACCTTGCTTCGCGGCAGGCCCAGCCAGCGGGCCATACCGTCCCGGGTGCCGTGCGCGTGCTGGCTGGTGTAGTACATATGGAGCCGGTCATGCTCCCACCAGACAATGGCTGCGCTCACCTCCAACGGCATATGCTGCTCGAAGGTCCGGGTCGTGGTCGTTTCCAGCACGACGTCGGCCTCGGCCAGGCCGGCCTCCGGGTCGCCGATGGCTGCCTCGCGGGTGCCGAGGATCGTGCCGTCGAACTCGTTGTCCCACTGCTTGGGTGTGCCGGGCTGGATGGCGTCATCGATGGTGATGACGTGCGGCAGAATCTCGTACTCCACTTCGATCAGACGGATGGCCTCGTCAGCGATGTGCTCTTTCTCGGCCACCAGGGCCGCGATGGGCGCGCCCACCTGTAGCACCTCTTCGTTGAAAAGGTAGCGGGCCGGAGGCCCGGCGCTAACCCGGGCGTTCTCTTCTTCCGTCAGGTTGAAGCGGTGGATAATATCGACCACGCCGGGCACGGCTTCGGCTTTGCTGGTGTCGATGCTCTTGACGATGGCGTGGGGGTGGGGGCTGCGCAACGTCTTCTGGTAGAGCATATCCGGCATCGTCATATTCTCGACGTATCTGCCCTGGCTGGTAACCACCCCCAGCCCCTGGATACGCGGCAGGCGCTGGCCCAGGACCGAGAAGTCTTCCACCGCCAGCGAGGGGTTCGCGGGCAGGTTGCCGTTTGCCTTGAATCCAAAGCGGGCCAACTGGGCCTGGTTGGCCTCAACGAAGTCTGCCGCCAGCTCGGGGTACTCTCCCAGCAGCTCGTCGAACTCCGGGGAGCGGACCAGCGCTTCCCATTGTTCGCCGGTCAGCTTCGCAGTGTAAGTCCGATCATGCACGGCTCTAAACACATCAACGTGTATGTCGCTCATTATCTTTTGTCCTCCTTGCTGTCACTCACTGCGCTACGCCTAAGCCCGCATTTCTTCGGCCGCCTTGAAGACGGAATCGAAGATCTTGGGGTATTCGGAGCAGCGGCAGATATTGCCGGCCAGCGCTTCGCGGACGTCTTCCTCCGTGGGGTTCAGGTTCCGTGAAAGAAGATCGTAGGTGGCCATAATGAAGCCCCGGGTGCAAATGCCACATTGGAAGCCACCCTCCTCCCAGTATGCCCTCTGGATAGGATGCAAATTCTCCATCGTCAGGGAGCCGGTACCTTCCGTCAAGCCGTTGACGGTCAGGATTTCCTGGCCGCGCCCCAGCCGGGCCGAGAGGATCGTGCAGCCGTTGACGGCCCGTCCGTCCACCAGAACCGCGCAAGCGCCGCATTGCGCCCGGTCGCACCCCAGGTTGGTGGAGTCTCCCAGGCCCAGTTTGTAGGTCATCGTTTCCCACAGGCTCTCGCGCACATCTACGACCACCTCGTGGGTATGGCCGTCGATGTTCAGGCTCACGGCGCGCATCGTGGCGGGAAGCTCCGGCTGAACGGCTTCGACGACCGCTTCTTCCCCCGCATCGGTTACGGTTTCGACCTCCTGAACAGCCTCGCCCGTGTCCGAGGGCCTGAGCAGGACGTAAGCGCCGGCCACCGCGCCTGAGGCGACGACGCCCGCCCCGCTTCCGATCAGGAAGTCACGCCGCGATATCTTGAGCGGCTCCTCTCCTGGTTGCCCGTTGGATGCCTGTTCTTCATCCATTGCAACTTTTTCTTCGTCTGCCATAGGTGATACCTCCTGTTATGCAGAAACACTAAAACTTTCAACCTGTTACTTGGCCCAATAAGCCTCACCTCCTTTAGTATCTATCCGAAAACTAGCAGACCGGGCTCCCACGCCCGGTACTTCGGCGGCGTGGGAGCCGCCTCTGCAGAATTTACGGATAGGTTCTTAATCTCTGTTGCGGCCGGTTGGCTGAGGAACTCTTCCTAACCCTCCTCGACCTGTCGCTGCCTCACCCCAGTCGCCGACGACCGCGGTCTGGAAATATCACCACGATCGCCGGCGCTCCCCTCGGGCCCAAGGTCAGGCAGGGTCGCCGCAATCTCACGCTTACACTGATTTAGTTTCCGCCGCAATTCGGAGAGTTCGTCCGCGTGGAGTTTCTGATAGGCATCAAGCTGAAGCTCAACTCTCAGCAAACGCCGGGCAAGGTCCTCGACATGAACCATTCAGGTTCTCGCTGGCATCCT
>JBHHXL010000367.1:0-4821 GCA_046757065.1 Anaerolineae bacterium
CATCTGTGCGCTATCGCGTCCGTGAGCTATGTTAAAAGTGTCAGCCAATCAGCCCCGTAGGTGGGGCACGCTTCGCACCAGAAACTAATCTAGCACAAAAACGGTCAAAAGTGGGTCGTGGCAAGGTCAAAGGAAGGTCAAAATTGTGGAAGCGAGGGAATTGGCCGGGCGACGGAGCGGTTGTTATGTTATAATAGCTTGTGTTGCTACTTTATTTTCAGAGCCGTATTGAGGGCTTTAGCCCTTTGCGGCGGGCAAGGGCTGAAGCCCTCAATACAAGGCCCGGCTCCCACGCCGCCAATTCGTGGGCGTGGGAGCCCACTCTGCTCCGAAATTTAGATCCACTGAGACTATCAGCGGATAAGGAGCGGATGAGCGGATAGCTTCTGGCCGGACACCCTATCCGCTTATCCGCTACCTATCTGTTGATTTCCGACCGTGCTCAACTCTGCTACTTTCAGAGGGAGATAAAAAGGAGTGCAGATTTTAATCTGCCCCTTTTCGCGGGATAAATTCCGCACTCCAGTCCCTATTTTATACGAGGGAATTAAGGAGACGCCAATGACGGACCCCAGTAGCGCACCCCCGACCGGCAACATTGTGGCCCGCCTGCACATGCTGCGCTGGTTATTGCCCCTGGTGCTCTCCAGCGTGGCTGCCGTCACCGAATCACTGGAACATACGATGGGCATCCACCTCTTCGGCAGCGCCGGGTATTTGTGGGAGCTATTCCTGTTCGCCCTGGCCGGGCCGGTCACCGTCGGCCTGGTTTTAAACTGGATCACCGGCCAGGTGCGGGCCCGGGCCGCAGCAGAAGCCCAGTTGCAACAATTGGTGGAACAACTGAAACAGGCCGAGGAGGAAGTGCGGCAGGCCAACGTGGTCCTGGAGCACAAGGTGGCCGAGCGCACGCAAAGCCTGCTCGACGCCTACCAGAAAGTGGCCGAGCAAAACGAAGCCTTGCAGGCCCTGGACCGGCTCAAATCCGAATTCGTGTCGCTGGTTTCGCACGAATTGCGGGCCCCGCTGACCAGCATCAACGGCGGCCTGGAGCTGATCCTGGCCTTTAGCAATGACCTTGAACCAGATGTTCGCGACAGCCTGCAAGTGATGAGCCAGGAGAGCACTCGCCTGACCCGCCTGGTGGAAAACATTCTCAACGTATCCTCCCTGGAGGCGGGGCAATTGCGGCTGAATATAGGGCCGGTTGCCCTGCCCCCCCTGATCGAACGGGCGGTTCAAGGCCATCTCATCGGCGCGCCCGACCACCGCTTCCAGATCGATATTGTGGAAGACCTGCCCCTGGCGCTGGCCGACGAAGTCTGTTTGTACGACATCCTTTACAACCTGGTCGATAACGCCGTCAAGTACGGCGCGGGGCCGGATGACGGCGAAATCAAAGTGACGGCCGGTTACGATCCGGCCACGGGCAGCAGCGCCGATGGTATGGTCTGGATCTCGGTGGCCGATAACGGGCCGGGCATCGAACCGGAAGACCAGGCCAAAATCTTCGATTCCTTTCACCGCCTCAACGGACAGGAGAATCGTGAGGTGTACGGGCACGGCTTGGGGCTTTACTTTGCCCGCAAATTGGTCGAGGCGCAGAGCGGGCAAATTTGGGTCGAAAGCAAACCCGGCCAGGGCAGTCGCTTTACGCTGACGCTGCCCGCCGTGCCGCCTCTGGGCCCCGGCGAGAGGACCACGGATGAACCAGACGATCTTGTTGATTGACGATGACGCCTCGTTGCTCAACCTGCTAGGGAAATATCTGGAAAAGGCCGGCTACCGCGCCCTGCGGGCCGATAACGGCCTGGCCGGGATTCAGACGCTCTACGACCAGCGCCCGGATCTGGTGGTTCTTGACGTGATGATGCCCCGCCTGGACGGCTGGGAAACCTGCCGCCGCATCCGCGACGTCAGCGACGTGCCCATCATTATGCTCACCGCCCAAAGCGATGAGGCCAGCACGCTGAAAGGGTTTCAAATGGGTGTGGACGATTACGTCACCAAGCCCTTCAGCTTTGCCGAACTGACCGCCCGCATCGGCGCGGTGCTGGCCCGCGTTTCCCGCACCGACGAGACGTCCGAGGGCGTGCTAAACATCGGCGCGATAGTCCTGGACCGTCGCACCCGGCAGGTCACCCGCGCCGGCGAGCCGGTGCAGCTCTCGCCCACCGAGTTTCGCCTGCTGGCCTACCTGATGGACCACGCCGGCGAGCCGCTTCCCCCGGCAACGTTGGTGACCGAGGTGTGGGGGCCGGCCTACGCCAATGACACGGGCTACATCAAACGTTACATCTGGTATCTGCGGCAAAAGATCGAGCCAGACCCGGCCAATCCCCAATACATCCTGACCGAGCGCGGCTTCGGCTACCGGTTTGCATCATAATAGAGCAACGGAAGTTTTCTTCAAAAACGCCAGCGTTTCGGCCAAAACCTCTTGCGGCGAGAGGTTATCGGTCGCCAGGTACAAATCGGCGTGGGCGCGGGCGTGGCGCAGGCGGTCGTTGAGCGTATCCAGGAAAGATTGCCCCCAATTGATGCGGCGGCGGCGGATGATCGTGTTCAGGGAGGCATCGAGATAGATGAGGATGTCGGTCCGGGACACGCGCCGCCACATATCGGGCACGTAGGAATGTTCCTGGCAAACGCAGCGGGCGGCCAGGCCCCGCGCCTTCAAAGCCGCAACCAGGGTTGATTTGCCCGCCGCGCACGGCCCCACAACGGCAATCCGCGGACTGCCAGCCTCTTCAGCCATCATAGCGGCCCCTTTACAAAAATTGTTGCCTTATGGATGAACCTATTAAACATTGTACAAACTGGCGAAGGCCGTCGCTTTATCCCGCCGACCAAAGACCGGGGACCAAAGGGGTTTCTCTATCAGGTGTCAAGCGGCCAGCGACCCTCCAGGTAACGCCGCATCTCCCGCGTCGGGGGGGTTATTCGGGCCAGGTAGTTCAAACCCTCCAGGGTGGCCGAGACAATGAAGCCATCCCCTGCCGCCAGCGTTGAGTCGGGCGGTGGATGCAACTCGAACCTGCCATGGGAGCGGTGCGCGATCACGGCCACATCGAATTCTTCTTCCAACTGGGCCATATTGTAGCCGATCAGCTTTGAGCCCTCAACCACCGTAAATTTGGTAACGGTCAGCAAAGCCCGCTTATCGCCCTCGCCGAAGGAGAAGGCGTAATCGACCGGGGCGTGGGTGGCCGTGGCGGCGAAGGCCGGGGCCGACAGGGCCGCCGTGCTAAAGGCGGTATGGATATCGAAGCCGGTCTCCAGATTATCGGCCAACCGGTCGTCGAACGTCCGCAACACGACTTTGAGGCCCGGGCACAACCGCCGCGCTTCGACGGCGATAGACAAATTGGTCAGATCATTGCTGGTAATCGGCACGACGGCCGCCGCGCTCATAAGGCCCGCCTGCTGCAAAATCTCGGAGCGACGGGCGTCGGCAATGATCGTCGGCACGCCCCAGGCTCGAATCTGGTCCAGCAAGGCGTTGTCCGCCCGGTTCTCGATGAGTACCACTTCCTCACCTAATTCCAGCAACCATTGCACTACGCGAAAGCCGAGCCGGCCCAATCCGCAGACAATGATGTGATCCTCGTAAGTTGAAGCCATAGCGCGCCCCCACATTTCACGATTCAGGACCGCGCTGCCCAGGCGGACGATGCCCTGCCCCAAAACAACCAGGCCGGAGAAGGGGACCAGGAAAAACACCAGGCGGGTTAAGGCATCACCGGGCAGCGGGTAGGCCGTTTCAAAGACCAGCAGGGTAAAGACGGCGTAGACCGCCTCCAGGGTATCCAGGCCGCGCCGGTGGGTCAGGGGATTTTGATAGAAGACGCTCAACTCGGCGACGGCAGCGACAACAATTAACAGAAAGGCCAGCAACAACAGGCCGAAGCTGGTGGACCCCGGCATTCGAAAGTAGGCCAGCAGCGGGCGTTTCCAGCGACCGATCTTTTTGGAGCGGCGAGTCTTAAGACGAGCGGGCATAAACAGTTTCAGATGGGAAAGGTGACCGTCAACCGCCGGATGTCCTGCGCTCGCTGCCGGGGGAAAACCGCCACCACCAGAATGCTGGTGTCATCCACCGGACGGCCTTCGTCCAGGTCCAGAGCCCGGTCCAGCAAGGTATCGGCCAGGAACTGCGCGGAAAAATCGGCGGCGGTCAGGGCGTCTATTTCCGCAAGAATATCGAGCTTTTGTCCTTTTCGCCGGCCTGCGGCCAGGACGCCATCCGTAAAGACCACCGCCGCCAGGCCGGGCTTCAGCGGCAACTCGGTGATGATAGGCTTGGTTTTGCGATAAATCCCAATGGGTTGGCAGGGTTCGTCCAGCAAGCGCAATTCTTCATTTTCCAGAATCACCGTGGGGCAATGGCTGTTTCGGGACAGGACCAGCGTCTGGCTGACCAGGTCAATGGAAACGATGTCCAGGGTTGACTGTACCTGACCCCCTCGCAGGGTAAACAAATAATCGTGGGCGGCCCGGGCCACTGCCCCATCGCGCACCCCGTCGGCCAGGAGCGAAACCGCTTTGCGGGCGACGATATTGCTGATCGCCTTGGCCCCTCGCCCGGAGCGCTGCCCGTCGGCCAGCACGAAGGAGAGCCCGCCGTGAGGGCGCTCGATCATCTCCAACGTGTCTCCACTCTGGCTGGTGGCATATTTTTTGATTTTGGCTGCGGCGACCTGGATTTCCACGAGGCTTCCTCTCCAAGGGTGCGTCCAAATTTTGCGGAATAAATTCCACAGCCTACACCTGCACTGCCGTAGGCAACGGTATGTTCACTGTCCTCTCTGTCATTAGTTG
>JBHHXL010000368.1:0-4812 GCA_046757065.1 Anaerolineae bacterium
GCAATGTTGCCAGATGTCCCGTGTGACGGTCGCGCCCGGCGGAGACCGGGGCGCTATCCGGTGGAATGCCTAGCCCCGCCCCTTCGAGGGCAGGAAGTACGATCCCCTCCCAGCCGGCCCGCAGCCGGTCCGGCGCGGGGACATAGCCAGCCTTCACCAGCAGTTCCTCATCCGGCAGCGGCTCGAACAACTGCCGGGCGTAGGGCCACAGTTGTTCGAGCGCTTGCTGCATGCGGCGGCAGCTCTCGTCCGTGCCCAGCCCCAGGCGTTGCAGCCAGGCCTGCGCGTGGCGGTAATGGTAAACTTCCTCCTTGCCGATTTTGGCTGCCGCATCGGCCAGGGGTTGGTAGCCGCTACCCGCCAGGTGTTGCAGATTGACCAGCTCCGCCGCGTCGAACAGGTACTGGCGCAGGATGGTGAAGGCCCAATCGCCCCTGGGCAATTCGACCAGGGGCAGGTTGCGGTAATCCGGCGCGTCCCGGAAAAAGACCAGCCGGTCGGGGTAGGTCTCCGGGTCCTCACCGCGAAGCTCGGCCAACAGCCGGTACCAGAGGGTGGCGTGCCCCAACTCGTCCTGGGCGATGTTGGCGATGGCGATGTCCTCCTCCAGGATGGGCGCGTGCCCCGTCCACTCCGAATCCCGGTGGGCCAGGATCAACTCGTCGTCGGCCAGCGCCAGCAACTTACCGGCCAGCGCCCTCTCGACCTCGGGCCTCACGGCGCGTCCTCGTGCGGGGCGGCCCCGGCCTGCCTGATCCGTCGCATTGTTGAGACGGTGCGGTAGTAAGACTGGTCGCGGTAGGGCTTATCCAGGGCGGGATCAAACATGCTGGCGATGTCATCGGCCTCACTGCGGGTGACGGCCCGGGCCGGAAAGACCCACCACACCCAGGGCGTGCCCTCGTTGAAGGTCTCGACCGCCCGCCGCAGGGCCTCGACCGGCGTCCGGGCCCGGACGGCGCCCACACAGGTGACGTAGGTTTCAGACGGCCGTTGCGACAGTTTCTGGCAGACGTAGTAGGGTTCGGGTTCGGGCCGGGCGGCGGGGAAAGCCGTCTCTTGCGGCCAGAGGCCGTCCTCAAGCGCCTGGGCGGTGACGGCCAGAATCTCTCCGGCGGGGACGACCCACAGGCTGTGGCAGTAAGGGCGGCGGACGAAGATGTCGCGGGCGTTCAGCAGGGCTATCTCCGCGTCGGGCGCGTGGACGGAGCCGGCGTTGCGGTGCGGCTCGCCGGGCCGCGCCTGCTGGAAGACCTCGAAGGTGGGCCACTGCGTATCGGCCATCAGGCCGCCTCCCCTGCCTGTTTTGCGGCGTAAGCGGCCAGCGCCTGGCGGACCCAACGCCCGTCCTCGTGGGCCTGGCGGCGGGCGTCCAACCGCTCCCGGTTGCAGGGGCCGTCCCCCTTGATCACGCGCCAAAACTCAGCCCAATCAATCTCCCCGATGATCCAGTTACCGCTTTCGTCGTCGTAGCGCAGGTCGGGGTCGGGGATGGTCAGGCCCAGCGCCTGCAGAGCGGGCACGAGTTGGTTGACGAACACCTGGCGCAATTCGTCGTTGGTTTTGGTTTTGATGCCCCAGCGCATCAACTCAGCGCTGTTAGGCGAATCCTGGTCGTGCGGGCCGAACATCATCAGCGTCGGCCACCACCAGCGGTTGAGGGCGTCCTGGACCATCGCCCTCTGCTCCGGCGTGCCCTGCGACAGGAGGATGACCATCTCCTGGCCCTGTTTCTTGTGAAAGTTCTCCTCGGCGGAGATGCGGGTCATAGCCCGGGCGTAGGGGCCGTAGGAGCATTTGGCCAGCATCGTTTGATTCAAGATGGCCGCCCCATCCACCAGCCAGCCGATGACCCCGATGTCGGCCCAGGTCCGGGTCGGGTAGTTGAAGATGTTGGAATATTTGGCCCGGCCGGATAGCAGCGCCTCCAGCATCTCCTGGCGGGTGGCCCCCAGGGTTTCGGCGGCGTGATAGAGATATTGGCCGTGCCCGCCCTCGTCCTGGACTTTGGCGATCAGAACCATTTTGCGGCGCAGGGTCGGGGCGCGGGTGATCCAGGCCCCCTCCGGTAACATGCCGACGACTTCGCTGTGGGCGTGCTGGGAAATCATGCGGATGAGCTGCCGGCGGTAGCGTTCCGGCATCCAGTCGCCCGGTTCGATCTTCTCGCCACGGGCGATGCGGGCCTCGAATTCCGCCAGTCTGGCCTCATCGTCCGGCCCAGTTTCTATCTCGATTTTTTCGTTGATATTGAGATAGCCCATTCTTCAATCATCTCCGGTAGGCAACGGATCACTTGATGCCTCTCCTGCCAGCGTTGCCTGGGATTTAGGACCCGCCCGGCGACCAATCGGCGCTCGTCAGGCGACCTCTACTTCGGGAAGCGCCATCTGTCTGGGCATCTCGTCCCACGTGCGGCCCTGGAGAACTCTCCCGGCGCGTTTCTTCCTGACCCCTCCCCATTGTTTGAAGAAGAAAGGGACATTGGCTGCAAAACACTGGTCTCTGATGTCAATTACCCATGTTTCTTTGATAGGTCGAGCTCCGGGCCCGGACTCGCCCCCGGCAATAACCCAGCCTATACCGCGCAGGTCGAGATCGGGTAGTGGCCCCAGCAAAGGCTCCAGCGAGAGAAATTTGAGGCAGGCGTTCGTTTGCTTGAGATGCCCAATGCGGAACACATAGTCCTGGTTTTCCACGCTGACGCCCATCCAGACGTTGGGGGGCCAGCCAATCACTTGATCGAGTTCAAGCAACCGCCTGGACCGCTTGGTGAGTACCTGGAACGTATGCCATGAAGCGTGACGCATGATGTCAAAGACTTTTTGGATGAATGTCAGCGGTACGTCTTCGTGGAAAAGGTCACTCATCGAATTGACAAAGATCATCTGCGGCCTTTTCCAGCGCAGCGGCAGTTCCAGCATGTGCTCGTGCAAGGTCAACTTGAAACCGTTGGCGTAATTAGGCTGTCCCATTGCCTGAAGGCGCAACGCCATACGTTCGGCATAGCAGTGTTTACAGCCCGGGCTGATTTTTGTGCAACCGGTTACCGGATTCCAGGTGGACTCTGTCCACTCGATGCCAGAACGGGATGCCATAGGTTTTACTCCTCTCGGCTCAATCGTTGGTTCAGCGGCCCAGCCGTTCATACCTCTGAAAAATCTGCCCCACGATTTTTGCACCTGTGAGTTTGTGCCCCGCGAAGATCAGACAGTAGAGTGGCGCATTCTTGGAGTTAGTCATCACCAGCGGATCGGTGACGTGAGGGAAGACTTGTTGCAAGCGTTTCTTGAATAATCGACCGAGCCGTTGCCCTGTGGTACGGTGAATTTTCATCTCGACGGGGCCGAACAACGTCGGCACTTGTTCGTATATATCGCCTCGCCATGCGGTGGACCCCCAAAAGCGGTTCATCTGCTCGATCTGAGTCTCAGTAAGCGCATTAGGGTCATTGGGTAGAACGGTACGATTAAGGGCCATCACGGGGAAATTCAAGAATATCTCCAACGCTCGCGTCGATGAGGGTATAACTGTAGTTGCTACCTTGGCCAGGAGTTAGCGATTTCCGTTGAACTTTGCGCTGGAGTCGAGGCTTTAGCCGGAAATTCGCGCCCAAAAACCGGCTAAAGCCTCGATGCCAACGAGCAAACTGCTTAAGGTGGTATTGTACTTGATAAGCGCATTGCTTGCCAATTGAGTTTTGGGTTGGGGAGCATTTCAGTTTAGGGGCGAATTTATGGAGTTGCTAGCAAAATGGGCTTTGGAGTCGAGGCTTTAGCCGGTCAAAGCCTACTAATCTCCGGCTGAAGCCTCGACTCCGCAAAACTTGCCCCAAAAGTGAAATACACCCTTTGAGCTGGGTTCGGAGATTAGATGGATCACTCAATCACATCTTGTTTAAAGCCAGGGATTGGGATAAACTCATCGCTGCCACCTCGTTTGAAATCGTGCAATTGCTCAGCTTGTGGACCCTAACCGGCCACCACTTATAGCGCTGCGCGCTCTACACCCCATACAAGGCCGCCACCCGCTCGTCAATCTCCCGCTCAAGGGCTGCAATACGAGCAGTGGCCTCCGGCGGCAGGGGGTAGCCGTGCCGCTCGAACCTGGCCAGGATGGCGTCCACCAGCCGGACGAACTCTTCTTGCTTCTCCATTGGGATAGGGGCGATGGGGAGTTGCTTCCAGTCATTGGGGTAGATGTGGATTTTGCTGCGCCGCCGCCGCGCCAGCCAATCGCAAGCGAAGGCGGAATTCATGATCGCCAGCAGGTATTTGGGGTGGAACTGTTGGGATAGTTTCTCCCGTTCTTCCCGGTCACCCTCAGGCGATTGCCGGCGATATTTGGCCGTCTTGTTGATGGAGCGGTTGACCACGCCTTTGAGGTGGTGCCAGGGGATGAAACCGACCGAACTGGCGTCAAAGTGTAGATGCTCGTCGTCGTAGATTACCTTGGGCACGGCCCCAGGCGTGCGCACGGCAATCAATTTCTCTCTGGCCTCATGTAGCTCTGGAAAAGTAGGGCGACTGAACTTTCTAGGGGCTCGCGCAGTGCCCCACTCAAGATACCAGATGCGCTGTAGCGTCCATTTTGTTAAATCCTTGCCCTGCACGAAAGGTTTGGGGTGACGTCTGTCTTTCACGGACGACAGGCAATCTGTTGTCTTGAATTCACCTTGCCAGTACCGATCATCGGCGTTTGCACGTAGACCGTAGCTAATGTAGCAAATCTGTTCCAGTGATACAAATGCCTTTTCCGTCTCCATCGGTTTCTGCCCGCCGGGGCGGAAGAGGGCGGGGCCAAAGCGGGCCT
>JBHHXL010000369.1:0-4812 GCA_046757065.1 Anaerolineae bacterium
GGCTGTTGCACATTGGCAAGGGCGGATGTAAAATAACGCTGTCTCTACCTATATGTTTCCAGGAGTTTGACGGCCGATAACGCGCGTTCAAACCGTGAAGCGAAGGAGGATTGCAAATGCCCTTCGGATTGGGAGTGCCTGAGTTAATCATTTTGTTGGTCATTTTCTTGATCATTTTCGGTGTGGGCCGGCTACCCCAGGTAGGCGGGGCTGTGGGCCGGACCATTCGGGAATTTCGGGACAACGTTCGGGAAGACAGGGATACAAAGAACGCAGCTTCGAGTCAGGCAAGTGAAGCCGACGAAACCAGCGATGCAAGTTGAGCGAGTACAGGTCGACGCCGGCGCAACCCTGCGCCCACCTTTCCACAAAAGTGTGACAGTCCCTGCGGGACGACACCGAGTAATGAAAATGGAGTGCAGAGCTTGCTCTGCAGACCAAGGTCTGCACTCCTATTTTCAGGGGAGTTATTGATGAAGGAGATATTTCAGACAGTTACTCGCGCCCTGAAGACCGGCCAGCCGGCGGCGCTGGTCACGGTGACCCGCTCCATCGGCTCAACCCCGCGCCACGCCACCGCCAAGATGGTCGTCCAGGCCGATGGCTCTCTGGTGGGCACCATCGGGGGCGGCACGATGGAGCAGAAGGCCATCCAGGACGCGCTGGCCGCGCTTTCCACCGGGAAGCCGGGCCTGGTGGAATACTCGCTGATCGGCAAGACGCCAGACAGCCTGGGCCTCTGCGGTGGAACGCAAGAGGTCTTCATCGATCACCTGGCCCCTCCGCCGGGAAACGGGCGTGCAGATCAATCGCTCGAATTGTTCGAAACCATCACGCGGGCTTGCGAAGCGGGAGAGCCAACGGCCCTCATCACCGTGGTGCGTTCGTACAACGGGGGGGGGTGGGACGTTGGAGAGAAGACCTTAATCCGCTACGATCTGTCCACCCTGGGGGAATTGGGCGGCGAGCCCCTGGAACCCAGGGTGCTGGCGGCGGCGCAGCAGGCGCTCCAGCAGAACCGCTCGATTCGCCTGGGTTTTCAACCCAAAACCAATACCTTCACGGAACTGAATAGCCTCGACCGGGAACCGCTGGAACTCTTCATCGATGTCGTCCAGCCCAGGCTGGAGCTGGTGATTATTGGGGCCGGACACATCGGCCTGGCTCTGGCCGAATTGGGACGGGTCGTGGGGATGCGGGTGATCGTTGTTGATGACCGCCCCGAATGGGCCGAACGCTTCCCCCAGGCCGATGAGACGATCATCGTACCTTATGACGCAGAAAGCGAACGTCTCGACCCGATACCGGTCACGGTCACGCCCTCAACCTACATCGTGGTCGCCACCTGGGGCTGGGACGAGCCGGCTCTGGCCCAGGTCGTGGCCTCACCGGCCCCTTACCTGAGCCTGGTTGCCAGCCAACGCAAGGCCAAAATCATCTTCGATAGCTTGCTGGAACGGGGGGTGCCCAGGGAGGACCTGGCCCGGGTGCGGGTTCCGGCCGGCCTGGACCTGAAGGCCGAAACGCCGGGGGAGATTGCCCTGTCGATCATGGCGGAGATCCTCTTGCTACAGCGCGGAGCCAGCGGCCGCCCGCTGATGGAAATCAAGGGCCACCCGCTGGCTTTAGGGCCGGAGCGGGCTTAGGAAACCAGCCTCAGTCCCCTTACTCTTTGCCCTCAAAGACCGGTTTGGGCGGCGGCTCCGCCCTATCCGCATCATCGTCGCCTGACTGTCGGCGGAAGATGACCTTCATAATGCGCTCCAGCAGTTCAAAGGCCAGGTTTTCCTTGAACCCGGAGGCCAGGGCCAACGCCCACACGAATAGCGTGACAGCCTTGCTGCTGGCCGTCAGCTCAGTCCCCCCTTCCACAATCTGCCCCAACGCCCCCGCGGGGCGGATGCCAAATGTCCCCATCAGCCCAAAAACAATGATATAGACCAGAGTGCCCAGGATCATGCCCATGAAGGGCTTGGCGATGTAGGACAGGTTATACGAAATATCGTACGTGCGCTTGCTGACGTAATAATGCAGGTGGTAAAAAACGGCCGTCACCCCGCCAATCCCCCCGAAGAACAGCGTGGTGAGGAAGACATCCGGGTCTAACAGCCCTTTTGTAGTGGAACTCTGGAGGAACTGAGACAGCAGGTCCACCCTGAAAATAAACGCCACGAATGCGGCAAACCAGGCCAGGCCCCAGATGGAGATTATGTAGGCATAGATGCGGCGGCGCTGGCTCTCTTCGGCCCGGTCCAGGCGAGCCCGAACCTGCTCGATGTTCCACTCGGCCCGGGCCAGATGTTCGACCTGATACTCCAGGATGATGTACCGGGCCTCCGCCAGCAGGTTGTGGGCCCAATCGGTAATTTCCTTGCTGACGCTGGCATTCCGATCCAGAATACGCTGGTATTGTTCATCAATCGCTGCGTAGACCTGGTTGAATTGCTCCAGGACGCGCTGATCCTTCAGCTTCTCCGCCCGCTGCTCGGCAGTCAGTTCCTCGCCGAGGCTATCGAAGATGACCGGTTCAGGTTCACGGCGGGTTGAAGTGAAATCAAACACGCCCGAATCCTCGGGGATTTCAAGCGGCCTGCTCCTTGAGACCGACGGCTGGGTCGAGGCCGGAGGTGGCACGGTGTAGGCCGCCGCCGGGATGCTCTGGCCGTCGATGGCCGGCGGCGCTGCGGGCTCGGACGGCGGCCCGGCCGGCAGCGGGCGGCTGGGGAGCTCCGGCGCGGGAGCAGGGGCGGCTGGCTCGGCCGCGCCGGCTTCGGCGGCCAGGGCCGCCAACCCCTCGTCGATCTCCGGCTCGGGCAAGGCTTCCTCCTCGTCCATTTCAAAAACCGGCAGGTCTTCGACCTGGGGCAACTCCTCCGGCGGCAGGTATTCCAGAGCAGGGGGAAGTTCTTCGGGCGGGATGGTTTCCATCGCGGGTGGCAATTCTTCGGGGGAGACGACTTCGACCGCATCCGGCGGGACCGCTTCCTCGACGGAGCCGGGGCCAGCCGTCTCGGCCTCCAGGTCCAGCAGTTCGTCCAAATCGAGATCGGCCTCATCCGAGGGCAGGTCCTCGATGAGCGGCGCCTCCGCCGGCTCGGCCGCGGCCTGATCTTGCCCGGCAAGGTCCCCGGCGGGGGCCACTTCGCCGGCGGCCTCCGTTACTGGCTCTTCGGCCGCCGGGGGCGAGGCGGCATCGGACTCTGCGGCCAGGGCGGCCAAAGCCTCGTCTTGTCCCTCGGCCTCAGCCGCTTCACCCTCGGCGGCTACTTTGACATCCTTCGCTTCGTCCGCTGCACCCCCACCGAAAAGCGCGTCGACGCCCCGGCCACGTTTCAAAATCTCCGGCCCTTTTCCTTTAAGGCTGGCGCGTTTTCTGGCCATTCAGAATCACCTCCGCGAGCTCTCGATAGGCTGTAGCGCCATCGTGTGTAGGCTCGTACTCCAGAATAGACATTTGCGCCACCGGGGCTTCGGCAAAGCGAATGCTGCTCTTGATCACCATTGGAAAAACCTTTGGCCCAAATATCTTCGTGATCTCCTCCATTACTTCTTCTGCGTGGAGAGATCGGGTTTTATACATCGTCCCCAATATCCCTAAAACGGTCAGATCGGGATTTAACTTGGTCTGGACCTTTTGAATCGCTTCAAGCAAAAAACTCATCCCGCGCAGGGCCAGGTATTCGGCCTGGAGAGGGATAATCACCTCATCGGCCGCCGTGAGCGCGTTGACGGTTAGCAACCCCAGGCTGGGCGGGGTATCGATCAGGATGAATTCATATTTATCACGTACCGGTTTGAACGCATCGCGCAGGATGTATTCCCGCCCGATGGCCGACACCAGTTCCATTTCGGCGGCGGCCAGGTCAATATTGGCCGGAACCACATCGAGCCCGGGGCGCGCCTCGTGAATGACACGCTCCATCGGAAACCCCTCATCCACCAGCACGTTGTAAATGGTTTCCTCAAGCGCGTGCGACTCGATGCCAAGCGCTGCCGATAGGGCCGATTGCGGGTCGAGGTCTACCAGCAGCACCCGCTGCTCTCGTTCAATTAAGGCCGCGCCCAGGTTAATAGCCGTTGTTGTCTTGCCCACTCCGCCTTTTTGATTGGCGATGGCAATAACCACGCCCATAACAAATCTCCTGGCTTTCTCGCTCGCGGGAAAGTTAACTTGTGGAACTCACCGGCTCCATTATACCATAAAATACCCCAAAAAGGCATCCTTAAGAGTAAACCATTTTCGGGGAATTGTCCAATCGTATAGTCCCGTCACCTGGTTATCGACGCCAGACGCCCCCCGGCCAGCCTGATCAGGTCCTGCGGATCGAGCTCCAACCCGGCCATTGGATCGCCGCTGCTGATGTTGACCCTGGCGCAAGCGGCGATGGCCTCATCGAACACGACCGGCACCTCCGGAGGCAAGGCCAGCGGCGCAACCGCGCCCTTGACGAAACCGGTAACCCGCTCGATCTCCCCGGCGCTGGCAAACGTCAGCCGCCGCCAGTCGCCGGGCAGGCAGGCGCGGACCGCTTGCGGGTCGAGTCTGGCTTCACCGGGAATGCAGGCCATCACGTAGCGTTGGTCCTTGTCCCGCAGCAAGATCGATTTGACCATCTCCTCCCGGACCACGCCGCGTTGGGCGGCGGCGGCTTCGACGGTGAAAACCGGCTCGCTGTGCGGCAGCAGACGATAGGGGATGGCATTCCTCTCAAGCAGATTGGTGACCTTCGTTTTGATCGGCTTCATCGGCGGTCTCGCTGGCGGATACTCCCTGGCCCCTTCGACAGGCTCAGGGGCCGGACTTCAGGCTCA
>JBHHXL010000370.1:0-4806 GCA_046757065.1 Anaerolineae bacterium
GGGGCAGGTTGCCGTGTACGGCAAGGACCTGCCGGACCAGGCCGAGGGCTTTCCCCGCTACGGCGAGTTAGACCCGGACCTGATCAAGCACAAGCTGGCCCCCATCCTGGCCGCGGCCTTCCCGGAGCAGGATAGCATCCGCCGGGAATTGGACCTGCTGGATGAGATCGCCGCCCGCCGTTACAAGGCGATGCCCCTGCGCGTGCCCTCCTTTTGCGCCGGATGCCCCCACCGGGCCAGCGTAACCCTGACCCAGCGCCTGGCCGGCCAGGGGCTGGCCGGGGGCGGGGTCGTGATCCCCGCCAGCGAGATTGGGCTGCCAGACCCGGCCGGCAACGGCGGGCCGCAGGCAGCCTCGAGGCCGGGCCTCTTGGTCCACGGCGACATTGGCTGCTACACGATGGCCGTCCTGCCCCCCTACGAGCTGATCGACACGGTCAGCGCTATGGGCCAGGGCGGGGCGGTGGCCGACGGGCTGGCCCCCTTTGCCCTCAACAACCGGGTGGCCTTCATCGGGGATGGGACCTTCATCCATTCCGGGCGCAATTCGGTCCTCAGCTCGGTCATCAACAATTCCAACATCACCTACATCATCCTCAACAACGGCACCATCGCTATGACCGGCGGGCAGGCCACGCCCTTGACCGAGCAGGGGCTGAACATCGAGACCATCGTCCGCGCCTACGGCATCGAGCACGTCACGGTCATCGACAGCGCCGAGGCCTATGCCGCCAGCTACGAGCGGACCCTGCGGCGCTACAACGACCTGCCGGGGGTGAAGGTCATCATCGTCAACAAGGAGTGCGCCATTCAGGCCGGACGCCGCCAGCGGCGGGAGACGGCGGCCCTGGCCGCCCGGGGCATCTATCCGGAGTGGGAGGAGCACTACCGCATCAACCCCGATATTTGCGAGATGTGCTACGACTGCGGGCGCAAGACGGCCTGCCCCGGCCTGGACATCCTGGAGGTGGCCGACACGGTTTACGGCCCCAAGATGCAAATCAGCAAGACGCTGTGCGTCAACGACGGGGCCTGCACGATGGGCGAGTGCCCCTCCTTCCAGATTGTGCGCCTCAAGCGGGCCGACCCCAGGCCGCGCCACCCCGCCGCGCCGGAGGAGGCCCTGGTCGAACCGGCCCGCAAAGCTGAAGCGGGTGACGGCGGTTTTCGCGTGTTCATCCCCGGCGTGGGCGGGATGGGGGTGCTGACCGTGTCGGCTCTGCTGGCCTACGCCGCGCTGTTCGATGGCAAACGGGTCACCTACCTCAACCAGACCGGGCTGGCCCAGAAGAACGGCGCGGTCGAATCGCACCTCATCATCCGCCGGGACGAAGAGGCCCACGCGCCCTTTATCACCAAGGGCAAAGCCGATCTGTTCCTGGCCCTGGATATGCTAGAAGCCTCGCGGCCCAAAAACCTGGATATGATCGCCCCCCAGCGGACGCGGGCCGTGGTCAACGCCGCCCGCAACCAGACGGTCCTCAACATCGCCGGGGTGGACCGGCTCCCCCAAAACGAGGTGATGGTCCGCCAGGTGGAACGTTACAGCCGGGAGACCGTCGTGGTCGACGGGGTCAAAATCTGCGAGCGGCTGTTCGGCAGCAGCCAGTACAACAACATCTTTATGCTGGGCGTCACCTACCAGCGAGGCTTCCTGCCCCTGAGCGCGGACAGCCTGGAAGGGGCCATCCGGCTCAACGGCAAGGCGGTGGAGGCCAACCTGGCCGCCTTCCGCTGGGGCCGGATTTACGTCAGCGATCCGGCCCGGCTGGAGGCGCACATCGCCCTGGGCCCGCCCCGGACGGCGGCGGAGCTGGTCGAGCGCAACAAGGGCTACCTGGAAGATGCGGGCCGGGTGGCCGCCTACGAGCGCCTCCTGGCCGCAGCGCCCCGGCTCGATGGCGAACTGGCCTACACCCTGGCCGGCTGGCTGTACACCCTGCTCCAGTACCAGGACGAGGTATACGCCCAAACCTACCTCGATTTCGTCAACCGGGTCTACCGGCAGGATCAGGCCGACTATCGCTTGACGAAAACGGTGGCGCACAACCTGGCCCGCCTGATGCAGATCAAGGACGAGTTCGAGGTGGCCCGGCTGGCCCTGAGCCGGGAGGAGGCGGACCGGGTGCGCGACGAGTACCATCTGGGCCAGGGGGACCGGGTCGAGATCACCTACATTCTCGATCCGCCCTGGCTGCGCTTCCTGCGCCGGGGCTCGCAGACGGGCAAGGTCCATCTCAGGCCGGAACACCGGCCGCGACTGCTGTTCGGCCTGCTCAAACGGCTGAAATTCCTGCGCGGCTTTCTGATGCAGCGATCGGCGGTGCGGCGTTCGGAGTTGGAGATGATCGGCTGGTACCGGGGCCTGGTCGAGCAGATGCTGCCCCACCTGACGCCCGAAAACTACGAGCAGGCCGTCTCGCTGGCCGGCCTGGCCCAGGGACTGGTCGGCTACGACAACGTCAAGCTCAACAACTGGCGGCGCATCGAGCCGCAGGCCCGGCGGGAGTTGGAAGCGTTCATTGCGCCGGAGCGAGCAGAAGTTGAGCCTGCCGCAGCCTGAGCAAACAAAACCCCCTGTCTCTCGACTCAAGTTTGCCCCGATCTGACTGGCCTAAACTGGAGAGAATGCATTAGAAGTTGATCGCATTCATCAAGGTGATGCGCGCAAACTTCTCCCCAAAATTCAACCGAATAGCATATCGTTGAGTATTTGGTCTCCTCCTTACTTTGTCGGCAAAGAGTATGAAGCAGATTTGTCATTTGAAGATTGGCAGAATTTGCTTGCGACAGTCATAGTCCTTCATTTTCCCATTATTAAACCGGGCGGATTTCTGGTCATAAATATCGCCGACATTCTGGTTTTCAAAGACCCAACGATGCCTAAGATACAGGCTGAGGTGGTGAGCAGCCGGCGTTCTCCGGTGACCAGAGAAGATGTCCTTAGAGCAATGGCTGAACATCCTGACTACAATCGCTACCAAATTGCGAAACTGTTAGGATGCAGCGAGCAAACGGTTGACCGCCGGCTTCATAGAAACAACATACGCGGCGGTAAATATGAAGCGCAAACCAGAGTAAAAATAGTGGGTGGCCTTATTGAAGAATGGGCGCACAATGCGGGTTTTTATCTGTATGATAGACGCGCCTGGGTCAAAGATGCCGCCTGGGAAAATTCACGCTGGCACAGTTTATCTTACAAGTCAGTTGACGAATTTGAATATTTGTATGTATTCTGGAAGCCCGGTGTAACCAAAATCGATAGAAACCGATTAACAAAAAAGGAATGGCGTGATTGGGGGTCACGCGGAGTCTGGCATATTCCCTCAGTACGCACCAACGATGACCACGAGGCTAAATTCCCGCTTGAACTGCCACGCCGGTTCATTCAATTATTAACCGAGCCAGATGAGATTGTGCTAGATTGCTTCATAGGCAGCGGCACGACCGCCATTGCTGCCATTCAGCAGCGTAGAAAATTCATCGGCCTTGAATTGGTTGAAGAATATGTAAGATTGGCGGAGCGAAATGTACAGAAGGCAATGGCAGAAGGCCAACAATTAACCTTACCTCTTGATGAGGATGAGTGGTAGATGCTGCTTGATCCTGCACAACTCAGAGATGACCTGGACCGATTGGAAGAAATAGAAAAGCCTCTCTGCGGCTGGTAGTGCAGGCTGTTTATGATTACCGCGAAACGGCTATTGAAATCTTCCACGAAGAAAGTGATTTGGTGGCAGATATTGGCGAAGACATTACCCGCGAGGCTTTAGACAGAATGGGGATGGCGAGAATTGACCAGCGGCTATTCGGTAAGATTGACTATAAACGCGCCAGATACCTGTTTCATCCCGATTACGCAATCCGGCAGGCGTTGTTTGTGGACTCCAAAGCGGAAAAAGTCAGCGGTCAGGGTACGGCGACGCTGCAAACCTCTCAATTCTCAATGATGGTGCGCCAGGTAAGAACAGAAGAAGCTATTGAAGTTGAGGGAAGTTTGCCCAAGATTCTGACGGTTCGAGATACCAGTTACATTACCACCACAATCTTTGTCAAATACAATTACGAGGAGATAGACAGCCGTAACGAACTGAAATCTATTACCGTAGCGGCTGTGCCAAATGGCCTGCTTCAAGGAAGATACAATCCAACCCCGCAAGACACCATCTGGATAGCCGGCAGAAATGCGCCAAGCAGAGGGGAAGCTTTCCGGGTGCGCCTCTCCTTTAGCCGGTTGACAGCCAAAGCCGCTTGGCGTGTGCAAAAGATCCCTGTTCCCCCCGCTGGTTTTGTCTGGAGCAACTAATCCTCCATCCCCAGTTCATCTTTTATCAGCACATCCGTAGAAACATCAAAGATTCGCGAAATTTTCAACACCATTCCCACATTGGGAATCTTCTCCCCTCTCTCCATTTGTCCAACATAGCTATGGCTGACATCAAGCATATCAGCCAACTGTCGCAGCGTTAGCCCCTGCCGAGTACGCAAGGTACGCAATTTTTCTCCAAATCTTTCCATATACACCGTTAAACTTGACACAGGTCAAGCAATATGGTATCATCACATTTGTGAAGCTATAGCTTCACAGAATTCAAGAAAGGAGGAAATCTAATGGGCACGAGGGTAGACTCACTTGAGAGAACCATCGCTACCCTGCAAGCAGAAATTGCCCGCCTGGCCGCTCAAATAGAAAAGTTCCTGCCCAAGCGCAAACGGAAACCTTTTGGCAGGTCGCAAACAGATCAGTCTTGCCCGTAGGGGTCAGGCGAGCCAACCTATTCCAGACCCGCGAAGTCCGGTACACTT
>JBHHXL010000371.1:0-4793 GCA_046757065.1 Anaerolineae bacterium
ATAAGGATCATCCCGGCTGAAAAACTGAGCCGCTTTGGGGAGTAAACGGTGTGCGGCCAACATTCCGGCGGCGATTGGACCTGATCCATGAATTGTGCTGACCACAGAAGGATGACCTTGAAACGCTCTCGGAGGCGGCCTTATTTCCGGCTCCTCCTGGCCATTTTGATATTGGCCTTTGGCCTCCGGGTGTACCGCCTGGATCACCAGAGCTTGCGCGGCGACGAGGCGGCCAGCGTCCTCTACGCTGCCCTGCCGGTGAGCGACCTGTGGGAGCTGTCCCGCATCACCGACCCCCACCCGCCCCTGTTCTATTTGCTGCTTCACCCCTGGCGCTGGCTGGTGGGCGAAAGCGCCTGGGGGATGCGCTTCGCCGGAGTCGGGGCCAGCGTGCTGGCCGTGGCCGTGTTGTACGCCCTTGCCCGCCGAACGCTGCGCTCAACCGGAACGAGCCTGCTGGCGGCAGGCTTGCTGGCCGTCAACCCCCTCCAAATCTGGCTGGCCCAGGACGTTCGCTCCTACCCGTTTTTTACTTTGCTGGGGCTGCTGTCAACGGGGGCGTTGTGGTGGGCGCTGCATCGGAAGACCGAGGACCAAAGACCAAAGACGCAAAGCCCCGCCATCCCTTCTACACGCGCAGCTTCCATCCTTCACCCTTTACGCGCAGCGTTCATCCTTCACGCGCAGCGTTCGCCCTGGCTGGTTTACACGCTCCTGACCGTGGCCTCGCTCTACATCCACTACTACACCGTCTTCCTGATTGCTTTTCAGGGGCTGTTTGTGCTGCTCAACGCCCGAAAGTTCTGGCCGAAACGCTGGGGGTGGCTGGCTTCGCAGGTAGTCATCGGGCTGGGGATCGTGCCGGGGCTGGTTCTGGCCTTCAGCTTCATCGACGAGGCGGCCAGCCTGACCGAGGTTCTGTCGCTGCCAACGCTTCTGCGCCGCACTTCGACGGCTCTGTTGGCCGGCTTCACCCTCGAGGAGAGCCGGGGGCTGGTCGCCAGTTTGCTCCTGGCCCCGGTCTGGCTGGCCGGCCTGGCGACCCTCCTGCGGCGCAACTTGACCGCCGGCGCCTTCTGGGGCCTCTTCTTCGCCGCGCCTGTGTTGGGCGTGATCGGGCTGTCCATCAACAGGCCGTTCTTCAAGGAGCGATTCCTGGCCCAGGCCCAACCCCCCTTCGAGGTTCTGCTGGCGGTCGGGTTTATCGCCCTGGCGAATGTCTGGCGGGCGGGGGCGGCGGACAACGGGCGGCAGACCCCAACGCGCTCCTTCGCCCTGTCGGGGGTGCTTCTCATTTTCTTGCTCTACTTCAGCGGCGTGTCGCTGGCGAATTACTTCACCGACACCGCCTACGCCAAAGCGCCGCCCTGGAATTTCTACCGCGATTACGTCAGCGGGAAGGACCGCCCCAACGATGTGGTGCTGACTAATTTCCCCGAGGCGTCGGTCAGTTACTACAGCCCTGACGAGTTGCCCTTTTACGTCGTCCCGGCGGAGCGAGGACT
Organism: Anaerolineae bacterium; assembly: GCA_046757065.1. Lineage (GTDB taxonomy): Bacteria > Chloroflexota > Anaerolineae > 4572-78 > JBHHXL01 > JBHHXL01. The sequence continues at coordinate 1,506 of JBHHXL010000371.1, forward strand.
GCCGCCGGAATCGCTCCAATCGCAAACCGAGCAAATCGCCGGCGCTTACGACCGCATCTGGTTCCTGCCCCTGCTGCGCCAGGGGTTCGACGAGCAGGGCGCGGTCTTGAACTGGCTCGACCGCCACGCGGACCGGGTCGATCAGGTTTTCTTCCCCGATTACCACCTCAACCTGTACCTCAGCCCCCGCTCGATTGAGGCGCTGATGGTCCGCCAGCCGGTTACCTTCGCCAACGGGCTGGCTCTGCGCGGCTACCAAATCCTGGATGAAAGGGGCGACTCGCGCCTGGAGCCGTCTGCCCAGGGGGATGGCGTGATTTTACGCCTGTCGCCGGGGGAGTCGTTTACCCTGTCTCTATACTGGACGGCCAGCGTCCACGTCGAAGCGCCCTACACCGCCTTCACCCACCTGATCGCCGCCGATGGTTTCAATCGCGCCGGACAGGACAACCCGCCGGTGTGGGGAACCTATCCAACGACGCAGTGGCAGCCTGGCGAGACGATCACCGACAAGTACACCCTGACCGTCCCCCCCGGCACGCCCCCCGGCGACCACCGGTTGCGCCTGGGCTGGTATCACCCGGACACGCTGGCCCGGGTTCCGGTCGTGGATGGGGCCGGGCAGCCGGGCCAGGATCACGCGATCCTGACCGCTTTAACCATTCGGGTGGAGTAAGACGGTGGCCGTCCTCCAATCTCCAAATTCCAACCTTCCCTTGCTGTTCATCGTTCTCCTTCGCCTGGCACTCCTGCTGGCGTACACCGGCCTGATCCCCCTGGGCGAAGCCCCCGACGAACCGGCTCACCTCGATTACGCCCGCTTCATCGCCCAACACGGACGCCTGCCCGCCGATCTGGCGGAGCGCGACGCGGCCGGGTATCGATCCGTGTGGCCCCCTCTGTATCACCTGCTGGTGTCCCTGCCCCTGGCGGTGGTTGGCGACGCGCCTCCAACCCAATTGAAAGCGGTGGGGGATACGCCCCGGCGGCTCATCCCCACCGACGGCCAGACCATCGCCGCTTTCATCCACACCGGGGACGAAGCCTGGCCCTGGCGCGGCCTGCCCCTGGCCTGGCACCTGGGGCGATTGGTCTCGGTGGGGTTAGCGACCGGAGCCGTACTCATCACCTATGCCTTCGCCCGGCGGGTGACGGCCAGTCGCCGTCTGGCGCTTGGCGCGGCGGCGCTGCACGCCTTCGTGCCCCAAACGCTGTTCATCGGCGCAGTCCTGAACGACGACAATCTGCTGTTCGTTCTCTCCGGGCTGGTGCTGTTGGCCTTGATCGCCATCGCCCAGCGGGCCGGGCCGCCCGCTCCCGCTCAGGTTTTCCGGCTGGGAATATTGCTGGGGCTGGCGACCGTGGCCAAGTACAACGCCCTCCCCCTCTGGATATTGGTCCTCCTGTGGGGGGGCTGGCTGGCCCGGAAGACCTGGTTGAAGAGCGGTCTGGCCCTCTTTAGCGGCGCGTTCATGGGCGCGGGCTGGTGGTTCGGCTTCGTCTGGCTCCAGTTTAACCAGATCGAGCGCCTGGGATGGCTGCGCGGATCGCTGGCCGCGCTCACGGCGGGCACGGCGGACGCCTCGCTCCGGCGGCTATCGGCCGGGGCCGACCTGCGCCTCCCCCCCCCGTCCGCCTGGCTGGAATGGTCGAGCACCTTCTTCCGGTCCTTTTGGGGGCTGTTCGGCGGGGGGGGGACGATTGCCTTGCCGGGGTGGGGCTATCTGCTGCTGGCAGCTCTTTCTGTGCTGGCAATTGGCGGCCTCTTCGCACGGCGAGCAGGCGAGCAATCGGCCGGCAATATTACTCCATTCTTGCTTGCCACGCCGTTTCTTTTCCTGCTGCTGCCCCTGGCCCGGTTTATCCTGACCGGCGGCAGCGTCGCCGAAACCGCGCAAGCGCGCCATCTTTTCCCCGCTCTGCCAGTCATTGCCCTGGGTTTTGTCTGGGGTTTAGCCGGGATTGGAAGGGGGGCAGGTAAGCGGTTACGGACTCTTTCGAGCGCAAGATTCAATTTCGGCTTCGAGATCATCTTGCCCCTGGTAGGTTTGCTGCTGAGCTTATCCGCCTTGCCCCTGATCGAAGCCGCCTATCCGCCGCCGATACCCCTGCGCACCACGCCGGAGGCGGCCACGGCCCAAAATCTTGTAAACGCGCCTCTGGCGGAGGGCATAACATTGATAGGCTATGAACTCGAACCGGTGGCAGAAGGTCGGTTGCCCGTGACCCTGGTCTGGGGGGCGACGGGCATACCGCCTGAAAATTATCGGGTTCAATTAAGCCTGACGGACGCCGAGGGCCACTCCCCTGGCGGCTGGATCGGCCATCCGTTGGGGGGGCGGTATCCGACCCGCGCCTGGGATGCGGGCGATGTTTTGCGGCATACCGTCCCCATCCCCGTTGTGCCCGGCCTGCCCGCCACCCAGGCAACGTTGAGCCTGCGCCTTCTGGATGGGGAGGGCCGGCCCGCGACGGACGCAATCGCGCTCACCGGCCTGGCTATCCCTGCTTCGCCCGCCGCTCCGCTGACGCCGGCTCAGCTACGGGCGGACGGCCTGGCCCCGGAGTCGGCTTTCACCTACCGCAGCACGCTCAGTTTCGTCCTGCCGGACCAGTCCGCGCCGCCGCGACTGGTCGCCCCCGATGGCGCGACGTATGCGCCGCTTCAGTTCCTCCGGGGAGATAAGGGAGGCGTTGCTCATTTCCTGGTGGATGCGGCCTGGCCCGCCGGAACGTACCGCCTTTCTGCCGATGAGCGCCTGACGGCGCTCGTCGCCAACCGCGCCCGCCGATTTGACGGCCCTGCGCCGGCTTTCGTGGTAAACGCCGGCTTTGCCGGGGAGGTGACGCTGCTGGGATACGATTTGCCACAACGCCGGGTTCGGCCCGGAGAGAGCTTTCCCGTCGTGCTGTACTGGCGAGCCGAAAAAACCATCGACCGGGATTTGACCGTCTTCAACCATTTGCTCGATCAGGCCAGCGTCCAGCGAGGGGGCGCCGACCGCATCCCGCAAAATTATTACTCGACCGTCCTGTGGGCGCCCGGCGAAATCGTCTCCGACCGCTACGAGGTGCCGGTCGAGGCCGCCGCGCCAGACGGCATCTACTGGCTGGACGTCGGCCTCTACCCCTCCGAGCAACCCGGTTTCTCCCTGCCTCGCTTCGCCGAGGGCCTGCCGGTTGAGAGCAACAGCGTTCGTCTCGGCCCCGTCAAAGTCGGCGGCCCCCCGGCCGGGGCGACCATCGGCGAGGCCGATCCCCAAACGCCTCTCCGCCAGTCCTTCGGCG
>JBHHXL010000372.1:0-4787 GCA_046757065.1 Anaerolineae bacterium
CGGTCCGGCGTTTCGTGGAAGAGTACGAAACCGAAGACGAGGACCTGGTGGCCGCTTTGGTTGGAGGATAGAATCTTAGACTTTTATGTCAAACTAAAACTGTCCGAACTATTGACTTTATATAGGTTCCACTATCTCTGAAGTTAGTCCCTGGTATGCGTTGCAAGGCAAAATCAGGCGGATGGCGCGGATGAGCGAGGCTGCCCAACATGACGGAGCAGCTATTTTAACTTGTTCAGTGAGTGCAAGAATGCTTCCCGAGAACAGTATAGATTACATTTTCACCGATCCACCTTTTGGCAGCAACATCATTTATTCGGATCTGAGTATCGTCTGGGAGTCTTGGCTCAACATATTCACTAATACAGAGAGCGAGACCGTCGTACATCGCCGAAAAAAGGCAGGCAGCACGCTGGAAGATTACAAAACTATGATGGTGCGTGCATTCTCCCAAATGTATAGGGCTCTCAGAGGGTGTTTGAAAAGTGCATTAAGGTTACTGGGGTAAAATGGAGGGATGACAGACCGAAAAGCATCCCCCAGTGATTTAAGTGATACGGAATGGCTCCTACTTGAGCCGCTGGTACCCCCGGCCAAAACCGGCGGTCGGCAGCGTGAAGTCTGCATCCGAGAAGTGGTCAATGCCATCTTCTACGTCTTACGCAGCGGGTGTTCTTGGCGGATGCTGCCCCACGACTTTCCGCCCTGGCAGACGGTGTACGGCTACTTCCGGCACTGGCGCCAAGCTGGTGTCTGGGAGCAGATGAATGATGCTTGGCGCGGGGCGGTCTGCCGAACCCAGCGCGGCGATTATCGACAGCCAGTCAGTCAAAACCCCCGAAACCCAAGGGGAACGGGGTTTCGACGCGGGGAAAAAAGGTCAAGGGTCGCAAACGCCACATTCTCGTGGATGTGATGGGCCTGCTGCTGGTCGTCTTGGTCCACAAAGCCAGCATCCAGGACCGAGCCGGGGCCAAACTGTTGCTCAAACGAGCCTTGAAAAAGAGCTTCACCCGTCTCAGCCTGATTTGGGCCGATGGCGGCTACAGGGGACAGCCGATGATCGACTGGGTCTTCCAACTCGGCGGCTGGCTGTGGGAAATCGTCAAGCGCCGTGACGAGGTCAAAGGCTTTACGGTCCTTCCTCGCCGCTGGGTCGTGGAGCGGACCTTTGCCTGGTTGGGGCGCTATCGTCGCTTGAGCAAGGACTATGAGCACTTGCCCGAAACCAGTGAAGCCTGGATTTACGCCGCCATGGTCCACTTGATGCTCAGACGTTTGGCCCGTCATCCTACGGTTGGCTTATGATCTTTTCACCTGACAACTTTTCAAACACCCTCTTAGCCCCGCGATTATAATTCGAGGAACGGGCCCCGTCAATCGGCGGTCACCGTCCGTTTCGACGCTTAAACTGGCACTCTCCTTTTTGGACTGCCAAAATCGGTGAGGCAGATTTGCCTATTTCGCCGGATTGTAGTATGATAGTCGCCAGAATTAGCACTCATCCCTGGTGAGTGCTAACTTTCTTAATCTCACAAGCAGGTGTTCAGTAACATTTTTTAAGGAGGAACTGAAAGATGAATCTCAAACCGCTTGGCGATCGCTTGATCGTCGAACCTTTGGAGCAAGAAGAGATGACGGCAAGCGGCATTGTCTTACCCGAGACGGCTAAAGAGAAGCCGATGCAGGGTAAGGTGCTGGCCGTCGGCCCGGGCGCGCGGAAGGATGACGGCTCGCGGGCGGCGATGGATGTCAGTAGCGGCGACGTGGTCCTGTACGCCAAGTACGCCGGCACGGAGATCAAACTGGAGGGCGATAAGTACCTGATTCTCAAAGAGAGCGATGTTTTGGCAATTGTAGAGTAGACAGGTTTCAGCCAACACCGTTTACAGTAACCGTTACTCATCTTTAGAAGGAGACATTGAAAATGGCAAAACAACTTATATTCACGGAAGATGCGCGCCGGCAGCTCAAGACCGGCATCGATATGTTGGCCGACGCGGTCAAGACCACCCTGGGTCCCAAGGGGCGCAACGTGGCCCTGGACAAGAAGTGGGGCGCGCCGACGGTGACCCACGATGGGGTGACGGTGGCCAAAGAGATCGAACTGGAAGACCCCTATCAGAATATGGGGGCGCAACTGCTCAAGGAAGCAGCGACCAAGACCAACGACATCGCCGGCGACGGCACGACGACGGCCACGGTTCTGGCCCAAACCATTGTCACCGAAGGACTGAAGAACGTGGCAGCCGGGGCTAACCCGATGCTGCTCAAGCGGGGCATCGAGAAGGCGACGGAGGCAGTGGCCGACTATCTGCGGGAGCTGGCCATCGATGTTAGCACCAAGGAGGACATCGCCAATGTGGCGGCCATTTCGGCCCAAGACCGCGAGATCGGTGAACTCATCGCCGAGGTGATGGACAAGGTTGGCAAGGATGGGGTCATCACCGTCGAGGAAGCCAAGGGGCTGGCCTTCGAGACCGAGTATGTGGAAGGGATGCAGTTTGACCGGGGCTACATCTCGCCCTACTTCATCAGCGACCCGGAGGCGATGCAGGCGGTGCTTGAGGAGCCTTATATCCTCATCCACGACAAGAAGATTTCCTCGGCCCAGGACCTGCTGCCCATCCTGGAAAAGGTGCTGCAAACCGGCAAGCGCGAGCTGGTCATCATCGCCGAGGATGTGGACGGCGAGGCGCTGGCCACGCTGGTCCTCAACAAGCTGCGCGGCACCTTCAGCGTGTTGGCCGTCAAGGCGCCCGGCTTTGGCGACCGGCGCAAGGCAATGCTGCAAGACATCGCCATTCTGACCGGCGGCACGGTCATTACCGAGGAGATGGGGCGCAAGCTCGATAGCGCCACCCTGGACGACCTGGGCAAAGCCGGCAAGGTCATCGCCACCAAGGACGACACGACCGTCGTCGACGGGGCCGGGGCTGAGGACGAAATCCAGGGCCGCATCAACCAGATCAAGATCGAGATCGACAACAGCACCAGCGACTACGACCGGGAGAAGTTGCAGGAGCGGTTGGCCAAGCTCAGCGGCGGGGTGGCCGTCATCGGCGTGGGGGCCGCTACCGAGGTTGAACTCAAGGAGAAGAAGCACCGTGTCGAAGATGCCCTGAGCGCCACCCGGGCCGCGGTCGAAGAGGGGGTTGTGCCCGGCGGCGGCGTGGCCCTGGTCAACGCCGTCCAGAGCTTGGACGGCGTTAGCGACCCCAACCCGGACATCAACACCGGCATCCAGATCGTGCGCCGGGCCCTGGAAGCGCCGATGCGGGGCATTGTGCACAACGCTGGCCTCGACGGGGCGGTAGTGGTCCAGGAAGTGCGCCGGCAGCAGGCCGAGCAGGAGAACGAACGCATCGGCTACGACGTGCTCAAGAATGACTATATGGATATGGTCCAGGACGGGGTTATCGACCCGGCCAAGGTGACGCGGGGCGCATTAGAGAACGCGGCCTCGATTGCGGCGATGATCCTGACCACAGAAGCGCTGATCACCGACATCCCCGAGCCCGAGCCGCCAATGCCGGCTGGCGGTGGCGCCCCCGGTATGGGCGGGATGATGTAAGCCGCAATCCTTTGCCGGTATAGTTCCCCGCCTGGGTGTTGGTGAGGGATAATTACCACAGAGGCACAGATGCAGAGCGCGCAGAGACCATTATAGATTTCTCCGCGCGCTTCGCGTCTGTGTCTCTGTGGTTAAGTCTTCTGCAAAGTGCCGGTCACTTGTACTGAACATGAGCCGAAAACAATGCCCCGCCCAAGAGGCGAGGCTTGATTTCGAACACTACGCTCTGGATAACTGTTCAAAACCTACTCAAAATGTCTGCGGCCTAAACCCGGTTTCATTCTGCACATCCATCAACTCGTCCCCCACCGCCAATACCAGCACTCCCTGCCGGCTGGCGTAACGCACCAGACTCGCATCTACGTACAACGAGGCCACCGACCCCAATAGCTTGTAATCTCGATATTCCGGAAAGTAGTCTCGGGCTGAGGCCAGTTTGACCAGCAATATGTCGACGTCGGCCGGCGTCAGGTTGCTTTTGGTCTCGTTGAACAGGGCATATTCGCCACAACTGACCACCACGTCGAACTCCTGCCCCAACCCTCGCTCAACCGGATGGGCCCGCCGCACCCGGACCGCTATCGAAACGACTTCATCTTCGGGGCAGGCGATCACGGCCCGCAGGATGCGCGGCAGGCTGGGGGCGACCAGGTCTTCGGTCAGGGTGCCCATCTTGTTGGCCAGTTCTCCCCAGTGACGGTTCATCTGCCGGGCTTCGGCCCGCCATTCTTCTCGATAGGCTTGCAGGTCGGCCTCAGTCCGCTCCCGAGACGCCCGCAGTTCAGCTTGCCATTCTTCCCGATGGGTTTGCAACTCAGCCCGCCATTCTTCCCGGTAGGCTCGCAGATCCCGCGACAATTGCTCAACGCTCTGGCTGGTGCGGGCCACGACCTGGGTCAGGTCGGCTATCATCTCTTCCAGGTTGGTCACTCGTCCTTCTAACATAGCATTGGCCATCGTCGTCACTCCACGCCTTGCTGAAAGCTGCGGTAGCCAGCCCGGATATTATATCACGCCGCTCTCCTTCTCACAAACAGGTTACCGGCCTCGTCATCCCCCGCCTCGACCCAGCCGCTGGCGCTGGACGGGGGTGAAAAGTTGCGCTTCTGGAAGTAAGTAATCCTGGCTCAACAGCGTCTGAAAACGCGGAACCCTATCATTTTCGAGGAGAATTCAGTGAGCCATCCGGGAGAACCAACGAACGACGTTCGTC
>JBHHXL010000373.1:0-4782 GCA_046757065.1 Anaerolineae bacterium
CCTCCTTGTTTGAAATCACAGAGACAGGTGGAAACGTATTTGATTTAACGGCGGTAACTACTCAGCCGCCTGGCAAAAACAGGTGACCGGCACTCCCGTAGGGGTTAGGCGCTTCAAGGATAAGATTCGCCCATAATCTTGACAGGTTTGCCGCAAAAAGCAACCTTTATAAGTGCCGGTCACCTATAGCCTGAGTAGTTACTAACGTTTTCTCAAGTACTGATTATACGTACGTGCGTATGTCCAAAGAGTATATCAAGCGCCAACCAAACTGTCAATTTCAATCAGGTTTGCCCTCCGCATCCGGGGCGGCCCGCCACTATTCCCCAGAATGGCGGAGTTTTCCACAGGCCTGTGGAAAACCTTGTGGAAAAGTTGATAACTGGGGCCTTTCAAGGCCAGAATCGGTCCATATTGGCCGATTCTCAAGCCCATTCAAATCAACTGCACATAACGGGCCAGCCGCCCGCCCAGCAGCCCAACGACCAGGTGATAAAGGGCGAATAACTCCAGGGCAAAGGGCAAATAGCCGCCATAACCGAGCAGGGGCATCTCGAACACGTGGGCGAAATCGGCAAAGGGGAGGTGGTAGACCCACTTCGGGAACGAATAGAAGTTCCAGAACTCCCAAAAGAAAGCGCAAATAAGGACCCCTGTCCACAGGGCGATCACGGGCCGCCAGTCCCCCTGCCGCAGGGGATCCGCCAGCGAGCGATGCCCCAACCAGACGTTGAGCGGGGCCACCAGGAAATAGAGCCACAACCAGACGAAGGGGAAGAAATAACGCGGCCAGGCCATCATCAGGGCGAAGATCAGCAGGCCGCCGGCGAAGAAGGCCGCCAGGGCCTGGGGCCCAAGGCTGAGGACCGGCCCGCGTCGCAGGCGTTTGATCCAGCCGAAAGTACCCGCCAGTTCCGCTGTGCTGAAGACGGCGGGGACGACGGTGGAGAAGCTCAACGAGGCCAGCAGCGCGTATTCCAGATCGGTGAACAGGTCCCGGCCCACGTAGCTCCAGTTCTGGGTGCGCCAGTTGACGAACTCGAAGATCCACCAGACAGGCGCGGAGATGATGAAGAGGCCCACGAAAGCCCGCACATCCCGTTGCAGCAGCGAGGTCCCTTTGCGGCGCAGGACCAGGGCATCGACGACCAGGATATAGCCCAACCACAGGGGAAAAAAGGTGAAATGCGTGCGCGGTCCCGGCAAGGTCCAACTGGCCGTCCAGAAGATGCCGACCAGCAGCAGACCCAACCAGCCGTACCACGGCAGGAAACGGTGGCTGTGCGGCGGGGCGAAGAGGCGTTCGGTCATCGACGGTGAGGGGGTTGGCTCCGGCTGCACAACTCGACCAATAAGGTATCCAGAGCCAATTCGGGCCTGAGTCGCCCGGTTTTAATGGCCAGGTCCGTCTCCAACAGCAGGCCCAGGATTTCCTCCAGGCGTTTCATAGAAAAATTGTTGGCTTCTTTCAACCGCATGCGGGCCGCGTAATCGCTGCGCCAGCCTTTGTGCCGGGCGATCTCGGCCGGGCTGAGGCCCCGCCCGGCCATATCCTTCACTTCCAGCAGGCCCCGGAACTGGCCGGCAATGGCCGCCAGAATTCCCAGAGGGTTTGCGCCTTCTTGCAACATCTTGTGCATCTGGTCCAAGGCCCGCCGGGCGTCCCCGCGCCCGATGGCGTTGGCCAGCCCGAAATTCTCGGCGCTTTCCAGGTACGGCGCTAACAATTCTACGTCGGCCTGGCCGATGGGCCGCTGGCCGTTGACGTAAAGGGCCAGTTTCTCCAGCTCGTTGTCCAGGGCCCGCAGGTCATCCCCGACCACGTTGGCCAGGGCCAGGGCAGCCCGGCGGTCGATGCTGGCCCCCTTTTTACCGGCTCGCCCCGCAATCCAGCGGGGCAAGTGCTCCCGGCGCGGCCGGCCGAAGGCCTTGATCCCGTCCGGGTGCAACTTGCGCGCAACCTTGACGATAGGGTTTGTATCTTTGAGAATCTTGTCTTCGATGAGTACCAACTCGGTGGTGGGCGGCAAGTCGGGCAGGTAATCGGCCAGTGCCTGGAGACCGGTCTGATCGCCCTGCAAGCGGGCCAGGTAGCCGTGGACGATGACCCAGCGCCGCTCGGCCATAAACGGGATCGAATTACAGTGATGCTGCAATTCCCCCAGGGTCAGGCTTTGGCCGTTCAGCTCGGTCGTATTTAGATCAACCATCGCCGGGTCGGCCTGATCGGCTCTCAGGCCGGCCAGGTATTCGGTGCGGCTGAACTCGTCGGGGCCGTGGAGAAGGTGCAGCATCACAAACAGAAAGGGGTAACTATTGCCGCGTCTCGACGCGATGGATGGTCAGCCCGCCCTGGATGGCCCGCCGGATGCCGGCGATCTCCAGTTGGCCGGGCTCACCGGAGGTGGTGAAGCGCTCTTGCAGCACCAGGCCCACCGGCTGGCTGACGATGGCGGCCAGGGTGGCGGCCAGCATCGCTTCGGGCAGGCTGGACCAGCGAAATCTGCGGCCCGGGCGGTTGCTCGCCGCCAGGGTCAGAAAAGCAGCCAGGCCGGTTAGCATCCCGGTGGTGGCCAGCATCGTGCCGCAGCGGGGGTGAACGGCCAGCTCGGCCTGCCCCGCCCGCAGGCGTCGGATGGCTTCGTGGGCGGCGTATTCAACATCGGCGGTATCCACCTCGCCGTAGAGCGTGAAGCCGCTCCAGTCGCTGCGGCCAACGATCGACAGGTTGGGGATACGCCCGCTGAGGACGTGGATGGTCGCGTGCTCCAGGCCGTGGTTGCGCCGGATGTTGACGATGGGCCGGCGATCAAATAGGGCCATAACCGGTTTGGTTCCTCGCAGGATGCAGGATAGACACGCCTTGTATTTTACCACGCTCGCCAGGGGGGAACAAATGGCTATGCTGGAAGCTGTTTTTAGGTCAACTTACTCGGATTATCAAGCAATTCTGGTATCTTCTCAATAAATCGTGGTGGACAAGATTCAAATACAAGCCTATCATAACTCTAACGCAAAATTAGCAGACAAGGCGTATAATTATCCAACTCAACGTGTAAGAGAGGCAAGAGACTGGATGTTAGTCGGTTTTGATCCCAGCCAAATTCAAGACCTTGAGGGGGCGCGGCAAGCGATAGTGATGCTGCTGAACCTGGTCGAAGACCTCAAAAGCGAGAACGATGCCTTGCGGGAAGAAGGGCAAAAGTTGCGTGATGAGATCAATCGTCTGAAGGGCGAGCAGGGCAAGCCGGATATAAAGCCGGGCAAGAAGCCCCCCCACGGAGACCATTCTTCAGAAAAGGAGCGGCGTCGGCCGAGGATTTGACCATCTGGCTGACGGAAGACCTGACCCCAAACATGACTGAATGAAGCTATCTCGTACCATTCTCTTCTGTCGTGAACTTGGCCGTCGCAAAGCTCGGCCGAGAAACCACGAGAGTTACCGGTTTCCAACAGCATTGGAGGGTCACCCGATTGGTGACTGCGGGAAGTTTTCTACTAACGCTACTGCAAAGCGCCGAGCGAAGTAACACCTTACTTTGAACAACTTCCTTTCCCTGTGGCGATAGTTTTCTTCACCACAAACACAGTATAGCATGATTTGCCATAACCTGTCAACGAGAACAATGTTTCTTTCACCACAAAAAAGGCCAGGTGGTATATACTGTTGTTGTGGAAAATGATTTTGTTACTTGGTTGACAAAGGAAATAGAAAAGCGCGGCTGGTCCAACAGCGAACTCGCTCGCCGCGCTAATTTGGTTCCCTCTACCATCTCGATGGTACTTAATGGTGACAAGCGCCCTGGGCTCGACTTTTGCAATGGTGTTGCCCGCGCGCTTAACCACCCCCCTGAAGCCATTTTTAGACTGGCGGGCTTGTTACCCCCTGATCCCGACATGGATCCAGAGGAGAAAGAGGCGTTGCATTTGTTCCGCCAATTGGGAGATGCGGAGCGGAAACGGATCTTGCAAGCAATGCGCGCCTGGGTCGAAGAGAAGTAACACATAGAATGAGGTGATTTGGGAGGGCGCCGTAAATGCTCCAAATCGACATATTCGACCTGATTCCCCAGAGTCTCAAACGACAAGCCCTGGATACGCTTGTCGATTTCGTCTCTGACCAGGCCAAGAAGGTGGCCGGCGATGAAATCGCTGCTAAGGTCAAGAATCTCCGCTCCGACGCCACTTTCAATCAGGCCTTTGAGGCAGGGCTACAGCGCGCCGTCCAACGCTTCATCCAAGAGTATGAAACCGAAGACGAGGACCTGGTGGCCGCCATCGCCGCCGACGAGGACTTCTTCAAAAACGAAGAGGTCCAGGCGGCCCTGCTGGCTATCCTGAAGAAACCCGGGGCCTACCTGGTTGATGAAAGGGAAACGGTGCTTCAATCCTTTGCCACCGTCCTGCCCCAGCGCAAGAACCGGGAGCGGGTGGACCGGGCCGTGACCTACCTCCTCAAATGCCTGGCCGAAGAACTGTGGCACCTGCCCGAACTCCAGCCGATTTACAGCCTGCAATTCCAACGGATGACGGCCGAGGCGACGCGCCAGCAGGTGGACCTGCAGAAGGCCCAACTGCAAGCCCTGACCGGCCTGAACACCGGTATTCGCGAGGCCCTGTTGCAATTGACCGACGCTATCGCCGAGCGCAAATTACTCCCCTCTGGCGAGGCCGCTTCCCTCTCTGCCCCGCCCGCCGAACCCAAAGTCTACCACAACCTGCCCCAGCCCGACTACGGCCGCTTCGTCGGACGCGAGCAGGAGCTGGCCCAGGTGGCCCGCA
>JBHHXL010000374.1:0-4767 GCA_046757065.1 Anaerolineae bacterium
GGGTATCATCAATGTTTTCTCGGTGATAGATACCTTGGAGAAAGTCTCGGGTCCATATGTCATATACTGCTATCAGATAGTTGGTTTTAACTAACTATCTATTGTGGTAAATAAAAAGCGTAGCGTTATAACTTCCCCTCACGGCGCGGGCCAGTCCGGGCGTCCTCATCACTACGCATACGGTTGACGTAATCCTCAAGAGAGGTGCGCCTAACCCATAGCTCGATTCCAACTTTAATGGATTCTATCTTGTCAATCCGGGCCAGTCTACGAATGTACTCAGGGTTGTAACCACTTAAGTCACTCGCATCACGGACTGATATAGCATCATCCGAAAACCAGGGCGGCAATTCTGGCATAAACCCAACATCGCTATTTTTAGGATGCTCGGATTTTATCATAACCCCTTCGCTTTGGGCAATTACTGACATCGTATACTCCTATCAGGTATTAGGTAGTAACTTGCTATGTAGCATACCACTCTAGATTCGCCTGTCAAGCCCTAGTCCGCCAGTTAACGGCGTCCGGCCAACGGTTCTCCTACGGTCACTGTTCCAGGTATATTTCGTCCATCGCTTCGGTCAGGTCTTGCAATTGGCTAACCTGCTCGTGGATTTCCTCTTGCAGGCGTTGGGCGTGATCATCGCGCGTGCCGACCAACAACAATTGTGAATAGACGGTCCCCAGGGCCGAGAGCGTGCTCTCCATTTGATACTCGGCTTTTTCCATCGTGTTCTGCAATTTTTCCAGGTGCTGCCACTGCCGTTCTTTGTCGGCAATGGTTTGTTCCAATTGCGAGCGCACGGTGGGGTCATCTTCATCGCTCAGGCGATGGCGTAAATCATTGATAGTCTTGGGTACGGCCTGGAGGTCTCGTTTGATCAGGCGATCTTGCTGGTACGAATCCAGCCGTTGAGCCAGGCGGTAGATGCTCTCTACCCAATCCTCGATCTCATTCGTGGTGCGCTCCAGCCGGTCTCGGAGGATGCCTCTGTCCGAAGCGCGAACGGTGGCGTCGATCTGGCGCCAATACTCCAGGGCTTTATTCAGGCGGTCTTGTAACGTCGTGTTTTTCAAACGCCTGGGATTGAATTCTTCGCGGAGCATAGCAGCCACGGCCTTGGCGTTCTCGTCCTCGCTGGTCAGGCTCACGCCAACCAGGATCGCTTCGGCCAGGCCCCCCGCCGCCACAACGAGCCACCAGACGTTAAAGAAAACAAAGGCCAGCACAATCGTCAGAGCAATGACTACGGCGCTCTCCCAGCGAAAAATGGCGTGCTCGATGATGGCTCGCCTGGCCCGTTGCTCCAATGCCTGCCTGGCTTTTGACATAACTTTACCTTCTGGAGAATGAGGTGTCGCTTGGTATTGAATTGTAATCTCGCCTGGGAAAATACGCAACTGGAGGTGATGCTAAGCGGGTGCGTTCAATTTTGGGGGCAGGGGCAGACCCACGTGTTTGCCCCAAAAGGGGGTGTCAACCGGCCCAGCCTGGGGCGAACCCGCGCCTCGCGGTTCGCCCCTACTTCGCCCCCAAATCCGAACACACCCTGATGCCTAACCTGGCTGAGGCAGCTACAACGTTCCGGTGAAGATGGCCGGCAGTTGAACGTTGAGTGTTGGCAGCCAGGTATTAATCGTGTTGGATGTCGTCCAGAAGATGACGTTGAACGACTGGGTGAATTGCGATTCGGCAATGCCCCTGAGGAAGAAAAAACGCACATCATCCCGCATCCCCCACGGGGTTCGTAGGGAGAATTGCGTAACGGCCAGGAGCAGGCTCAACCAGATCGCTGTCGAAACGAAGGCTAAAAACATTCCGCCCAGCAGATTAAGAGGGGAGATGATGAAGCGCCACACCAACCGTTTTAGCGCGCCCCCCAGGCTGTGATCGTCGAGTGGCCCGGCGCGCAGGCGTGTTTCGGGGGGGATGAACGTCGTTCGCAGAGCGTAGCTAATGGCGTTCGAGATGAAGATGAAGAGAAACAAAAAGGCGATGGCCTCCCGCCCGCTGGCCGAAAGCTCGCGGAAGAGCCGGCCAATGTAGGGGGTCAGTTCTTGATACAACCCCAGGCTGGCCAACAGGGCCGCGCCGATGCCCAGAAAGGTCACAATTTGGCGCTTGACTCCCCGTAACATGCCGAACAAAGCGGCAATTATCAGGAAACCCACCAGGATCAGGTCGAGCCAATTCAACATGGCAGCGCTCACCTCTTGTCGGTCAACATAGAACTGACAATCGTGGCCACCCGCCTTGGATTGAACTTTTCGGCCAGCCAGACCAGTTTTATGTTCGCCCGGGGATTGACCGTTTCTATCATTTGTAACAGCGCCTGCTGCTCTATCCAGGGCGAGTCCAGCTCGCAGACGATGAGGTCGATAACCGTTTCCTCCAGGCGGTGAAGCAGCTCCAGAGTGTTTGGCACGAAATCAACCATCAGGTTTTGGTTCAGCAGGCAACTGGCAACAACCTGCAATTTTTCCCGGTTGCTGATCACCAGCAAAACATTTTTCTGCGGCATCATCATAGCCATCGCCATGATTAACGCACCTCCCATTGCAAATGCCGGCGGGCTCATTGCCGCCCGCAACAGAACGACCGGCCTCTAGTTGGGAACAGAGAAAACAACCACGGTGACGATGACGATCAGCGCCCCCAGGAGGGTCAACGCCCCCACCAGGGGCGAAGGCGGCGGTGAAACCGGGCGCAGGTTAATCACCGAAATCGACGGCGGCGCTGGCGTGTTCGTATTTTGACCGCCGCTGGCTAACGCCGAAAGCAAGCCTATGGTTGCCAAACCACCGATGACGATCCAGGCCAACATTTTACCTCTCCTTTTACAGCCACCGCTGCCTAGGTGAAAAAGAGCCTATCCCAGGTCTGGCGCCGGAGGGTTGGAGGGTGCGCTTCAGGGCTGGGATAGGCATTGGTAAAGAACCACCCATAGCATAGCAAATTACCTTAAAGCTTGCCCAAAGTTTATCTAAAATTTACCTTACAGTTTTCTTAGATTGCTTGATTTCTTAAGATTGGCTATAATCTGCGGGAGGTGGCCCGATGTCTCTTTCGCTTTATCCCGTTGAGAATTACCCTCTCTCCTACCGCCGCCAGGCGTACACGCCCCTGATCGAGGCGATCAAGGGGCAAAAGAGCCTGTTCGTGACCAGCGTGACGGGGATGGGCAAGACCCACCTGCTCAAGTTTTTGGTCTATCGCCGGGAATTGCACCGCCAGGCCTTCGGTGAGGATGCCGAACGGACGGTCTTCGTCCCGGTCGATTTCCACGGGGTTGGCGACTCTGCCAACCTGTACGCCACGTTGCTGGCCGAAACCTATCGCCGCCTGAACCTGCGCGAAAAGGAAATTCCGGCCTCCGCCGTGCCGGCTGCGCTCGTCGGGGAGCTGATCTCGACGCTGGTGCAGGAGGCCCCTCAAGTCTCGATGTTCGTCTTCGTTTTCGATGGCCTGGAAATGCTTTACGGAAATGAGGCGGACCTGGCCGCTTTTCTCAAGCAGTTGCGGGTGCTGCGGGACGACCTGGGCGGCGCGGCGTCGTTCATTTTAGGGACCAAGCCGCCTTTGCCGAACATCGACGCCCTGGGGGGCAACTTCGCTTACCTCTTGGATGATCCGCCCCTGGTCTGGCTGCCGCTGCTGACGGCCCAGGAAATGGAAGTGATGGCGGCGGCGCTGGCCCCTCAACTGGACCTGCCCGAAGATGCGCCGGAGATCAAGCCCGTGCTCGATTACGTGGGGGGGCACCCCCGGCTCCTTAAGGAGTGCCTGGTGCAATTGAGCCGGGGCAAACTCTCCCTTGAGAACCCGCCTGAGACCTGGCGCGGGCAATTGCAAAGTTCCTCGATTATTCAGCGCCTGTGCCGGCAAATCTGGCGCGATCTTCCCCTGGAGGAGCAGGCGCTGTTGCAGGCGGCCAGCCTGGGCCAAAGGCCAATCCAGCCCATCGCAGGTACGATTGTCCACCAGATAAAATTGCTCAGCCGGACGGACTCGGGCCAATGGCGCATCGCCAGCCCGTTGTTTAACGATTACGTGAAAAATCAGCAGCCCCGGCCATCCGGGTTGGCCCGGCGCTGGATTAGCGACGTGAAACTGCTGCCGCATGAATTCCGCTATCGCAACCTGTCGCCCATTCGCCTGCGGCCCAAGGAGTACGACATTATGAAGCCCCTGGTTGAAACCGGGGGCGAGGTCGTCGCGCGCGACGACCTTATCGACGCGGCCTGGCCCGCCGACTTCGAGACCGGGGTCCATGAGGATGCCAATCTCAACGCAGTCATCTCCGGCCTGCGAAGGAAATTCAAAAAAGCGGATTATCCATTTGAAATAAAAGGCATCCGCAAGCGGGGTTATCAGTTGCGCTTTCAAGTTTGATACCGCAATAAGATCTTTCTTAGAATCTCGTTATGACGGCAAGTGCCTTCGATCACCCCGGTCCCAATCGGCCAACCCTGGCGCAGGTAACGGGCATAGTCCATATAGGGCCGGTTGCGCCGAAAGTAGTTGGCGACTTTACGTAGGGTCTTGGCGGCCTGACTGCCTTGGCCCAGTGTGCCGGCTGTATCTTCCAAAATGCCTTGTCATAGGCCCCGTCCACGCTCAACAACTCGGCGTTTTCCAGCAACAGGTCAGAATAACACCGCTCCGGCAAACTCAGCCCACTAGCCAGGGGACACAGGCCAGGCTGCCCGGATGTATAGAAGTAGGCCCGTGCGATCCAACAGCACCTTATTACCGATTTAATTTTT
>JBHHXL010000375.1:0-4747 GCA_046757065.1 Anaerolineae bacterium
CCCCCCATGTGGGTCAACAAAGTTGTCTCACTACTATTAGGCACAAACTACGCATCACGGAGTTTGTTAGCAAAAGCAGGAAAATTGGTAAAGGTGATTCTGTGGGCAAATGAACCATGTCTTTATCTTCCGAGAAGAGAGCAAGTCAAATGATTCCTCAACGCATCGTTTTCCTTAGCCTGATTCTGGCCAGCCTGGCCGTTCTGGCGGGTTGCGGCGGAGGAGCAACCTCCGCCCCGGCGACCTCTGTGCCGGCGGCCACATCGACTCCGGCCCCGCCCCCGGCCACCCCGGTCCCAGCGGCCCCGACAACTCCGGCCCCGGCAGCGACACCGACGCCGGTTACGGAAAGCGTCACCTTTGAGTTTGTAAATGAACTCGCCACCTTAGAAGAATTAGAGGATATGGCCCTGGAACTGGAGGAGGTTGAAGGCATTAAAGGCATCTCCGGCAATGAAGTTTCAATCACCATCCGCTACGATCCGGAGCTTCTCACCGTCGAGGAACTGCGGACAACGATGGCCCAGAAGGGACGTGCGGTGAAGGAGTAAGCAATGAGCGGAAGCGCAGCTTCAACCAGGTTGGTTAAAAAGGTCGTCGTCGCCTACGATTTGCACGCCCTGCCCGCTTCCCTGATGCAGAGTTTCATCCTGCTGCGGGCCAAGCTGGCCCGGGCCGGCTTCAAGATCGAGGTCGGCCTCAGTCCACTCTCCCGGCTCCCACCCGACATTGATGTGCTCTTCGTTCCCGCCGGACTGGTCGAGGCGGCCCGCCGGGCCGCCCCGGAGGTCCAGGTGATAGCGATGACCGCCTCGACGGCCCAGCAGCCGGCCTACAATGAGTTTGTGGAGCAATTGCAGGCCGGCCGGGAGATGACCGCCCAACGAGCGGAGGATGCGCCGGACCCGGTGGGCTCGCGGGGCGGGAAGATCGTCCGTTACCGGGGCAACAGGCGCGTTGGCTGAAGGTTTAGTGTGAACGGCATCGCGCGTTGGGGGATAGCGTTCTTGATTGCTGGCTTCCTGGCAGGCTGTGGGCCGGCGGGGGGAGCGCCGCCGCCCGCCACCGCCGGCCCGACCGGCCTGACTTTGGCAACTCCAACGCCGTCTCCAGCGCCGGAGCCACGGCCAACGCCGACCGCGACCGGCGCGCCGCGAGCCGAGGTGACGCTTTCCCTGCCCGATGTGTCGTGGACGTTTTGGGACCCGTTTGCCCGCGACGAGCAGCTCCAGCGGGCTGCCGAGCAGCCGGGCATCTACACCGCGATCACGCTGGATCAAAATCACGTGCGCCTGGTCTATGATCCCGGCCAACTCACGGAAGAAGAAGCCGTCCAATCCTTTGAACGCACGACCGGCCTGGACGCCGAAATCGACCGTTAGCAAACCCTTACCCGGATATAGGTTTGACAGCGACGACAATCGAGGGCTATACTGGGTGAACATGGCAATACCCCATACCGGCAAGGTCGTGAGCAAGGCTCTATCATGAAAGGAATCAAGGGTTATGGCTGGACGACGATGGTTGGCAGTGTTGAGCGGGATGGTCATTACGGTCGTATTGGGCACAATGTGGGCGCGGGGCTTGCTGGCCGCCTCCGTGCTGCAACAATTGACGACCGATCCGGGCACAGATATGCGGCCGGTTTGGAGCCCGGATGGGCAACGCGTCGCTTTTCAGAGCAACCGCAGCGGCTCTTATAGTATCTGGACGATGGACGCCGATGGGCAGAACGAGCGCCAGGTAACAACCGGTAGCTCCGACGACCGCCATCCTGCCTGGAGCCCGGACGGCCAGCAACTGGCCTTTGATTCCAGTGTCTCGAACAGCCGGGAGATCTGGATCGTCGACAGCGATGGTCAAAATCTGCGGCAGCTCACCACGCTGGGGGCTCGCAGCAATTTTCCAACCTGGAGCCCGGACGGCCAGCAGATTGCCTTCTACGTATATCAAGATGGAACGATGAACCTGTGGGTGGTGCAAATCGATGGCAGCAACCCCCAGCCTCTGACCTTGGACCTGGCCGATGAGCGCCGCAATCAATGTACCTTCGCCTGCCACCAGGCGGCCTGGAGCCCCAACGGCCAACACCTTGCCTACGAAGGCGGGGATCACGCCAGCGTCTGGCTGATCAATGCCGACGGCAGCAACCCCAGGGAGCTTGTTTCCACCGAAGACCATAACCACTTTCCCTGGTTTACTGACGAGGGCCACATCGGTTACCTGACAGAGCACATCGTCCCGGGTGAGGCCTGGACGGACGCCTGGGTGCTGGACCCGGCCAGCGGAGAGGTGACGTTGCTTTTGGACCGCATTCAGCTCCAGGGGCCGCTGGACTGGAGTCCGGACGGGACGAAGCTGCTATTTCACTCGCCACGCAACGGCAATTTTGACATCTATGCTGCGAACCTGATGAACGAAGACGAGCGCACGGCCCTGCAAATGAAACCGGTCCTGGAGGCTCCCTCCGCAGATTCAGGCGTCGGAGGCCCGGCGGAAGCAGCCGAACCCGACGCCACCGCGTCCGGCGCGCCGGAGCCCGCCGCCCCTGAAACCGGGTCCGGCACAGGTTTGGCCATCCCCCCGCTTTTGGGGGCAATCGGACTGGCCGGCCTGATAGGAATAGTTGGATTCATCGTCATTCTGGTAGTCAGGACAAGGAGGAATCCAGGTGCCTGAACCCATTGGAACCGCTGAAAAATCAACGCAGCCACCGGCTCCCAACGGCCTGTCACGCCGGGAGTTCGTCAGGCAGGTCGGGGCCGGGTTCATCGCCGTCGCCGCCGCCGGCGTCGGGGGCGTAAACTTGCTGAGCGGGTCCGTCCTGGCCCAATTGGCCCTCTCGAACGGCGTGATTATGCCCGATCCGACGCTGTGCATCGGCTGCCTGACCTGCGAGGTCATCTGCTCCCGCGTGCACCGCGAGCAGGGTCTGTCGGATGTCCCCCGCATCCGCATTTTTAACTACGAAGCCACGGTGCCCGATCCGGCCCTGTTGGAGGAATACGGCGACCGGGGCCATTACCTGCAAAGCCCCTGCCTGATGTGCCCGGACGCGCCGTGCCACTATGTCTGCCCGGCGGACTCCCTGGTGGTGGAGCCGACCACCAACGCCCGCTTCATTGACGAGGATAAGTGCATCGCCTGTGGCCGCTGCGCCGAGGCCTGCCCCTTCCCCGTCTTCCCGGAGTCCGAGGCCACCAGCGGGGACGTGCTGGGCCAGAAGACGCGCATTACCTACGATCCGGTCAAAGATACGTATGTCAAGTGCGATCTGTGCTATTGGCGGGCCGAGGGGCCGGCCTGCGTCGAGCGCTGCCCGGTCAACATCCGCATCAAGCAGGGCATCGTCAAGAGCGACCGCTTGTGCCTCGATGCGCCCGCCGCTACCCGCGAGCACTGGGAGAGGCAGCGCGCCCTGGATCAGAATGTGTAGACCTGTGACCGGCGCGAATGAATGAGATTTTATGGAGAAACCAATTAAGGCTCGTACAATTGGCCAAGCGCCTGATCTCTCGGCGTTGGCGAAGGACGAAAGACCAAGGCCTCGCTATTAACCCGATCATTCGTCCTTCGTCATCGGTCTTTCATCGGCGCACGATAGCAACGAACTCAGCGAATTTGTCCGAGGTTTAATTGTTTCCTCTATGTAGCCATTTCCGGAGGAGAGCAACGTGAAACGCTTCGCCCTGACGCTGTTAATACTCTTGAGCTGGTTGGCTCTGATCGGCACGGCCAGCGCCCAGACCCCCGCCGGACAGGGCTGGCCGCTGCAAGGGGCTTTGTTCAACGATGCGGTCTTTCTGGCCAAAGTCGCTCCCTTCATCATTGCCCTGGGCGTCGTGGCCGGCATCGTCCAGGCCCGGGCAGCTGCCCGGGGCGGTGGGGACACCATTATCGGAGAGCAGGTCCGGCGGCACGATACCGGCACCATCATTGCCCACTGGACCAACGCCCTGGGCCTCATTCTCGGCCTGGTCACCGGCGCTGTCGTGCTGCGCTGGGTAGACTACCCAGCCGAATTGCGTCTGGTGTTCCTTATCCATTATATC
The DNA here is from genome assembly GCA_046757065.1 of Anaerolineae bacterium. Taxonomy (GTDB): domain Bacteria; phylum Chloroflexota; class Anaerolineae; order 4572-78; family JBHHXL01; genus JBHHXL01. Next base: position 4,053 of record JBHHXL010000375.1, read on the forward strand.
GGGGCCGCCTTGACCCTGTTTGCCATCTTCAACCACTTGACGCGGCACAGCATCAGTGGCGGCACAGGGTTGGTCCCAAGGAAATTCGGTGTAATTCGGGACCTGATCGGCGAGTTGTTAGAGTATGCCGGGTTGTTCGGCCCGGAAGGGGCGGTGTTGCGAATTCCGTGGCCGCCAGGGATTCGCCGGCCGGTAGCCCGGTATACCAAGGCATTGCTGGGTTTGAAGGAACCCCAGACCGGCAAATACCTGTCCACCGAGCAGGTCTTATCGTATCCATTCTGGGCGATCCTGATCGGCCTGATCGTTGCGACCGGGTTGATTAAGTTGTTGCGATACATCTACCCCATTTCCAGCCCGGTCGTGGCGTCCGCCACGGCCATTCACGACCTGGCAACGATTGGCATTGGGGTGATGCTCATCCTGCACCTGCTGCCCTTATTGCTGGTCCCGGCGAACTGGCCCTTGCTGCGCTCGATGGTCAGAAGCACCGTTCCCCGGAAATACGTCGAGGAACGCCATCCAGGGTGGTACCGGGAGCTGAGCGCAACTCAACGCCAGGAGGAGCCGTCCAGAGCGACCGGGCCGGAGCCCGGCTCCGCCCAACCTGCCGATGCTTAGAAGCTGTCTGAAAGGTATTTGACAGGGCAGGTGACCGGCGCTTTTGCGGTGAAATTCGTGAAATTCGGCCCTAT
>JBHHXL010000376.1:0-4744 GCA_046757065.1 Anaerolineae bacterium
TCTGCAACGCCCCCCAGACCCGCTCCGGCGTGAACGGGATCTGGCGCAGGCGCGCTCCGGTGGCGTTGAAGATGGCGCTGGCCAGGGCCGGGGCTACGCCATCTTTCGGGATCTCGGCCACGGCCTTGGCCCCGAACGGGCCGCTCGGCTCGACCGTTTGGACCAGGATGACCTCCATATCCGGCATCTCGTCGGCCCGGTAGATTTTGTAGGGGCCAAAGGCCGGATTGACCATCCGCCCGGCGTCGTCGTAGACCATCTCTTCGCAATGGGCGTAGCCCAGGGCCTGGGTCATGCCGCCCTCCACCTGCCCGCTGGCGGTGATGGGGTTGATCGCCACCCCGCAATCGACGGCCATCACCAACCTCTTGACCGTGACCTGGCCCGTCTCAACGTCCACCTCGACCTCGGCGAACTGCCCGGCAAAGGGCGGGGGCGACTCGTGCGAGACGAAGGAGGCCGTGCCCATAATCTGCCGCTGCCGGTCCTGGTGCAGCGAGTGCAGGGCGATTTCCTCCATCGTGACCGAGCGGCCATCCGGGGCAATCGCCCGCCGGTCGCGCAGCACGACCCCGCGCCAATCCTCCAGGCTCAGCATCAGCCCGGTCCGCTCCTTGATCTGCTCCCGGACGATCTCCGCCGCCCGCTGGACGGCCGTGCCGGAGATGTAGGTCGTGCTGGAAGCGTAGGCCCCGGTGTCGAAGGGGGTCATATCGGTGTCGCTGGAATAGACGATGATGTCCTCCAGCGGCACGCCCAGCACCTCGGCGGCGATCTGGCCCAGGACCGTGTCCGCGCCGGTGCCGATGTCCGTCGCGCCGACCAGCAGGTTGAACGAGCCATCGTCGTTGATCTTGAGGCTGGCCCCGCCCATATCCAGGCCGGGGATGGCCGTGCCGTGCATGCAAACCGCCATGCCGATGCCGCGCCGCAGGTGTGGTTGGCCGGGCACGGTTTTCCAGTCCGGATCGTAGCGCCGCCCCCAGCCGATGGCCTGCATGCCCTGGGCGATGCACTCGTTCAGGCCGCTGGATTGGATGACGGGCACGCTGGTCACATTCTCGGCTTCGCCCTCGCCCAGATGGGGGGCGATGTCGATCGGGTCGCCGACGTTGACCCAATTCTTGCGCTTGAACTCGATCACATCCATCCCCAGCGCCTCGGCGATCTCTTCCATATGCACTTCCAGGGCGAACAGCGCCTGCGGCCCGCCGTAGCCGCGATAGGCTCCCGGCACGGGGATGTTCGTATAAGCAACTTTGCACTCGAAGCGCTTGTTGGGGCAGTTGTAGGTGCTCAGGCCGCGCAGGCCGGTCACGGTCTGGACCGTCAGGCCGTGGGTGGCATACGCGCCCGTGTTGCCGACCACGGTCATCTGCTGGGCGACGAGCGTGCCGTCGTCCTTGACGCCGCTCTTGAAGATAATCGTCTGCGGGTGGCGGGTGCGGCTGGAGATGAACTCCTCGGCCCGGTTGAGCTCCAATCGAACCGGCTTGCCGGTGGCCAGGGTTAGATGCCCGACGATGTCTTCGATCAGCATCTCCTGCTTGACCCCGAAGCCGCCGCCGATGCGCGGTTTGATGACCCGGATGCGCTTGACCGGCAGGCCCAGCAGCGGGGCCACCATACGCCGCACGTGAAACGGGACCTGGGTCGAGGTGCGGATGACCAGCCGCTCGTCCGCATCCCAATAGCTGATGGCAATGTGCGGCTCGATGGGGCACTGCTGGACCTGGTGCACGCGGTAGCGGTGCTCGAAGACGCGGTCCGCCCCGGCGAAGCCGGCCGCAACATCGCCCACCTCGGCCTCGATGTAGTGGCTGATGTTGCGGGTCGCGTCGTAAACGTCCTCCAGGTCCGGTTCATCGTGGATAACCGGCGCGCCCTCCCGGATGGCTTCGTTCTCGTCGAAGACAGCGGGCAGCACTTCGTAATCCACCTTGATCAAGCGGATGGCCCGCTCGGCGATCTCCGGCGTCTCCGCCGCAACCGCCGCCACCCGGTCGCCCACGTAGCGAACCTTGTTGTCGAAGCTGACCTGGTCGTAGGGCTTGGGATTGGGGTAGGACTGGCCCCCGGAGGCGTAGCGCACCCGGGGCACGTTTTGGTAGTGCAGCACGGCGTGGACGCCCGGCAGAGCCCGGGCCTGGCTGTCGTCGATGTTCAGGATGCGGGCGTGGGCGTGGGGGCTGGCCAGCAGTTTGGCGTGGAGCATACCCCGCAGCTCAAAATCATCAACGAAGGCCGGGTTGCCTTTGACCAGCTTGACCGCATCGACCTTGGTCTCGGATTTGCCCACCACCTGCAACTGCGGCGCTTCCGGGGCGACGATGAACTTGGGCGCGGTGATGCGCCGGGTCGTCACGCCCCCCTCTCCGCCGATTTCGGGCGTGGGGTCTCCCTCTCCCCCGCCCTCACCCCCTCCGTCAAAGGGAGGGGCATCAAAAAGGGTTAAGAGATCGCCGAAGTCCTGGCCGGGCAGGACGATGGGGGTCAGGACATTGGGTTCAACCTGCGCCGGCTGCTCGCCGCGCAGAACCGCCGCCGCCTCCAGGACGGCCTGGACCGGCCTGACGTAGCCCGTCTCCCGGTCGAGAATCCCGGACAGGGCGTCGCGGACCTCGGCTTCGGTCGGGTTGGGATTCTTATCCAGCAGGGCCTTGGCCGCCAGAATCATGGCCGGGGTCGAGTAGCCCGACTGGATGGCCCCGGTGCGGATGAACGCCTCCTGGATCGGATGCAGCTTCAGCCCCTCGGCCAGCCCCTCGACCGTTTCAATCGCGTGGCCGTCGGCCTGGGCGGCCAGCAGTACCTCGCTGCTGACCAGGCGACCGTCCAGCAGAACCGCCGCCGCGCCGGTTTCGCCGGTATCGCTGCCGTAGCGGACGCTGAAGTAGCCCTCGCGCCGCAGCAAGCGGAACAAGGTTTCGCCAGGGGCGCACGTGAACGTTTTTTGAGTGCCGTTAATAGTGATATTGATTTTCATCGGGCGTCCTCCCGCAGACTGGCCAGCACCCGCCGGGCTAAGACGCTCGCCATCTGCCGCCGGTACTCGCTCGACCCGCGAAAATCGCCGGGCGGATCGAGGGCAACTTCGACTTCGTCGGGGGCAACCAGCCGCGGCGTCCGGGCCACGCCGCACAGGGCCAGATGTATCCTGCCTGCCGCATCCAGACGACCCAGGGCGGCCACGATGGGGCGGTCCGCCGGGGTGCGGGCCACGCGGGCGCTGGCCGTTTTGCCAGCGATGGCTACAGAGGCGGCGGTCACCAGGCCGTTTTGCAGGGCCGCCGGCACACCGGCCAGGAAATCGGGCAGGGGGATGATCGCCCCCCCCCGCCCCCCCCCGTCAACAGGGGGGGAGTCAGAAGCCGGAAACTGTATCTCGACCTCACAATCCAGAACCAGCAGCGCAGCCAGCAACTCGCTCTCCCAATCCGCGCCGGCCAGGACGCCGCCGAGGGTGGCCGCGTTGCGCAGCGTGTTAGGCCCTTCACGGTGGGCCGCTTCGCGCAACAGGTCCGGGGCCTGTTCAGCTTCAACTACTGTTTGCAGGCGGACCATCGCCCCCAGGCGCAAACGGTCTCCGGCCCGGTCCACCTCGTCCAGGCCAAGGGCCTGCAAATCGAGCACTTCATCGACCGTTTCGTCCAGGTGGGCGTTGATGGTCGTCCCCCCGGCCAGGACGACCGTCTTGAGGCCGGGGCGGGCCAATAAGCCCAACGCCTCCTCCAAACTGGTGGGACGGTGATACGTTTTGAGTTGGATCATCATTCCCTCGCCCTTGATGAAACAGGTAAGATATAGACAACAATTGCGTCAGGAACACAGAGACCAGAAGATTGGCCCGCAAAAGCCCATCGATCTAACCCCGGCCCCATATTTGACGTAAATCGAGCCCAAGGTACACTTTATTAGCGGAAAAAATTCTGGCGGATAGCAGAAAATCCTATGGCCACCGATCAAATTCACATCAAAGATTTACTGTTGCGAACCATTATCGGCGTCAACGACGAGGAGCGGCGCAGCAAGCAGGACGTCCTGATCAACATCACGCTTTACACCGACCACAGCGCGGCTGCCTCGGACGACATCGCCGACGCCGTCAACTACCGGACGCTCACCAAGCAGATTATCCCCCTCGTCGAGGAAAGTCAATTCTTCCTGGTCGAAAAGCTGGCGCTGGAGATCGTCGATCTATGTCTGGCCGACCGGCGCGTCGAACGGGCCATCGTTACCGTTGAAAAGCCGGGCGCGCTGCGTTTCGCCCGCTCCGTGGGCGTGACCGTTGACCGCCGCCGGGCCGAGCCCTAAGGAGGGCCTTGATGCCAAACATGGCCTATTTGTCTTTAGGCTCCAACATCGAGCCGGAAGACAATCTAAAACGGGCGATCCGCCTGCTGGCGAATCTGACTCACCTGGTGGCCGTCTCGTCGGTCTGGGAGACCAGGCCGGTGGGCCGGTCGGGCCAGCCAAACTTTTTAAACGCCGCCGCTATCATCGAAACCGAGCTGACGGCCAAACGCCTGAAACGGTCCGTCCTCAGCCTCATCGAGCGCAGTCTGGGCCGGGTGCGCCAGGCAGATAAATACGCGCCCCGCCCGATTGACATCGATATTATACTCTTTAACCGCCAGATTCTAGAATTAGGAAGCCGCCACATCCCGGACCCCGAGCTCCTGCAGCGGTCCTTTGTGGCCGTGCCCCTGGCGGAGATCGCGCCCGACTACCGGCATCCGGAAAC
>JBHHXL010000377.1:0-4741 GCA_046757065.1 Anaerolineae bacterium
TAAATCATTCGCCAGACGGAGACAGCAACATGGACGTAGACATTTTCAGTCGCACCCTGCAAGCCTTCCTGGAACAAACCCTTCTCTTTCTACCCAGGCTGGTCGTAGCCCTGGTGATTTTCTTTATCGCCCTCTACATTGCGGGCCTCCTGGCCGGGCTGGTCAAGCGGGCCTTGCAGCTTCGTGACGCCGATCCGGAACTAACCTTGCTGCTGGCCCGAATTACGCGCTGGGCGGCCATAATCCTTGGCACGATCTGGGCGCTGGGACAGGTGAATTTTGACATCACCGGTTTTGTGGCCGGGCTGGGCATCGTCGGTTTTACCCTGGGCTTTGCGCTTCAGGACATTGCCAAAAATTTCGTCGCCGGCGTGTTGTTGCTGCTCCAGCAGCCGTTCGACATCGGCAACGGCATCGAGGTGGCCGGCTACGGCGGCACCGTGACCAACATCGAGGTCCGGGCCACGACGATCCGCACCTGGGACGGCGTGACGGTCATCATCCCCAACGCCGATGTCTACACCAGCGCCATCACCAAGTACGCGGGCGCGACGCGCCGCCGCGTCGATTTGAGCGTGGGCGTCGGCTACCAATCGGACCTGGAGCACGTGACGCGGACGCTGACCGATACTTTGCTGGCCCTGCCCGGCGTCATTCAGGATGACCCCGCCCCGGCCATTCTGTTCGACGAATTTGGCGACAGCGCCATCAGCCTGACCGCCCGCTTCTGGACGGACACCGGCCAGGTCGACCCGCTGACGGCCAAAACCAACGCCCTCAAAGCGGTCAAGCAAGCCTGCCAGCGGGAAGGGATCGACATCCCCTACCCCATCGTCACCGTCCTGCAACCGCGTTAAGCGTATGCGCTCGACAGGCGGCGCAGGATGCCGTCCAACCGGGGCAGGTCCCCGCCCAGCAAATGCGCCAGCTCTTTGCCGGCGGCGACCAGAAACCCGCGCCGCGTTTCCGGGGGGTGGGCCTGGGCCGCCTGCCGAATGTGGGCCACCAGCAGTTCGTCGACCGGCAGGTTGCCCTGGTTGAGCAGCAAGCGCAGGTAATCCAGCCTGGGCACGGCCTGGCCCCCGTCGCCCGGCGGGCGGCGCAGGGTGAAGGCCCGCAGCTCGGACCGGGTGCAGGTGGTGAGGGTGATCAGGGCGATAGGCGGCTGGGGCGGCAGCCCCTGCCTAATCGTTTCCCCTTGCCGGTAGCCGATCATCAACACATCCACCTCGACCGGGGCCATACGCTGCCGCTGGTCGAGGATGGCTTCCGGGTCCGTGTCGGGCACGTCGATCAGTTGCCGCACGAAGGGATCGTCCTGCACCGCGATGTCGTAGATCAGGCCGAAGATGTCGGCTGCTTCCGCCAGGTTGACTTTGACCATCGCCCCGAATTGGGGCGCGCCCGGCGTCAGATCGCGACAGCCAACGGTGAAGCCGATGCTACCGGAGCGGATGACCCGCCCCACGAAGGTTGATTCGGTCATGTTCGAAATCTTTCCCGTTTGCCTAACCAGGTCTTTTGCAGCGCCTTGCTGGAGCCGGTTGCCCCGGGCGTCTGCCGGACGATCAACCGTTCCAGGGCCTGGCGCTCGGCGGTGGTGATGACGGCCAGCTCGTGGGCGCGGGTCAGCGCGTAGGGATAGGGGAATTCCCGCCGCGTCAGCCAGGCCTGCCGGATCAGGGCGGCGTGCAGGATGTTCAGCCGGTCGGGGTCGGTTGCCACCCAAACCGGTACCTCCACCCGGGCCAGTTTGCCCCGGCCGGCCTGCCCGACGTTCAGGTAGAAGAAATGGACGCTGTGGCCCCTGGCCTGATAATATTCATTGGCCTGGGACTCGATGACGAACAACGCCGATCGTTCCCCCGGCCCCAGAAAGTCGAATACCTCCCGGTCGATTAAGGTCAAGAAGGGGTTGTCGCGCAGGGTATCTTTGTCGATCTGCTCCAACGTCGCCAGGTGGAGCAGGTTGACCAAGTGGGTGCTGCGAGGCCGGTCCACGTAGCCGGCGACGATAGCCCCCAGTTCCTGCAGGCCGGCCAGCAGTTTGGCGTGTTTCCGGCGCAGGAGTTTCTGCTGGTTGTAGGGCAAATCGAGGGACCACAGCGGTAGCTGGCCGTCGTTGAGGGCCACCACCGGCACCCCGTCCTCAACGTAGTTGCGGGCCAGTTGCAGCAAGGCTTCGGTCTCTCCCAGGTCCCGCCGGGCGTTCAGCACCGACGGCGGCCATATGTGGCCCTGTTCATCAAAGAGGTCTTTCCGTTCATAGAAAAGGGTGGATTTCGTCCCGGCTTCAGGTGGCTGGCTGGAGCCGTGCCGGTAGACGATCCAGCCGGTGTTGATCAGGGCGTAGAGGACGGCGCTGTGCCGGTCCGGGTGGATTTGCGAGCCATCGCTGCCGATGACCGTCAGGCGTTCGGGGCAGTCCGGCAGGGGATGGCGGGCGTCCAACGGCTCGGCGGTGGGGGAAGCGCCCAGCCAGCCAAAGCGCTGCGCCTCGGCGATTTCCCTGGCCGTGTTGACTTTGGCCTGCAATGCCTCGGAATCCGTGGCGAACTGATGCAGGCAGGCCCGGGCCGCTTGCAAGGTTTGCTGGTGCCGGTCCATCTGCCCGGCCCGGTGCTGCTCCATCGCCTCCAGTTGGGGCGCGATCTGGTTCAATTCGAGAGTCACAGTCTATTCCACTCGTCAAGCGTGATTTTGCGTTCTAGGATTTCTTCCACTTCTCAAATCATCATCCGAAGTTGCGCTACAGAGTATTCAGCATTGGAAGGGATAGCCAGACGGTATCGCTCATAAAGCATAAACTGGTGCCGAGTGCCGGAGAGGGGTCCTTCAAAGCCCAGTTTTCGCAACCGTCTGACGAAAACACGACGTTTACAAGGCGTCCACCGGCTCATGGTCTGGTTCCTTGTTTAAGTCAATGCCATCGATAACCGGCAGCGGGTGTCCTAGCTTGAGGCCGACCAAAATCCAATCTTCCAGCGTGGAGCGCAGTTCATCCGCGCATTCGTTCAAGGTCGATGCAAATGCTACTACCCCTTTGCAAGGCGGGATGCGCCCGCTAAATGTACCATCTTCCAATTTGTCGTAGACGGCGTGTGCCATCGCCTGTTCCACATAACTGCTCAAGATAAAACGAATCGCCATAAATACCTCCAGAGTCATTCCACTTCAAGCCATCGCCTGATCCGTGTCCGCAGCCGGGCGTAGAAGCCGGCCAGTCCCCTGTCCCCGGCGCGGCCTTTGGCTGCAAAGTCCAATAATTGGGCCTGGGGGTTGCCGTCGTCGTCATAATCGATGCGGGCGTAGGGCAGCCGGTAGGCCCGTTGCCTGCCCCTCGCCTGGTTGAAAGCGACCAGGGCCACCCCATCCGCTCCCGAAGGTAAATCTCCGGGCCATAACCAGCAGCCGGTGTTGAGGTACAGACTGCCGCCCTCCAGCATCTGCTGCACCGGCACATGGATGTGACCGAAAAGGACCACCTGCGCTTTCTCGCGCCGGGCGATCACCTGAGCTTCGGTGGAGAGGAGCCGTTGCCAGGCCCGTTGCTCGGCGGAGGCAATTTCCAGGGGGTCGTCAAAGGCGTCGATGGTGGTCATCAGTGCCGCCGGGGGGGCCAGGCCAATGCCGGCCAGCCAGGTTTGAATCTGGTGATGGAACTGCCAGCGAAAGCCGTCATCCGCGCGGTATTGTTGGGCAAGGGCCGCCCGGCCGGCAGCGGTTTGCAGTGGCTCTAGAAAGTCCGGCTGCGGGTCAGCCGGAAGGCGGTCGGCGGGCGCTATCTCTTTGGCCAGCAGCGCCGGAAGCTGCGCGACCATCGCCGCCAGGACCTCAACCGCCAGGCTGAAATCCCAGGCCAGGCAATGCCAGATCAATTGGGACAAGGGCTTAATCCTGTCTACCCACCTGTTTTCTCGCTTCATCTCGTTGAGAACATCAAGGGTGAACCACGAGCCGGGCGGGTAGTAGAGTTTGTCTGGCTGATTGGGTTTGAGGCGCGGATCGATAAAATCGGGGAAGCGGTTTGCCGCCTCAGTTCGTTGGTGACCGTGTTCGACGTAAAGCCCTTCCCGCGAAATGAATTCCTCGGCGAAAACCAGGGCGTCGGCTCGCGCGCCGGTGGCCCCCAAAATCTCGCGCAGTTTCGATTTTACCCGGGGCCAGTACAGGTTGACGTCACGGTTGCCCTTGATGATGGTGATGCGGCGCTTGGGCGGCTCGACGTGGATGAAGTCTGACAGGGCCTCAAAGATGGCCGGATGCCCGGCGGCGATGAGTTCCAGCCGCCTGATCGAGGCCGCTTCGGAAGAATCGTGGTACGAGTCACGGTCATAGCGATGGCCGGGTTCAAACGCATCGACGGCCGGCACCTGTAAGAACTCGAACAGGTCGCCGTTGATGATGAGTTCGACTTCACGACCCTCGTTTATGCTTTCCAGGCGAAATGCGTGCAGAAAGCGGATCAGGTCCGCGTCGCAATTAAAATCATCGAGCGGGTTTTCTCCCTCAGCGCCAGGTCCAGCGCCGATATGAAGGTCTGAAATGACGATCTTCAGTTTGCCGGGCACTGCCACACTCCCTTGCGATAATCAGGCGTGCACCATTATACCAGCCTTCCAGGGGGTTGACAATGAGGTTCATCCCCGAAAAATGGCCTTTCCGCTGCCCAAACCCGCCTTTGACAAAACATAATCTATTAGCTACAATGTTTTTGCGTTATGGCAACTTGCTATGTCTA
>JBHHXL010000378.1:0-4735 GCA_046757065.1 Anaerolineae bacterium
CCAAGCTAAAGGAGCAACGCATGGATCAGTTTTTGCAAGCGTTGATCAACGGCATCCTGCTCGGCGGCTTCTACGCGGCGATGGTCCTTGGCTTCTCAATCATCTGGGGCGTGATGGGCGTCATCAACCTCTCGCACGGCGAGTTTATCATGATCGGGGCCTATTTTGCCTGGTTCCTGAGCAAGCCTCCACAGTTCATTATGGACGCGCTCAAATTTGAAGGCTTCGACCCGCTGCTGAATTTTATGGCCGGCGCGGGCTTTCAAGGGATGGACCCCTTCCTGGCCCTGATCGTCATTATGCCGGCGATGTTTGGGCTTGGCTACCTGTTGCAGAAATATCTGATCAACCGGGTGGTGGAAAAGCCGCATCTGGTTTCGCTGCTGGTGACCTTTGGGCTGTCGATCACCCTGGCCAACGTGACCAAGCTCATCTTCACGGCCAGCCCCCGCTCGGTCGATGTCTCCTACACCGGCGCGCTGCGTTTCGGCAATGTAACCCTGTCCAACATCAAAGCCCTGGTTTTTGTGGCCGCCCTGATCATGCTGGCCGGCCTACACCTGTTTTTGCAGCGCACCCGCCTGGGCAAATCGATCCGGGCCGCCGCCCAAAACAAAAATGCGGCGCGCATGGTGGGCATCGAGATCGGCTTCGTTTACGCCGTCACCTTCGGGTTGTGCGTATCCCTGACGGCAGCAGCCGGGATGATGATCAGCCCGACGCAGGCCATCTTCCCCTTCATGGGGCCACCTCTGACGCTGCGGGCCTTCACCATCACCGCCCTGGGGGGACTGGGCAGCATCCCCGGCGCGTTGGTCGGAGGGTTGGTGCTGGGCGTGATCGAAACGATGATCGCCACCTTCGTCCCCAGAGTCGGCACGAATCTGGCTATCGTCGCCTCATTTACGATTTTAGTCCTCATCCTCATCACCCGCCCGCAAGGGTTACTGGGCGGCTTGCGCCCGATGGAATTCCAGGAAGGCACATAAGATGGCGACGATGACTATGACCGCCCGTCGTTATAATTTCTTGCTGCCGCTGCTTTTGATTCTGACCGTGGCCTATCTGGCCATCTTTCCCCGGCTGCCCAATACCAGCAACGCCCAAATCCTGGGCTTCACCCAGATGTTCACGCTGATCATCCTGGCCAGCAGTTGGAACATCATCGGCGGCATGACCGGTTACGTCGATTTCGGCCACACGGTTTTCTTCGGCATCGGCGCTTACGTGGTGGGTGTTTTAATGGCCCAAACCTGGTTCAAGGATTTTTCCACCGTTATTGTTTCGCCCTTCTCAGCGGAGGTGGCCCAGGACCCCCGGGCGTTGGCCCCGTGGACGTTTCTGCTGGCCCTACCCTTCGGCAGCATTGTAGCCATCCTCTTCTCCCAACTCATCGGCCTGCCCACCTTGCGGCTGCGCGGCCCCTACTTCTCCATCGCTATGCTGGGCACCTTCGTGGCCATGCGCGAGGTTATCCGCGTGGCCAAGCCCCTCACCGGCGGGGGAGAGGGCTTGAACCTGCCGCCGTACCTCAACCGCCCGCTCTTTTACTACGGACTGCTGGCGCTGATGATCCTGATCGTGGCCCTGGTCTGGTGGATTCGGCGCACCGAGTTTGGGGCAACGTTGCTGGCCATCCGCGAGGACGAGGTCGGGGCGGAGATGCGGGGCATCAACACCACCAAACATAAACTGATTGCCTTCGGTATATCGGCCTGTCTGACCGGGTTTATCGGCGGCATCTGGGCCTTCCAAAACACCTATATCGACCCCGACATCGTCTTCATCGAGCGCCGCACGATCGATATGGTCATGATGTCGATGCTCGGCGGCCTGGGCACCGTGGCCGGTCCGGTGATCGGCGCATCGGTTATTTATTGGCTGCGCGATGTGGCCTGGGCCAACCTGGGTGATTATCACCTGATGGCCCAGGGTATTCTGCTGATCATCATTGTCCTCTTTGTACCGAACGGTATCGCCGGCTTTTTCGGCGACAGGTCGGCCACCTCGATGCAGCGCCTGTTGGGCAGATGGTTCACTGAGGAGGGGACCGGCGGGCCCAGAGCCGTGGAGGAGACGGACCAGTGAGCGATAACAACCACAAATCCGGTCACCACCGGCAGCCTCTTCTGGAGGGCCGGTCTGTTAGCAAATACTTTGGCGGCCTGGCCGCCGTTCACGAAGTGGATTTTGCCGTCTACCCCGGCGAGATCGTCGGCCTGGTTGGTCCCAACGGCAGCGGCAAGACCACCCTCTTCGATTGCCTCAGCCGGGTGCAGGATATTAGCCACGGGCAGGTTTTCTTCAAAGGGGTGAACATCACCCACAAAAAGCCGCACCAGGTGGCCCATATGGGCCTGGCCCGCACCTTTCAAGTCATCCGGGTCTACCGCGAGATGACGGTTTTGGAAAACATGCTGATCAGCCGCCAATGGCGCGGCGAGGGCTTGTGGCAGATGCTCAAGCCCAGCCACAAGGACACGGAGGACCGCGCCCTGCACCTGATCCATTTTCTAATGCTCGATCATCTCACCTATGAAAAAGCCGGCACTCTGTCCGGCGGCCAGCGGCGTTTGCTGGAACTCGGTATGTCTTTGATGCCAGACCCCGATTTGGTGCTGCTCGACGAGGCCACTTCCGGCGTCAACCCGACCCTGATCGAAACGATCAAAGACCGCATCCGGGAGCTTAACGACCGGGAAGGCAAAAGCTTCCTGATGGTCGAGCACAACATCGAGTTCATCTCGGATATGTGCAGCCGGGTCTACGTCCTCAACTACGGTGAAAAGCTGGCCGAAGGCACGCCGGAGGAAATCAAGGCCAACGAGGCGGTCATCGAAGCGTATTTTGGCACGCGAGGTTGATATGTCCACCAATGGCAATTCCCATCCCCTGTTGGAAACCAAAGACCTCTACGCCGGCTACACGGACATCGACATTTTACGCGGGGTCAACCTCAAGGTCTACCCCAGGGAGATTGTGTGCGTCATCGGGCCGAATGGGGCCGGCAAGTCGACCGTGTTCAAGGCCATCTACGGCTTTCTGAAGGTACGCCAGGGGCAGGTTCTGTTCGATGGCAGGGACATCACCAACCAGCGCCCCCAGCAAAATTTGCGAGCGGGTATCTCCAACGTGTCCCAGTTGCGCAGCGTCTTCCCGCAAATGACCGTGATTGAAAACCTGGAAATGGGCATGTACATTGAACCGGACCGGAAGCGCATCGCCGAGCGGATCGACTACGTGCTGGGCCTCTTTCCCCGCCTGGCCGAGCGGCGTAAACAGATGGCGGGCACGATGAGCGGCGGCGAGCAGCGCATGCTCGAAATCGGACGGGCGCTGATGCTGGAACCGAAACTGGTGTTGATGGACGAACCATCGGCGGGGCTGGCCCCGCTGATCACCCGCATGATTTTTGAAAACATCGAGCGGCTCAACGCCGAGATCGGCCTGACGGTGCTCATGATCGAGCAGAACGCCCGCCAGGGCCTCGGGGTCAGTCACCGGGGCTACGTGCTGGAATTGGGGCAGAACAGTTACCAGGGCACGGGCCAGGAACTGCTCAACAACGACGAGGTGCGGCGGTCCTTCCTGGGGGGATAGGGCGCGGGTCATGGATCGTCGCCTCACTCCTCAGTCAGAGCGTGATATATTGCCCGGTCAACTGCGGGAACCGGGTCCATTTAAGGGGAAGCGAAAAAGGAACACAAAGTACCCAGAGAAGGCACAAAGTTCACAAGGAATCTCGGTGTTCTCTGTGTTAAAATTCTACCATTCCATTGGGGGCGATCCAGTGCCTATCGAAGGAGATAAAAAGTGAAACTATCATCCGACGAAGTCGCCCTTTATTACAAGCTGATGTGGCCCTTGCAGTTCTACGTCAATCAGAAGCTCAACCTCCTACCCGATGTGGAGTCGATTGAGGCCTACGCCGAGGACTATTCTTTCGAAGAGAAGTTTCCGGTGCGTAATGCGCTTTACGAAAAATCCGAACTGCTGGATTCCTTTATTGCCGAAAACCCGGCCCAACTTAGCGAGGATGAACTGGCGATCGTACGAAGTTGGAAGAACTTTGTGGCCGGTGACTTTTACATTGAGCGATTTTTGAAAAAAGGCGCGATTCTAATCCACGCCGATGAGCCGCCCCAGGTTTACGTGGTGCTGGGGCTAACCGACAGTCTCAAAGACATGTTCCAGTACTACCACCGCCCGCCCATCCGGGTCAAAACAGTCCTACTCCCGTTCCAAGGACGCATTATTTACGATGGCTTGCTTCAAACCTACAGCATCTTCTTTGGCGGCGGCATCAAGGGCAACCTGAAAGAAATCTATATGGCCGCCAAGCAAAACCGGCGCATCATCACCACCCTGGATCCGACCCTGCAAGCCATAGAGCAAGAACAAGCCCGGCGCAAACCGGTCCGTGACTGGCGGCCAGAGGTGGATGAACTGGTCAAAGCGGCCAACAAGCTAAAGGGGGGCAAGATACCCATCCAGAGCGAAGCTTTCAGCCTGCTCAAGGCCAGCGCGCTCCTGGCTCAGGCCGTGGTGCATAACCCGGATGACCTGGATGCCCTGTGGAAGCTGAACAGGCGGGCCAGCAGAGCTTTGCACAGGTTAGAAACAGCCCTCTACCGGGCCGAGATGTGAAACAGCTTTCATTAGGGGTGACTGGAGTCGCGCCAACCAGGCAAGTCACTCGATAAACCCGGTAAACTAATATGGCGTCCGGAACAAA
>JBHHXL010000379.1:0-4730 GCA_046757065.1 Anaerolineae bacterium
GCTCGGAATGATATGCCGTCAAGATCAACTGATTTGCCTGACAGAGCAATAGCCAGGGAGAGAACTATGCAAATCCACGTCATCGGCGTGCCGATGGACCTGGGCGCCGGGCGGCGCGGCGTCGACATGGGACCGAGCGCCATTCGCTACGCCGGGTTGATCCCAGCCCTGGAAACCTTGGATTGCGCCATCTACGACCAGGGCAACATCGAGGTGCCCGTTTCGGAAGCCTACGATGAAACCGAAACGAACTTGCGCTACCTGGAGCCGATTATTGCCGTTGTCGAGCAACTGGGCGCAAAGGTTACAACGGTCGTTGAGGCCGGTCATTTTCCGCTTATTTTGGGCGGCGACCACAGCCTGGCTCTGGGATCGATCCGGGGTGTGGCCCAGGGCAGACGCCTGGGGCTACTCTGGATCGACGCCCACGCCGACTTCAACACCGCCGAGACTTCCCCCTCGGGCAACATTCACGGTATGCCCCTGGCGGCTCTGACCGGCTACGGCGACCCGCGCCTGGTGGCGCTGCTGGGAGGACCGCTGCCGGTGGTTGAGCCGGCCAAAGTGGCCGTCATCGGCGTGCGGCAGCTTGACCCGGAGGAACACGACCGTCTGCGCCAGGCGGGGATCACGGTTTTCGCTATGGAGCAGATCGACCGCATCCGCCTGTACGAGGCGCTGCGCCAGGCCCTCGACATCGCCACCCGCGACACGGACGGCATCTACGTCAGCTTCGATCTGGACGCGCTGGACCCTCTCTACGCGCCCGGCGTGGGCACACCGGTCCAAGGCGGTCTGACCTATCGCGAGGCGCATCTGGCCTGCGAGATGATCGCCGAGACAGGCCGGATGGTGGGGTTGGAACTGGTCGAGGTCAACCCCATCCTGGACGAGCGCAACAAAACGGCGGAGATGGCCGTTGAGCTGGCCCTCTCCGCCCTGGGCAAACGGGTGTGGTGAATCTTGCTAGAGGTATAGCCAATGAAAGCTCAGCTAACAACCTTCGTCCTGGCCCTGGTGATGGCTGGCGGCTGTGGCGCGCCCGCCCCCTCGATTACGCCCGCCGGTAGCCCGCCTTCAGCCACGGCCAGACCTGCTACCGTTACGCCCACCTTCGCCGAACCCGCCAGCCCCAGCCCTGACCCCTTCGCCCAGACCCGGCTGATGATGGTGGAAACTCAGATGCGCCGCCGGGACATCAGCGATGAAGCGGTCTTGCGGGCGATGGAAGCGGTGCCCCGCCACGAATTCGTGCCGGCCGATTTCCTGGACCAGGCTTACAACGACCACCCCCTGCCCATCGGCTACGGCCAGACCATTTCGCAGCCATACATCGTGGCCCTGATGACCGAGCTGCTCGACCTGTCCCCCACCGACAAGGTGCTGGAGATTGGCACCGGCTCCGGTTACCAGGCCGCCGTCCTGGCCGAACTGACCGACCAGGTTTACACCATCGAGATCATCCCCCAGTTGGCCGAACGCGCCCAGGCCACCTTTGACCGGTTAGGCTATGACGAAATCACGGCCAAGCAGGCGGATGGCTATTGGGGTTGGGAGGAATACGCCCCCTTCGAGGCCATCATCGTCACCGCCGCGCCGGACCACGTCCCGCAGCCGCTGCTCAACCAGATGGCCGAGGGCGGGCGGCTGGTCCTGCCCGTCGGGCCGCCGGGCGGTTATCAAAGCCTGTGGCTCATCACCCGCCAGGGCGATGAGTTCTTGCGCTACAATTGGGGGGGCGTGCGGTTCGTGCCCCTGACGCGAGGGGAGTAGACTATGGTCATAGCGCCTCGGCCACGACCTGGGCTACGTCCTTAACCACCATCTTCTCTCCAGCCTGCCGGTTGGCGTCGCTGAGCATCGTCCGGCAGAAGGGGCAGCCGACGGCCAGCGTCTTCGCCCCGGTTGCCTGGGCTTCCTCGTAGCGGTTGTGATTGACGGCCTGCTGGCCGTGCTCCTCCTCCTTCCATGCCTGAGCGCCGCCCGCGCCGCAGCAGAAGGAGTTGCTGTGGGATCGATCCATTTCCAGCAACCTGGCCCCGGCCTGGGCCAGGGCTTCGCGGGGCGCGTCGTAGACCCCGTTGTGGCGGCCCAGATAACACGGATCGTGGAACGTCGTTTGTTCGAGTGGGTCGTTTTTCAGAGATAGCTTGTTCTGGCCGATCAGTTCCGCCAGAAACTGGGTGTGGTGGACCACGTCGAAGGTGCCGCCAAACTGTTCGTACTCTTTGCCCAGGGCGTGCAGGCAGTGCGGGCAGGTGGCAACGATCCTTTTTGCTCCTACTTCGTTCAGAGTCTCGATATTCGCCATCGCCATTTCATAGAAGATGTACTCGTTGCCGGCCCGCCGGGCGGCGTCGCCGGTGCAGGTTTCGGTATTGCCCAGCACGGCGTAGTTGACCCCGGCGGCGTGCAAGATGCGGGCGAAGGCGCGGGCCGTTTCCTGCCCGTTCGGGTCGAAAGCGCCGGCGCAGCCGACCCAGTACAGCACCTCGAAGCCGGGGTTGCTTTCGACGGTCGGCACCTCGAAGTCAAGCCCCTTGGTCCAGGCCAGCCGGTCCTCGGCCATCTGCCAGGGGTTGCCGTTGCGTTCCATGCCACGGAAGGCATTTTGGAGCTGGCCGGGGAACTGGCTGCTCATCAAGACCTGCTCCCGGCGGATTTCCATAATGTCGAAGAAGGGTTCGTTGCCCACCGGGCAGACTTCGGCGCATGCGCCGCAGGCGGTGCAGGCCCAGACCGCGCTCTCGCTGAGGGCGAAATCGAGCAAGGGGGCCGGCGAAGCATCGCCGTCGGCCAGGGCGGCCATATGGTCCTTGATGAAGTAGCGCTTATTGATCTCCAGGGCCGAGGGCGACAGTTCCTTGCCGGTGAGATAGGCCGGGCACACGTCCTGGCAGCGGTTGCACATAATGCAGGCAAACGGGTCGAGCAGGAACTTGATGTGCAAATCTTCCAGGTTGGCCGCGCCGAATTGCTCAATCGACTCATCTTCAAAATCGATGGGGTCCAGCGCACCCAGCGCCGTCCGCTCCGGTCGAAGGAAATAGTTCAGCGGGCCCATCATCAGGTGGATGTGCTTGCTGTAGGGGAAGTAGGGCAAAAAGGCCAGGATCAGGCCCAGAGCGATCCACCAGGCGGCGTGTTCGGCCACGGTCAGGCCGCCCTGGCCCAGGCCCGCCCACAGTCCGGCCACGGCCCCGGCGAAGGGCTGCCAGGGGTCGAACCCCTCTTTGGCGATGGCGAAGGTCTCGCCCAGAAAGCGGAAGCCCACGTGGAGCAGAATAAACCCGCCGACGATCAACGAGTCGCGGCGCAGGCCGGGCAGCACCTTGGGATGCAGTTTCACATTGTCGTGGAAGGCGAGCGCCGGCGCGTCGCTGACGAAGCGCCGCACCAGAAAGTAGACCATGCCGATCAGAACGGCCACGCTCAAAACATCGGCCAGGAGACGATACAGGCCGCCCAGCGAGCCGTCGCCCAGAAACCGGATGGGGAAATAGCCTTCTAACACATCGGCGAAGTTGACCAGGAAATAGTAGAGAAAGCCCCAGGCAATAAAACCGTGGAACAGGCTGGTCACCCGGCGCGTCTTAAAGACCGTGCGCTGGGTGACCAGCACGCCCAGGGCGCGCAGCAGACGAAAGGGCACGTTCGAGAAGTCCAACTTGCCCTGCCCGCGGAAGATGACCCGGCGCATGCGATTGAAATGGACGTAGGTAAAGTACAGGGCGATCAGTACCACCAGGGCAAACAGTATTTTCTCTATGAGTGTCAGCATCCTGCCTCTTCCTCCTCTTCGATGGGCCTCACATCCTTAATGAAGCCGTATTCGTTGTTAAGGGTGGCGAGCGGCTTAGACTCTACTCCAGGTTGGCAAATCGGGCAATTTCAAGGGGCAATGTCGAAGGTGTTGCCGCCATCTCACTACCCGACACGGGTTGTCGTCTGAACAGGCCAATTCAAGCGCTTTTGCTGGTGAAAACCCGGTTTCTGATTGGCAATGTCGGGTAATGAGTAACGCCATAAATGATGACGACCACCGGGTTGGGGGTGGTCGTCGATTACGGTGCAAATCGGCTGCGGGGGGCGCTCAGGCGGCCTGTTTCAACGCATCCTGCGCCTGCGATTGGTGGTAAAACCTTTGCTTGGTACACTCGTACTGTTGCAAAAGCTGGCGGTCTGATCCCTTGAAGCTCAGGATAGCCTGGCGCGCGCACAGGGCGCAACCACGCTGCGCTCGATAGCTGTCCATCTCGCAGGTCAGGCAGCTATCGAGTTCGATCATCATCATCGCGAATGCAAGCGCATCGGGGTGGGATTCCGGCAGCGAGGCCAGATATTCGATGAGCTTTCGCCACTCATCTCCACGCAAATCCTTGAGTTCCGGAATCAGGTGAGGGGTAAACAATAGCTCATACTTGCAATAAATCTGGGGGAGGTCACTCATTATGGCCTGTACTTTCTTCATTAAAGACGGGCTCAAGGTAGTGTTACCCGTTCTGACATTACAAGATGCCGCTCTTCAAAGATTATGCTAACCAGAGCGGCGGGGTTGCGTACCCTTGTCGCGGATAGTAGGGAGAAAGGGAGCAGTTCGGTCCGCCCTTACACGAAACTAACCATAATTATAATCGTCAAAGTACCGGCTGTCAATAGGTTTTTAAAAGTGCTAAGCCTATTTTTCGCACCTTACGAATTGAATAGAGAGACAAAAAGCGCCTGAAAGC
>JBHHXL010000380.1:0-4727 GCA_046757065.1 Anaerolineae bacterium
TCTATGCAGGTTTACAGCTTGCTGACTTTACCGCCTACCTTGTTGATTTTGTATCTAATGAGGCTAATCGAGGTAAGCATGCTGCCGAGTTGGAGGCGGCTTTTGCCAAATTTGAGACCAAGGTGCGCCTGGTCCGTATCCCGTGACTAAAAAGGGTGAACCCACGGCTATTGTTGCCGTGGGTTCTAGAGTAGTAGCTTACCTCTAACAGGCGCGTAGCATCTCAGCCACGCCATTGATCCCCGTGCGGTCCGGGGCACCTCGTCGCAAATAGTATACTTGCTTTTAAGGCTGTCGTCAACTTTTCAATGACAGCCAGAAATCCTCAATTTCCGGGTGCGTCGCCGCCAGGCGGGATGCTGCCGCCGTCAGGCAGGCCCGAACCTGGTCCAGGTTCAGCCAAAAGACGCTCACAGAAGGCGAGGATGACCTGTGTATTGGCGATGGCGCGTTCGGCTTCGGCCCGGGTGTAGTAGTCATAAGGCGCTCCTTGCGGATGGGAGTTGGGATAGCGGGGCGGAATATAGTGCTTATCGAGTTCCTTACCGGCGTTCACCAGTGACTCGTCAGCCTGCCAGGGCGTGGGCAACTATGGACGGTGCGTCAATGCCAGCATACTCGTTTTTCGGACGGTCGTCAACTTGCACCTACCCGGCTAGAGATTATACTTCTACGTACTCCTCTCGTAACCCCGGCCGAGGTGACTGACACCTGGGATCAGATAAAGGAGATGGTGCATTGGCTCTTGACGCTGTGATCGCTGAAGTGCGCCAATACCTGGCTTTATTGCGCGAGCATGGTTTCCAAATTGAGCGAGCCGTACTCTTTGGATCGCACGCTCGCGGAGAAACACGCGCCGGGAGCGACATTGATTTACTCCTGGTCTCAGCAGGTTTTGAGAAACTAACCTGGAAACAGGAAGAGATGCTTTGGTCACTGACGGCGCAAATTGATTCTCGTATAGAACCCATCCCGTGTAGTGAACGGCAGTGGTGGGATGACCAGGTTTCACCGCTGATCCAAATAGCTCGTCTAGAGGGGATCGTCATCAAAGTGGATACTGAGGTCGTCTATCCAGCCCAGCGGGATTTTGTGGAACTGGCTGGCCAATCCTGAACTTTGAAGGAATAAAAACCTGCCTATGCGTCGTAAAGTGGTTCTTTATAATCCTAAAGCCGTCTTCTGGACGATGCCCCTGGCCTTGATCGCCGTGGGCTCGGCCCTGGACCGGGAAAAATACGAGGTGGTGATCATCGATGGCCGCCTCGATTCCGTGCAAACGCTGCTGGGCCACCTGGATGATGCCCTCTGCCTGGGGATCACCGTTCTGACCGGCGCGCCGATCAAAGATGCGCTGGCGGTTAGCCGGGCGGCGCGGGCCCATCGCCCCGATCTGCCGGTGGTCTGGGGCGGCTGGCATCCCTCCCTCTTTCCGGAGATGTGCGCGGCAGCGCCGGAAGTTACGGCGGCGGTGGTGGGCCAGGGCGAGGAGACCTTCGCCGAAATCGTGGAGCGGCTGGCCGCCGGGCAGTCTCTGGCGGGCGTGCCGGGCTGCGCCGTGGGCGACGGGCAGGGCGGCGTGGTCGTCAATCCGCCCCGGCCCTTGCGCGACATCAACGACCTGCCCCGGCACGACTACGCGCTCCTCCCTGTCGAACGCTACTTCGATCTGAAAGGCCAGCGCCAGCTCGATTACATTTCCTCCCAGGGCTGCCGTTTTCGCTGCAATTTCTGCGCCGACCCGGCCGTTTACCGGCGCGGCTGGTACGGCTACGCCCCGGAGCGGATGGTGGCCGAACTGGCCGGCCTGTGGCGGCAACACCGCTTCACCGATTTGAACCTCCAGGATGAAACTTACTTCACCCACCAGCAGCGCGTGGCCGCCGTGGCCGAGGGCTTCCTGCGCCACGGCCTGCAATTCACCTGGACCGGGACCTTGCGGGCCGATCAGGGCCGCCGCATCAACGATGAGACCTTTGCCCTGTGCAAGCGCTCCGGCCTGCGCCGGGTGATGATCGGCCTTGAGGCCGGCTCCCAGGAAACGATCGACTGGATTCAAAAGGACATCAAGGTCGAGGATATGTGGATCACCGCCGAGAAGCTCATCCGCCACAACATTGGAGCCATCATCAACGTCATTGTCGGCTTTCCGGGGGAGCCGCCGGAGAGCGTGGCCGAAACCTTGCGCGTAGCCAAAGAGTTGCGGGCAATGAGCGCCGATTTTGAGTTGGCCCTCTTTTACTTCAAGCCCTACCCTGGCAACCCCATCGCCGAGCGCTTGCGGGCTGAAGACTATCGCTTCCCGGTCTCGTTGCAGGAGTGGGCCGAGTTTGATTACATCGGCAGCGGCAGCGAGTGGTTGAGCGACGGGCAACTGCGCGAAATCGAACACTTCAAGTTCTACCAGCGGTTTGCCTACAGCAGCAATCGCAATCCGCTGCGCTGGCCGTTGCAAACCCTCTCCCGCTGGCGGGTTGAGAATCGAGTCTACATCCTCCCGCTGGACCGGGCCCTGATCGAGTGGCTCAGACCGGCCCCGGCGCTTTCCTGACACAGAAATCGAGTGAAAACGGCTTCCTTTTTTCACAAACCCATACCGCGATTTACGCCGTATTTGCTGACGCTGCTGCTGGTGTTCTACTTTTGGGCTGGCGGCGTTTCCGGCCTGGACCGTTTCCCCAAAATCCACGAGGATGAGTCCTGGCAGTCGGCCCCCGGCTATACCTTCTGGGCCGAGGGCCGTTTCGGCAGCGATTTGTTCGCCGGGTTTTTCGGGATGGAGCGGCACTACTACGGCTTTATGCCCTTGTTTCCCATTCTGGTTGGGGGCGGGCTTCATCTCTTTGGCCTCGGTCTGTTCCAGGCGCGTCTGGCGCCGCTGGCCTTGATCACCCTGGCCGTGGCCGTCACCCACCGGCTGGGATGGAAGCTCTTTTCGCCCTGGCACGGGACGCTGGCCGTGGCGGTCCTGGTCGGCTGGCGCATTGCCGGCCCCTTCGCCCATTTGCGCAGCGGATTGCCCCTGGCCGACGTGGCTCGCATCGTCCGCTACGACAGCGCCGTGCCGGTCTTTGGCCTGACCGCCTTGCTGGCGCTGGTTGGCACACTGAAAACTCAAAACTCAAAACTCAAAATCCAAAACTTCTTCGGGATAGGGTTGTTGGCGGGTCTGGCCACTCTCAGCCATCTTTACGGTGGGTTCTGGCTGCCGGCGCTGGCGCTGAGCCTGGTCTGGGTTTTAGGCCGGCGGGCCATTGGACCGGTCCTGGCGATGGGGCTGGGTTTCGGGCTGGTGCTGACCCCGTATGTTTGGTACGTGGCTTCCGGCTGGGGCGATTTCCTGCTGCAAAACCGGAACTACGCCGACCGCTTCGGCCTGTTGGATCCCCGCTTCTATCTGATCAACCTGCTGGGCGAGGTGGAACGCTATGACCCGCTGCTGAACGGGGCCAAAGGCTCGCTGGGGGCCTGGCTGTGGCTCATCGCCTGCAGCCTGAGCCTGTTGTGGCTGGCCCGGCGGGCCTGGGCGGACCGGGCCTGGCAGGCCAGGGTTTTGATCGCGGCTCTGGCCACGCTGGGCTTCCTGTTCGCCGTGTTGCTGCGTTTCAAAACCTTCAGTTACCTGGCTATGCTGTGGCCCCTGTTCGCCCTGGCCATTGCCTCGGGGTTTATCTACGTCTGGCAGGCGAACGTGTCCCAACGTTGGTGGCGCCCCGTCCTGGCCCTGTGTTTTGTCCTGGCCCTGGCCGAAGGCGGGCTGGCCAACTGGCGCTTTCACCTCCAGGCCCGGCAGGCAACGCCCTATCAAACCTACACCCGGGCCATCGCTGCCCGGCTTCCCCCCGGCAGCCGGGTGATGGGCATGCATCACTATTGGCTGGGGCTGTTCCCGGCCAGCCGGGATTACCGCAGCATCGCCGTGCCGGTCATCTGGACCAGCCCGCAGTATGTGGCCGAACCGGTGTCCTTCGGCCAGGCGGCCCAGGCCATTCCCCCCGATGTTATCTTGCTTGACCAGATCATGCTCGATTTTCTGGATGAGATTGCGGAGCCTGACCATCCCTTACATTCACTTGGCCTGGAGATCGACGACTATCTGGCCCGGCGACAGGCGACCCTGATAACCGAGATCGACGATCCGACTTATGGCCGCATCCAAATTTACCAACTTGATCCTGCGGCCCCATAGAACATCTTTATCCGGCCCAGGTTATGAGCGTTCATAAACTCAAAATTCAAAACGCAACACCCAAAATCCGATCCTGGTTGCCCCGCCTGGCCCTGCTTCTGGTATTGGCCGGGCAGGTTTATTATCTGCCGGCCCGCCTGGGGTTTGTGCGCCAACTGTTGGAATACGCCCGCCTGCCAGATGCTACGGCTGAGGCCCGCGTCGCTTACGGCGCGGCCAGTTACGACTTGCTGGCCTGGGTCGAGGCGGAGACGCCGCCCGATACGACGTTGCTGTTGCTCACCGCCAGCCCGCGCACCTACGGCGATCCGGCCTACGTCCTCTACCACCGGGCGGTGTACCATCTTTACCCCCGCCGGGTGTGGTGGGCGGCCCCGGTCGAAACCACGCCCTACCCGGCCTGGTGGTCCTTCACCGATCTGGACCCGGCCGGCATCCTGGCCCTGGCCGGTAGCTACGGGGCCACGGCTGTCCTGGCCGACGGCTTCGCTCGCCCGCCGGTTCCCGGCGCGGTCCGTTCCTTTGACCCGGACACCCA
>JBHHXL010000381.1:0-4727 GCA_046757065.1 Anaerolineae bacterium
GCCAAGACGCGAAGTGCGCCAAGAAAAGGCAAAAATCAAGCAAAACTTGGCGTTCGCCTGTCCCCGCCGAAGGCAGGGGATGGCGTCTTGGCGGTAATAATGACCCTTTTTCAGATGAGTCGCTTATGAAATCATCTAAATTCTTCTACGGCTGGGCCATTGCCGCAGCCGCTTTTTTTAGCCTGGCGATTGTCTTCGGCGGACGCCTGTCTTTCCAGGTGTTCTTTGTAGCCCTGATCGACGATTACGGCTGGAGCCGGGCCAGCACAGCCGGAATTTTCTCGCTGAGTATGGTCGTCTTCGCCATCTTTGCCCCCCCGATGGGCTGGCTTCTGGACCGGTTTGGGCCGCGCCGGCTCTTTTCGGTCGGGGCGCTCCTCTTCGCCGGAGGGCTGCTGGCCAGCAGCCGCATCTCGACGCAATGGCAGCTCTATTTCTGGTACGGCGTGGTTGCCTCGCTGGGCATCACCATCCTGGGCTTAGCCAACTATGCCACCTTGATCGCCCGCTGGTTTCGACGGCGGCGGGCTACGGCGATGGGGCTGGCCTTCGCCGGCACGGGCATCGGGACGCTGGTCATCGTGCCCCTGACCGAACGCTGGATCACGGCCTGGGGCTGGCGGCTGGCCCTGGTCGGCCAGGCGATTTTGCTGACCGCCATCGTCTTGCCCTTGAGTTTTTTGGTGATGCGCCTGCGCCCGGCTAAGTTGGGCCTGCAACCCGACGGCGATCCCGCCCCTCCACCCCCCCGCTCTATGCCCGCAGCCCAACCCGCGCCGTCCCGATACCTGAGCTGGTCGCTGCAAGACGCGATCCGCACCCCGGCCTTCTGGCTGCTGCTGGTGGCCGCTTTCGGCGGGCTGTTCTCGCTGCGAATGTTGTCGGTGCACCAGGTTGCCGCCGCCGTCGATGTCGGATTCGACCGCTTTTTCGCGGCGACGCTGATGGGCTTTTCCGGGGGCATCGTCGTCCTGGCCTTCATCGGCTGGGGCATCCTGGCCGACCGCATCGGGCGGCGGCGAGCCTTCATCGTCAGCTCGGTGGCGATGGGCGGCGCCACGATTTCCCTGCTCCTCCTCCAGGACTCGACGCAGGTCTGGCTCCTGTATCTCTACGCCGTGCTGTTTGGCCTGGGCGAAGGCTCGCGCAGCTCGCTGCTGACCGCTATGATGAGCGACACCTTCCCCGGCGAGAGCGTCGGCCAGATCAACGGCTTCGTCGGGATGGCCTTCGGCGCGGGCGCGGCCTCCGGCTCCTGGCTGGCCGGTTACCTGTTCGACCTGACCGGCAGCTACGTGCCCGCCTTCTGGGTGGCTCTGGCAGTGACGGTATTGTCCGTTGCCTGCGTCATCCTGGCCGCGTCCCGCCCTTTTGCGCCCCGCCCCCACCTGGATGCCGTGACCGGTTAGGCGGTGGACTGGTTAACTGGTTAACTGGTTGATGGGTTAACCGGCTAACGAACCAAGTTGTCCAATGGGTAGACACAGGTTATAGACAGAATAGGAGACACAACCGGTGGACATAACATTCCTCTACTACGAAGAGTGCCCCTCCCACGACGCCGCCCTGGAGCGTCTGCGCCAGGTGATGGCCGAAGAGGGCATCGAGGCCGGGATCGAAATCATCCAGGTTAAAACTGAGGCCCAGGCGCAACGCTTGCGTTTTGTTGGCTCGCCGACTATACTTGTCAATGGCCGGGACATCGATCCTCCGCCGCCCGAGGCCCGCTACGCGCTGACCTGCCGGGCCTATCACTGGCGCGATGAAGGGGGGCGCATCTCGCCCCTGCCTTCACCGGCTATGATCCGGCGCGCTTTACGAGGCGGATAGGGATCGGTTGTCCGCTGATAACTTAAGCAATAGAGGAGCGTAACCTTATGTCCAATCTCAATATCGGCGATCAAGCCATTGATTTCTCCCTGCCAAATGTAGACCACAAGAAACTCTCCCTGGTCGATTTCGCCGACAAGGAAGCGATTGCGGTCATCTTTAGCTGCAACCATTGCCCGTACGTGCGGGCCTGGGAAGGCCGCATGGTTCAAATCCAGGCCGATTACGCTGACAAGGGCGTGCAATTGATCGCCGTCAACGCCAACGACGCCAGAGCTTACCCGGACGACAGCTTTGCCAGGATGCAGGAGCGCGCCCAGGAGAAAGGCTTCAACTTCCCCTATCTCTACGACGCAACGCAGGAAACCGCGCGCGCTTACGGCGCTGAACGCACGCCCGAAGTCTTCCTGTTCGATAAAGATAGAACCCTGCGCTATCACGGCGCAATTGACGATAACTACGAAGACCCCGGCGCGGTCAAGATTCACTACCTGCGGGATGCGCTCGAAGCCACGCTGGCCCGGCAGGCCGTTTCAACCGGCGAGACGCCGCCGGTAGGCTGCACCATCAAGTGGAAATAGTCGCAGTCGAAACCCGAATCTGCCCCATCAATACCACAACGACGGCATCTGGCCGATGATCGGTGGCTTTCACGTGGCCGCCCTGGTCTGCCACCGCTGGCAGCAAGAGGCGGAGCGTTTGCTGCTATCGCTGGCCCAGGCCAATCTTCAGGACGGGGACGAGGCGTGCGGGTTCACCGAGTGGCTGCACGGCGATACCGGCCACTCGATGGGTTTTGCCCAACAAGACTGGTCGGCAGCGATGTTCCTCTACGCCGAGCCGGCTGTCCCTTTTCGACACGCTGTTGGCCGCCAAGCTCCCGGCGGCGGTGTCCGCCGAGGTGAATGATGTCATCGTGCAGGCGGGGGGGACCTGTGGCCCCGGCAACCGGCCCGGCAGCCAAGCGGCGATAAGCCTCCCCCAAAAGAGGGTTATGATCAAACGAATTGCAATGCTAAGCGTCCACACCTGCCCGCTGGCCATGCTGGGCGGCAAGGAAACCGGCGGCATGAACGTCTACGTGCGCGAGTTGACCCGCGAGTTCAGCCGGCGCGGCGTCGCCGTGGATGTGTTCACCCGCTCGCAAGACCCGGAGATCCCGCACACCGGCAGCCTCATTGGCCCCAACGGGCGGGTTTTTCACATCGTCGCCGGGCCGGAGCGACCCTACGACAAGAACGAGATTTTCAACCACCTGCCGCAATTTGTGCGGGGGGTGAGAGAGGTTGCTGCCACCGAAGGGGTCCGGTATGACATCCTGCACAGCCACTACTGGCTGTCGGGGTTGGTGGCCCGGGACCTGCGCCGGGCCTGGGGGATACCCATCGTCCAGATGTTCCACACCCTGGCCGAAATGAAGAACCGGGTGGCCCAAACGCCCGAGGAAATGGAAAGCCGCCGCCGTCACGATTGTGAGGGCGAGATTATGCACTTCGCCGACCGGTTGGTGGCGGCAACGCCCATCGAGAAGGGCCAGATGGCCGGCCTCTACGGCGCTGATCCGGCCAAAATCTCCATCGTACCCCCCGGCGTCGACCTGGAGCGATTTCGCCCCCGACCCCGGGCCGAGGCCCGAACCAAAATCGGGACGCCGCCCGACCACCAGATGATCCTTTTTGCGGGCCGCATCCAGCCCTTGAAGGGCATTGACACCCTGATCCAGGCGATGGCCCTGGTGATGGAGCGCCGGCCGGAACTCCACCATCACATCTGCCTGTGTATCATCGGCGGCGACCCCGACCTCGACTCGACGTATGAGCACAGCGAACTCAAGCGGCTACACAGCCTCAAAGAGAGCCTGGGCATTGGCGACCTGGTCACCTTCCTGGGCGCGAAAGACCAGGACACGCTGGTTCATTACTACACCGCCGCCTCGGTGGTGGTTGTGCCCTCGCACTACGAATCGTTTGGGATGGTGGCCCTGGAGGCAATGGCCTGCGGCACGCCGGTGATCGCCTCGGATGTGGGGGGATTGTCGTACAACGTCAAGGACGGTTTCAACGGCTACCTGGTCCCCAACGGAAACCCGGTGGCGCTGGCCGATAAGATCGCCCTGCTCCTCGAGCATCGCAGCCTGCGCGACGAATTAGGCCAGCAGGCCCACCGCTGGGCCGAGCGTTTCAGTTGGGTCAATATCGCCGATGAAATTCTCGAGGTGTATCACCAGACGCTAACTCAACCGGTGACGCCGGCCACAGCTCCGACGACCTGAAATGGATGGCAGCATATGACTCTCAAGGCAATCATCTTCGATTTTGGCGGCGTTCTCGTCCGCACCGTCGATCATTCGCTGCGCGAAAAGTGGGAGCGCCGGCTGGGGTTAGCGCCAGGCGAGGCCATCGATACAGTTTTCAACAGCGAGATGGGTCGCGCCGCCCAATTGGGCCAGCTCGACGACGCCGAGCACTGGCAGTGGGTCCAGGAACACCTCGACCTATCGGATGAAGCCCTGGCTCGCTTTCGGCAGGAGCTGTTCGCCGGCGACCGGCTTGACGGCGACCTACTGGCCTACATCGACCGGCTGCGCCAACGCTACACGGTGGGCCTGCTCAGCAACGCCACCCTCGTTGCCCGGCAAGTGTTCACCGAGATATACCCCCTGATCGACCATTTTGACAGCGTGACCATCTCCGCCGAGGAAGGGCTGATGAAGCCCGATCCGCGTATCTACGAGATCGCCCTGGTGCGGGCGGGCGTCGAGCCGGGCCAGGCCCTCTTCGTCGATGATTTCATCGAAAACGTCGAAGGCGCGCGCCGGGTGGGGATGCAGGCGGTTCACTTCGTTGACCCGGCCACGGTCCGCCGGCAACTGATCGAGGCGACCGGCATCAACTGAA
>JBHHXL010000382.1:0-4727 GCA_046757065.1 Anaerolineae bacterium
CGCCCCACAGCCAGTGCCCGGAGATGGGGTAGACCAGCCCGATCAAAACGATGCTATAAACCAGGTAGGCCCCAAACTTCAGGCGCTCGGCCACTGCGCCGGAGACGATGGTCGCCGCCGTTGCTGCAAACATCAACTGAAACAGGAACCCGGCCCAGTCGTAGGCGCTGTCCGCCCCAAAGTCGATCTTGCTGAGGAAAAAGTTGTCGGTCCCGATAAAGCCGCCCGCCGAAACGCCGTACATCAGGCCGAAGCCAACGGCGAAGTAAAGCAGCGTGCCCACCGAGAAATCCATCAGGTTTTTCATCAGCAGGTTGGCCGCGTTCTTGGCCCGGCTGAAGCCACTTTCGACCATAGCGAAACCGGCCTGCATGAAGAAAACCAGAAACGCGGCCAGCAGCAGCCAGATGACATCCACCTGACCGGCGATTTGAGCCGCCTGCGGCTCCCCTTCCTGGGCGTGGGCAACACTCCCCACGGCCAGCGTGAGCAACAATGCGATGGGCAACGCCCGGTAAAACATACGAGATTTCATGGTAAACTCCTTTCAAAAATGGTTTGATGTTTTCTCGTCCGTCCCGGGACGTCACGCCTCATTGCATGTGGAACCTGTCAATCGAAAACTAAAAAGCCCCCAACGCAAGTTCGGTAAACTTGCAATTGAGGGCTTCGCGGCCACAACAAGGTCTTATTCGATTGACGGGCTTAAGTTAGCATGATTTCAAACAATTGTCAAGAGGAAATCGCAAAGAATTGTCTATGAATTCTCCAACACTTCCGGCAGCATCACAACGGCCTGACCAGCCATTTCTCGCCGTACTCGCGGACGGCACGCAGCAAGGGCATCAACGCCCGCCCCTTCTCCGTCAGCGAGTATTCGACGCGGGGCGGTATCTCCGGATAGGCCTGCCGCCTGACCAGCCCTCGCTTTTCCAGCATACTCAACCGTTCGGATAGGGTGCGGGGGCTGATGGCCCCGATCGATTTTTGCAACTGGCCAAAGCGCCGGCAGCCGTCCATCAGATCGCGGATGATCAGCAGGGTCCACTTGCTTCCAATCAATTGCGCAACCTGCTCGATGGGACAGATCGCTTCGCCCGCCGTTTCGTGCTCGTCCATAGTTACCTCCTACCCTATTAGTATACCACTATCACTTCATATAGTAAACTAACCCTATTTGACAAAACCAAGTGGCTTTCGTATAATTGCTTCACTTTCTATAGTAGCTTTTGTGATGAAAGCAAGGACTTGATGATGGTTTCCTTTTCAATTCACCCCAACATAGAGCTGGGGCCTGTCCATTTGACCGTCGCCGACCTGGACCGTTCGCTGCGCTTCTACGAAGAGGTTCTAGGGTTCAGGTCTGCGTCCTCTCAGAGCGGCACGGCGAGTCTGAGCGCAGACGGGGCCAGCCCCCTGCTGGTGCTCACCGAGCGGCCCGGCGTACGGCCCAGGCCCAGGCACAGCACCGGCCTCTACCATTACGCTCTCTTGTTGCCCAGCCGGCTGGACCTGGCCCGCTCGCTGCGCCGCCTGGCCGAACAGGGCCACCCCTTGCAAGGGGCTTCAGATCACGGCGTCAGTGAGGCCCTGTATCTGGACGATCCCGATGGCAACGGCATTGAGCTGTACTGCGACCGCGACCGGGAAGCGTGGCCCCACCACAACGAAAAGTTGCAATTGGTCACCGACCCGCTCGATTTTGATGGGTTGCTGGCCGAACTCGAGGCGGATGGCCGGCCCTGGCAGGGCTTGCCGCCCCAAACGCGCGTGGGTCACGTCCATCTGCACGTGGCCGACCTGGCCCAGGCCGAAGCGTTTTACTGCGACCTGCTGGGTTTCGACCGGATCGCCCGCTACGGCTCCCAGGCGCTCTTCGTCTCCGCCGGGGGGTATCACCACCACCTGGGGCTGAACACCTGGGCCGGGCAGGGAGCGCCGCCGCCCCCGCCGGACGCCGCCGGCCTGCGCCACTTCACCCTCTGCCTGCCGGATCGGGCCGAGTGGGAGCGGATGGCGGCTCGCTTGAAAGAGTCCGGGCTGGCCTGGGAAGAACAGCAAGACGGTCTCCTGGTCCGGGACCCGGCGGCCAACGGCATTGTGATCGGCGTGTCTTGAGCGGCGAAACAGGCCCGGCGCAGGGTGAAAACGGGACGAGATTGTAGGACAAGCTGTTAGCTTGTCCCATCGCCGGACAAACTGTTAGTTTGTCCTACAAGGTTTAGTCACAAAGGAGCAAGCGCATAATGGCCACCCAGGTCGTGATTTACTCGGATTACCTGTGACCGTTCTGCTACGTCGGCCAGGATCGGGTCGAGCGGTTACGGGCAGAATACGAGGTGGAGGTGGAATGGCGTCCGTTCGAACTCCATCCGGAGATACCACCGCAGGGCACGACCCTCCCGCCGCAGGTGCAGGCCCGTTTGGGCCACACCTCGGCCTGGCTGCAAGAGCAGGCACGCCAGGCCGGGCTGGAGATGGTTATGCCGGAGGTCATTCCCAACTCGCGGCGGGCCCTGGAAGCGTCCGAGTACGCCCGCCAACAGGGCCGGCACGAGGCGTTCCATCAGGTCGTCTTCCGAAAATTCTTTGGCGAAGGCCAGGACTTGAGCGATTGGGCGGTGCTCCGGGCTGCCGCCGAAGAAGTGGGGCTGGACCCCGAAGCGATGCAAAGCGAAACCGGCAGCGGCAAATACCGGGCGGTCGTGGACGGGCACATCCGCCAGGCGCGAACGATGGGCATCACCGGCGTGCCGGTCTTCATCTTCGACAACCGCTACGCCATCGTCGGGGCGCAACCGTATGAGGTGTTTCAGGAGGCAATGGGCCGGCTAACAGGAGAAGTTGAACCTACCTGATCTTTCAAACCCACCAAGGAGGGATGAAGCAAAATGGACTTCGCATTTCTGATTGGACGGATTATCGTCGGCCTCTATTTCCTGGCAATGGCCAGCAATCACTTCCGGCAACTGGATATGATGAGCGGCTACGCCGGCTCCAAGGGCGTGCCGGCTCCCAAAGCGGCCACCATCGTGACCGGCCTCTTGCTGCTGATCGGCAGCCTGAGCATCCTGCTCGGCTTCCAACCGTTGATCGGCGTCATCGCCCTGGTCATCTTCTTCGTGCCCGTGACCTTCATGATGCACAACTTCTGGGCTATCGAGGATGAACAGATGAAGATGGGCGAGTTTGTAAACTTCGCCAAGAATCTGGCCCTGCTGGGGGCGGCCCTGATGTTCCTGGCCATCCCCCAGCCGTGGCCCTTCAGCCTGGGAGGATAAGCGGCAAATGCCCGGAGCGAGGTTGCGATGATTCCCATCTACCCGGGCGAAGTGCCCCACCTGACCACCGAACAAATGGTCGCGGTGGACCGGGCGATGATCGAGGATTACCGGATCGAGCTGATCCAGATGATGGAAAACGCCGGGCGCAACCTCGCTCACCTGGCCCGCGCCCGTTTCTTTGGGGGGAACCCGCGCGGCAAAACCATAATCGTCCTGGCCGGGACCGGCGGCAACGGCGGCGGCGCTCTGGTTTGCGCCCGGCGACTGCACAACTACGGCGCGCGGGTTCAGGTCTTTGTGACCAAACCCGCCGCCGGTTTCGCCCCGGTTCCGGCCCACCAGCTCGACATCCTGCGCCGGATGGGGGTGCCCGTGGCCCAGGTCGACGCCCTGGCCCAGGCCCACCGGCCCGACCTGGTCATCGACGGGGTCATCGGCTACAGTCTGAAAGGCGCTCCTCGCGGCGCTGCCGCCGGCCTGATCCGCTGGGCCAACGGGCAGGGGGCGCCCATCCTGGCCCTGGACGCGCCCTCCGGGGTTGACACCACCAGCGGCGCGGTCTTCGACCCGGCCATCAAGGCCACAGCCACGATGACCCTGGCCCTGCCCAAGGAGGGCCTGCGCGCGCCCGGCGTCGAGGCGCGCGTCGGCGAGCTCTACCTGGCCGACATCAGCGTGCCCCCCTCCCTGTACGCCGAACCGGCCTTAGGGCTTCAGGTCGGCCCCCTCTTCGCCGAAGGTGACGTTATCCGCTTGCGCTGAGAAATTGGAATAAAGGCCCCAGAGGAACCCCGCGACTAATCTCGCCGCGCGGTTTTACGCTGTTTGGGGACCACCGTCTGAAACTTATGCCGCATCGCCGGCCGGCTCAGGGCGATGACAATGGCGGCGGAAATGACCAGGCGCAGACCGGCCATCTCCAGCGACTGGTTGGCCAGCACTACTGCGCTAAAGAGAAGATAGGGTACCGCAATCGTATGCAAGACCACATTGGCGAACCTGGCCCACTCCTGAATGGCCCACAAACCGGCGCCCATCGTGGCGTAGATAACCAACAAGACCAACAGAGCAATGCCCCGGCCATCCATCTGACCGTACAAAAACAGGGTGATGAAGCCCAACAAGGCTACGCCGATCTCAAACGTCCCAATGAAAACGACGGTCAAGGGGATGCTTTTATCGGGCGGGGGTAAGGGTTCCGGGTTTCGCGCCATTCAAGCTGCCCTCAGCAACATAGGCGAAGTATAACACAGTCGACGTAAGGCGCAAAGCGTATCATACTCCGCCCAAGATCAAAGGGTTTTTTGGGAATTCCCGTGGTCACTCCCCGTATCTGGTAGGAGCACGGCCGTAGGCAACGGTACGATTTTCCTGCCGCACACAATCACATAGCAGTTGTCCGGACATAGCCTGGCGTTTTTGCAGGATGTTTCTTGGAAAAAA
>JBHHXL010000383.1:0-4657 GCA_046757065.1 Anaerolineae bacterium
GGTGGTTCGGGGGTGGGTTGGGGCGGCTCCGGGGTGGGCTGCGGGGCCCGGGTGGGGACGGTTTGCAAATGCGGCTGCTGGCCGGGGGCGGCCCAGGTCGGCTGCTGGCCGGGCCAGCCAAATAGGGCCAGGGTCAGGGCAGCCAGGCCGAAGCAGAGCGCCAGGAGGGTTCGTAGTTTACCAACCATGTCAGGAGAGCCTCCACAACATCCGGCGCGAGGCGGCATCCAGGCGCAGCAGCCACCCCAGGCCCAGGCCGACCGGCGGCAGCAAGACCACCGCGTGCAGCAGCACCCCGTAGCCCAGGGCCGGGCCGGGCTCGACCCCGAACAGGGCCAGGGTGAGAATGGCCAGTCCTTCAAACACGCCCACCCGCCCCGGCAGCGAGGGCAGGGCCACGCCGAGCTGCAACACCACCAGCAGCAACAGGGCTATCCCCGGCGAGGCCGGCAGGCCAAACGCCTGCAACAGGGCCAGGTTGGTGACCGCTCCGAAGAGCCAGGCCAACAGCGACCAGCCCCCGGCGGCCAGCATCAGCCGGGGGCGTTGCAAGCCGGCCAGCCCGTCGAGCAGCCGGCCGGCCAGTTGTCCCAGCCAGCGGATGCCCCTCGAGCCGGGCCAGCGCCGGGCTCCGGCCAGCTCCAGACGGGGGCGCAGGGCCAGGAGGGTGAAGGAGCTCAGCAGGGCCAGGCCGCCGCCGAGGGCCACCAGGCGGGCGGGCAGGCTGACCCAGGCGGGCAGGGGTTGCCAGAAGGACAGGCCCAGGGCCAGGCCGACGACGACCAGGATGTCGAGCAGCTTTTCCAGGGCAATGGTGCCCAGGGCTTGAGACTTGCTGGGGTAGCCCGCCTGGGCGATGAGATAGCAGCGGCCCAGGTCGCCCAGCCGGGCCGGGAAGACCTGGTTGAGCAGCACGCCCAGGATGAGGGCTTTGAACGTCGCGCCGGTCGAGACCCGGTCAGAATGGAGCAGGGCCAGCCAGCGCATAGCTTTGGCGGCCAGGGTCAGGACCACGGCCAGCGCCCCCAGGCCAACCCAGAGGTAATCGACCTGGCGCAGGGTCTTTACGACCTGTTGCAGGTCGAGGTTGGCCGCCAACCAGATGATGACCGCCAGGCTGAAGAGGGCGCCCAGGATCAACTGGCCCCAGCCCTGCCAGAAGGATGACAGGCTGGACAGGCGTCTTTTCAGGTTGGGCAGGGATGGGGGGTGTTCGGGCCGGACAGTCTCCGGCCTGGCTAAGTCAGACACGGGCACACTCCCAAGAAGGCATCAAACTGACAGGTCCTGATGCTCCATCTTGTCTTGATTTACGGAGGGGGCAAATGGCAGCAGGTCCCAAAAGGCCAGGGTGCCGGCGATGACGCCCAGGCCCATCGTCATCGCCCGCAGCAGCAGGAAGCCGGGCGTCAGCAGGCCCAGCCTCAGCCCGAAGGCGCTGTTGAAGCGGCTGGCGGGCAGGGTCGTCAGCAGGAACAGGGCGGCAATGGCCAGGACGGCGACGGCCAGCAGGTTCGAAGGGAAGACCAGCAGGCCGAGCAGGGGGGGCAATCCCAGGTAGAAGAGCGCAATCTGGACCTTCAGGCTGTGGGAGGTGTAGCTATCGCGCAGCATCTTGCGCGGGTAGCGGCGGTAGACCACCATCCGCCAGTAAGCCCGCCAGAACTTCTCGGCCAGGTAGCCCCGCAGAGTATCCTGCTGGTGATGGTAGACCACCGCCTGCGGGTTGAAGACCAGGCGATGCCCGGCCTGGGCGAAGCGGTAGGAGAACTCGGTATCCTCGTTGTTGGCCACGGCGAACAGGGTGGCGTCGAAGCCGCCCAGTTGCCGGAACAGGTCGCGCCGGAAGGCAGCGGCGTAGGTGAAGGCCACGTCAATGAGGGGGAAACGTCCCAGGCGGTCGTAGCGTTGCTCGAACTCCAGGTGGACCAGCCTGGCCACCAGCCCCGTTTGCGAAGTCTGGTACTTACCCATCCCCCCTTCCGCTTCGCCGGCGGCCAGGGGTCTGACCATCTGCGCCACCCAGTCGGGGTCGGGGGTGCAGTCGGCGTCGGTGAAGAGGAGGTATTGGCCCCTGGCCTGTTCCGCGCCCAGGTTGCGGGCGGCGGCGGGTCCCCGGTTGGCCTGGGAGAAGAGGCGGATGGCCGGGGCGCTGTTGAGCGCGGTTGCATCCTGGGGGCGGGCCTGAAACTCCCGGACGGCCTGGGCGGTCCCGTCCTGGGAACCATCGTTGACGACGATGACCTCGAAGGCGTGGGCGGGGTAGGATTGCTGGAGCAAGGCTGACAGGCAAGCGCCGATGGTCTGCCCGGCGTTGTAGGCCGGGATGATCACAGATACAAATGGCTGAGAGTGGCTAGGTAAACGGTTCAATTCAGGTTCTCTCTTTCCAGGCACTGGCTCCCTCCCAGCCGGCCAGGGCCAGGCCCCACAGCGCCCAAACGATAACCGCCGGGCGCGTGCCCCAGGTGACGGCATCGACCAGGCCGTGCGTGACCAGGGCCACCTGGCTGCCGAGCAACCCGGCCCCCAGGCCCATCATCCAGCCGTCGCCGGCGTCTCGACCGCGCCGGTAGACCTGCCAGGCGGCGAAGAAAACCAGCATCAAGATAGCCGTCCAGGCGGCCAGGCCGGGGAGACCCAGATCAACCGCGACCTGCAAGAACAGGTTGTGGGCGTGGGGCACGCCGGCGGGGGCGAGGAAGAAGGGGTAGAGCAGCCCGGCCACCGGTTGAAACGTGCCCATACCGACCCCGGTGAAGGGGAAATCCTGGATCATCGACAACGCCCGCGACCAGATTTCAAGGCGGTTTGCCACGCCGCCGGAGGCGATATCGGTGGTCAGGATGTCCAGGGTGGCTGAGACGCCCAGCGCGCGGACGACGATCGCTCCGGTGATGGCCGAAACCAGCAGCAGGAGCCAACCCCATCGCCAGCGCAGCAAGGCCAGGACGATCAGGGTTATCCCCAGGGCGAAGAGGCTGCCTCGGGACTGGGCCAGGGTGAGCACGCCAACGATAGATAGGACAGCGACCGCCAGCAACAGGCGGGCCGGCCAGCGCATCTGCCTGGAGGTAAAGAGAAGCAAAGCCAGGCCGCAGGGCAATAAAACGACCAGAGTGCCGGCCATCACATTCGGATTGATCGTGTCAGTCACAAGCAAAGTCAGGCGCTGGGAGAGGATTTCCGGCACCAGCGGCAGCTTTTGGCCCGTAGGCCATTCGACGCTGAACGGGGCGCTCAGAGCCAGGACGAGGCCGCTGCCAACGGCCCCCGCCAGGAGCGACCGCAGCCGGGTCGGGGACGTTGCCCAATTGACGATAGCGTAGAAGAGGGCCAGGCCCGTTAGCAGGCGCAAGATGGCCGGGCGGGTTACATCGGGCAAAGGGGTAGCCCATAGGGTGACAGGGACCAGGAGGGCCAGCGCGGCCAGAGGCCAATCAGCCGGGGTGCGGAGGCTGAACCGGTTATAGGCCAGAAGACGAACGATCCAAAACAGCCCGGCCACCCCCAGGGCCAGGGGCAGGGCGCGGGGCGTGATGATGCTGGCCGCGACCACCAAAGCTACCGGCCAGATTTCGAGGGTCGCCAGCCGGCCGGCGGCCGCTCGCACCCCTTTCACCATCCCTGTTGACCCGTTTGTTAAGCTTGATTTGACCGTCTGGTACATCGCTTTCAGGGGCAGCTTCCGTTCTGGGCGATGTGCGCCGCCGCTCGCCGGGCCCGAGCCCCTTCAAACCCTAAGGCATTGGCCTGTTCGTAAGAAGCGCGGGCCTGCGCCGGATGCCCAAGCTGGCATTGGGCGTCGCCCAATAGCACGAAGCCTGGGGGGTAGGTGGGGTCGACCTGGATGGCCTGCTCGTATGCCTCGCTTGCCTTGGGCCAGTTGTTCAGGGCGGCGTATGTTTGGCCCAGCCTGGCCAGTATCCAGCGCGTGCCCTTCGAATCTCGGGCCACGGCCTGCTGGAAAAGGGTCAGGGCCTGTTCGTAACGCCCTTCCTCAAACAGAACCCGCCCGGCCAGGGCGTAACCTTCGGCTTTGTCGGGGGCGATGTCGATCATCTCCCGGTACAGGGCCAGGGCGCGGGTTGGGTTTCCCTGCTCCCTCAGAATCTGGGCTGCCTGCCGGCGCGATCTGGTGTCGGTGGCGTCCAGGCGCATGACCGCCTCCAGGGCGATCAGGGCCTCCGCCTGTGCTCCACCCTCGCTGAAGGTATCGGCCAGGGCCACCAGTTGTTCCTGGGCGCCGATCGATTCCCAATGCCGAACAGCCTGGGCCGTATTCCCCAGGCGGAGGTGCGCTTCACCCAGGAAGAAGCGCGCCAGGGCGTCATCGGGGCTGGTTTCCAGGCGGCGTTCCAACCAGCGCCGGGCCTCAGAATCTACGGAAAGGGCAGCCTGGGTTGCCCGGCGCATCAGTTGGGCTACGACCAGCACGCCGCCGACGGCCTGGGCAAAGCGATAATATTGCCATAAGGCTACAAGCGTAGCGGCGGCCACGCAAACCGTCAGCACCCAGAAGAATAGGGTTTGCCGGCGTTGCCCCTGCTTCGGCTCCGGTCGCCCGTCTGAACTGGCTGGCTGTTCTCCCTGGGCGGGCTTAAATCCTTGAGAGTAACCCACCTGAAACGCAATCGTGCCCAGGATGACCGTCAGC
>JBHHXL010000384.1:0-4629 GCA_046757065.1 Anaerolineae bacterium
CGGTCGGCTACCCTGACTTTGGTGGGGGGTTCCAGCCGGTCCGGCCTGGCGTCAACGATCACATCCAGCACGGCCGGCTGGCCCGAACTCAAGGCCCGTTCCAGAGCGGGGATGATCTCCTCCGGCGCTTCGACGCGCTCGCTGTGCGCCCCCAGGTCGCGGGCCACCGCCGCCAGATCGGGGATGTACAGATCGGTGCCGATGCGTCGCCCCTCGAAGTTGAGGTATTGTTTGCTCTGCACGTTGCCGTAAATATCGTTGTGGCAGACAATCGCCAGCAGCGGGATGTCCTGGGCCACGGCGGTGGCTACCTCGGACATGGTCATCATAAACGCCCCATCGCCCAGCATAGCCACCGCCTGGCGGCCCGGATGGGCCAGTTTGGCCGCCATACACATACAAAAGGCGCTGCCCATAATGCTGTAACCGCCCGGTTCCAGCAGCGGCTGGGTGGCCCGGTAGCCATAGCGGAACCACTGGTGGGTGGCCCCGGCCTCGGCGCTGATGATGGCCTCGCGGTCGAGGACCTTTTGCAGGTCCCCCAGCAGGCGCATGCGGCCGATGGGCCAGCTGTCGTCTGCGGCCATTGCGGCCAACTGCGCCCAGAACTCCGTCCGGGCCTCCTCCAGGGCGGCCAGCCAGGCCCGCCGGTCCAGGTTGGGCCGGTCGGGCAGGGCCCGGCCCAAATCGAGCAGCGCGGCGGCAGCGTCGCCGGCCAGCCCGGCCCGGACCGGATAGTTCTTGCCGATCTCGGTCGGGTCCAGATCGATGTGGACGATGCGCGCCCCGCGCGGGATGGTCCTGTGGCCGTAGCTGTTGGTCGCCACCTGGCTGAAGGTGTGGGCCACGGCCACGATCAGATCCGATTCCTGCACCGCCCGCGTGGCGACCGGGCTGTGGGTCGAACCGATCAGGCCGAAGACGCGGGGGTGGTCCTCCGGGGCCAGGCCCTTGAGCGAAGTCACCACCGGCACCTGCCAGGTTTCGGCCAGGGCCAGCGCCGCCTCCAGCGCGCCGGGCGACCAGCGCAAACCGCCGCCCAGGATCAGGACCGGTCGCTCGGCCCGGCGCAGCAGGTCCGCCGCCCGCTCCACCTGATTTGGATCGGGATGCACCGCGTTGTCGAGGAGACGGTAGCTTGTCGGCGGCGGGACATCGACGGGCAGGCGGGCTTTGAGCACGTCACGCGGCAGGCCCAGGTAGACGGGCCCCCGCCGCCCGCCGAGCGCGGTCCGAAAGGCCATTCGTATGAATTCGCCCAGGCGGTCGGGGTGCTCTACCCGCCAGCTCAGCTTGGTGATGGGCCGGTAGAGGGCCTGCTGGTCGATCTCGTGGAAGTTGGACGAGCCTTTGCCGTAGTGTTGGGTGTGGATGTCGCCCGTCAGGGCGATGACCGGCGAGGACTCGACGAAGGCCTGAGCGATGCCGGACGTTAGATTGGTGACTCCGGGACCAACGGTAGCGATGCAAATTCCGGGCTGGCCGGTGACGCGGGCGTAGCCGTCGGCCATAAAAGCTGCCGCCTGCTCGTGCTGGGTGGGGATGTAGCGGATGGCCGGTTCCCGGTAGAGGGCGTCCGTCAGGTCCAGGATCGAGCTGCCGATGACGCCGAAGACGTACCTGACTCCCTCGGCCTTGAGGTAGGCCACCACCAGATCGCCGCCGCTGCCCTGATTGTTATCGGCCATCGTCAAGACCGGGCCTGGACGTGGTTTTCATCGTGGACGACCGTACACAGGTCGCGCGGCAGGTGGACGAACACCTCTTCGCCCCGGCGGACCTTTAACCGGGGGTGCAGGTGGACCCGCAGCAAATCCTCGCCGACCTCGATCTGGCAATCGACGTACTCGCCCAGGAACGCGGCCACGCGCACCCGGCCGCTGAAGACGTTGTGCGCCCCGGCGGTAACTTCGCGGGAGACCAGCGCGTTCTGGGGGCGGATGGAAATGAGGACCGCTTCGCCCTTCCGAATGTCGGCCGGGACGTGGCACATCAGGTTGCCGTGGCGGGTCTCGACCAGCCGGGCCCCGTCCTCGACCTTCTCGCCGACCACTACCCCCGACACGAAGTTGGTCGAGCCGATAAAATCGGCGGTGAATTGGGTGGCCGGGTTTTCATAGATTTCGCGCGGCTTGCCCTGCTGGACGATCTTGCCCGCCGACATGACGGCCACGATGTTCGACATCGCCAGGGCCTCGGTCTGATCGTGGGTCACGTACAGCGTGGTCAGACCCAACTGGCGCTGAAGTTCGCGCAGCTCGATGCGCATCTGCTCGCGCAGCTTGGCGTCCAGATTGCTGAGGGGTTCGTCCAGCAGCAACACCTTCGGCTCGCGGACCAGGGCCCGGGCCAGGGCCAGGCGCTGCTGCTGCCCGCCGCTGAGATTGGGCGCTGGCCGGTCCTCCAACCCATCCAGTTGGACCGTGGCCAGGGCTTTTTTGACCCGGTCTCTAATTTCCTTTTTTCCATAGCGGCGCTTGCCAACCATCAACGGAAAAGCGACGTTATCGAAGACCGTCATATGGGGCCAGATGGCGTAGGACTGAAAGACCATGCCGATGTCGCGTTCGTTGGGCGGTGTGAAAATCCGTTGGTCGCTCGAGGAAACCACCTGATCGCCAATGGAAACTTCGCCGGCCACAGGACGTTCCAGGCCGGCCACCAGGCGCAGCGTGGTCGTCTTGCCGCAGCCGCTGGGGCCCAGCAGGGTGAAGAACTTGCCCTCGGGCACCTCGAAGCTGACCTCATCCACAGCGTGGACAATTTCTCCGTGGGGGCCCTCAAAGTCCTTGACTAAACCTTCGACTTTGACCATAAAACTCCCCTTACTCGGTGCGAACGCCGAAATACGCGCCCAGCCTGCTGGCGACGGCCACCAGCAGGATCAGGAGCAGAATCATCAAAATGCTTAGGGCAGAAACAATCGGGAATTGGCCGCCATCCCAAAGATCAAAGATTAGAATTGAGAGCACAATGCTCCTGCTGCTGTAGAGCAAAATCGAGCTGGACAGCTCCCGGAACGAGACGATGACCACGTAGATGAACCCGGCGATCAGGCCCGGTTTGAGCAGGGGCAGCGTCACCCGCCGGAAGGTTTGCAGCCATGTTCCGCCGGAAATGGCCGCAGCTTCCTCCAGCTCGTCGTGGATCTGGACCATCGAGGCGGAGTTGGTGCGGATGCCGTAAGGCATATAACGGGTGATATAGGCCAGCAGCAAAATCCAGATCGTGCCGTAGATGGGGATGGGCAGGATCAGGTAAACCCAGATCAGGCTGACGCCCAACACGATACCGGGGATGGTGATCGGCAGGAAGGTGACCACATCTAGCGCCGCCCGCCCCGGCCAGCGCGTCTTGACCGTGATCCAGGAGATGACTGCCGTCAACAGCATGACAATCGTGGCGCTGCCCAGGCTCAAAATCAGGCTGTTGGTAAAGGCGGTCCGGGCCCGGCCCATCTTCAGCACAAAGGCGTAGTTTTCCAGCGTCAGCCGGTCGAGTTTGTCCAGCGCCGGGGCGGTATAGGACGGGTTCAGCGAAGCCCAGAGCAAAATGAAAAAGGGCAGACCCACCAGAAACACGAAGTAGAGAACAAAAACGAGGCTGGTCAGGTAACGCCACCCGCCCAAATCCACGATGTGCGGCCGGAATCCCTTGCCAGTAACCGTGGCGAACTGCTCGCCGCGCGCGGTCAGGCGGTTGTAAAACAGAATGCCGATGACGCTGATCAACAACAGCCCGACAGCGAAAGAGGAGGCCAGGCCATAATTAGGCGGAAATTCGCGCAAGGCCAGCCAGATGCGCGAGGTAAATACTCTCACCCCCCCCCGCAGGCCGATCAGGGCCGGGACCTCGAACGACTCCAGGCCCCGGATGAACATGATCAGCATGGCCGAGGCGATGGCCGGCAGCGCCAACCGGAACGTGACCCGGCGGAAGGTCGTTGGAAAGCTGGCGCCCGAGGTCAGCGCGGCTTCCTCTAGTGCCGGGTCCATCGAGCGAAAAGCGGCGGCCATGATCACGAACACCAGCGGCGACAGGTGCAGTCCCTCAACCCAGATCATCCCTCCCAGGCTGTAGATATTGAACGGCGCTTCCTCCAGGCCGAACAGCCCAATCAGCGCCCGGTTGATGGCCCCGATCCTGGGGCTGAGCAGCAAGAGCCAGGAGATGGTGTGCAGGATGCCGGGGATGATGAGCGGCACCAGGGCCATCGCCGTGAACAGGCTTTTGAAGGGGGTGTTGGTGCGCTCAATGATAAAAGCCATACTCGTCCCCAGAACCAGTGAGAAAAGACAGGTCCCGGCGGCGTAGGCGACCGAGTTCAACAACAGGGTATACGAGCGCGGATCGCTGTAGGCCTCCTGGAAATTGGATAGGGTCAGGGCGCTGAACTCCGTCGGATTGCCAACTTTCAAGCTGCCCCACAGCAATAGCACCAGCGGCACCCCGGCCAGATAAAATACGAACAGGATCGTGCCGCCCATAATCCACAGCCGGGAGTCGGTCAGGCGGGGCAGGCCCAACGGTAGGGACCATCGCCGGGGCGTTGCTGCCTGGGTTTCAGTGGCCATTACCAATCCTCGTTTTTCATAGATCCGTTGGTGCTCCCTCGGAAATACCCCTCCC
>JBHHXL010000385.1:0-4622 GCA_046757065.1 Anaerolineae bacterium
ACACGTGACACCTTAACACGTGACACCTCAACACGTGACACGCATTACGAGGTGCATTTCGCCGTGCGCGATACCGGCCTCGGCATCCCGCCGGATCGCCTGCACCGGCTCTTTCGATCGTTTAGCCAGGTGGACGCCTCGACGACGCGCAAATACGGAGGAACCGGGCTGGGATTGGCCATCAGCAAACGGCTGGCGGAGTTGATGGACGGCACGATGTGGGTCGAGAGCGACGGCGTGCCGGGGCAGGGGTCCACCTTTCATTTCACCATCCGGGCCGAAGCGGGGGCCAGCCCGAGCCCCGTTTACCGGCTGGGCAGCCAGCCCGAATTGACGGGCAAACGGCTGTTGATCGTGGATGATAACGCCACCAACCGGCGCATCCTGATCCGCCAGGCCGAGTCGTGGGGGATGGCGCCCCGGGCCGCCGCCTGCGGGTCCGAGGCGCTCGACTGGATTCGGGAGGGGCAGGCGTTCGACATCGCCATTCTGGATATGCAGATGCCGGAGATGGATGGCTTGATGCTGGCCAGGGAAATCCGCCGGCATCGGGGCGCGGACGAGCTACCGCTGGTGATGCTGACCTCGCTAGGCTGGCGCGATCCCGCCCAGGAGGCCGGCGCGCTAACCGCCGACTTCGCGGCCTATTTGCATAAGCCTATTAAACAATCGCACCTGTACAATGTCCTGCTGGAGGTGTTGGCCGGGCAGGCAAACCAGTACAGGCCGCAGACCCGGTCTGTCGAACTGGACCACGACCTGGGGGAGCGCCACCCGCTGCGGATTCTGCTGGCCGAGGACAATGTGGTCAATCAGAAAGTGGCCTTAAATCTGCTCAAACGTCTGGGGTACCGGGCCGACGTGGCCGGCAACGGCCTGGAGGTACTGGAAGCCCTGGAGCGGCAGACCTATGACGTGGTCTTGATGGATGTGCAGATGCCGGATATGGATG
The DNA here is from genome assembly GCA_046757065.1 of Anaerolineae bacterium. Taxonomy (GTDB): domain Bacteria; phylum Chloroflexota; class Anaerolineae; order 4572-78; family JBHHXL01; genus JBHHXL01. The sequence goes on from JBHHXL010000385.1 coordinate 953, forward strand.
GTCTGGAAGCCACCCAACAGATCCTCGAGCGCTGGCCGGGCGACGAGCGCCCGCGAATTATCGCTATGACGGCCAACGCTATGGACGGTGATCGCCAGAAATGCTTAGATGTGGGAATGGATGACTATATCAGCAAGCCGGTTCGCGTGGAAGAACTGGTAGAGGCGCTGGAAAAATGCCCCGCCGGCGCTAACGGCCATGCGCCACCGGCGTTGCCAGCCAACTTCGAAGCCCCGGTTGCGTCGCCGCCCGCTTCGAGCGCGGTTGACCTGGCTGTCCTGGGCCAGGTTCGGGACATGATCGGCGACGAATTTTCGGACCTGATAGCCATTTTCCTGGACGACACACCCTATGTGCTGGCGACAATGAAGGAGGCCCTGGCCCGTAACGATGTCGATGCTTTGCAGCGGACGGCTCACACCCTGAAGTCGAGCAGCGCCACGTTTGGGGCGATGGCGCTCTCCACCCTTTGCTTTGAGTTGGAAAGCCTGTGCCAGGCGGGAAGTCTGGACGGTGCGGCCAACCGGGTAGCCCAGATCGAGGCGGCGTATGAAGGGGTTAAATCGGCCCTGGAGGTGGAAATCAGAAATGGAAAGCATTAGTTGAAATGATGTGGCAATATACACCTTATGCGCTCCCCATGTTTATAGCCGCCGCGATTTCGGCGGGGTTCGCCTCCTATGCCTGGCGACGCCGTAACGCGCCCGGGTTAACGGCTTTCTCCCTGCTGATGCTGGCTGTGGCCGAATGGTCGTTGGGGTACGGGCTCGAGCTGGGCGGCGTTGACCTGCCGACGAAGATCTTGTGGGCCAAGATCGAGTACGTGGGCATCGTCAGCCTGCCCCTGGCCTGGTTGATCTTTGCCTTGCAATACAGCGGTCGAGGCCGGTGGTTGGTGCGCCGCCGCCGGCTTGTGGCCGGATTGGCGGTGGCGCCGCTGATCACGTTGTCCCTGGTTTTCACCAATGAGGCCCACGGCCTGATCTGGCGCCAGACCCGCTTAGAGGCGAGCGGTCCGTTTCTGGCAATGGCGGTGGACTATGGCCCCTGGTTCTGGGTCAACTTCGCGATAGCCTACCTGTGGCTGTTGTCCGGTACGCTTGTGCTCATCCATAGGCTCGTGCGTTCACCGCAACTTTATCGTAATCAGGCCGGCGTCCTGTTGGCAGGTGCGCTCGTGCCGTGGGCCGGCAATGCCCTTTACGTTGCCGGCCTGAGTCCGATTCCCCAATTGGATCTGACTCCCCTCACCTTTACCCTAAGTGGCCTGATCATAGGCTGGGGCATCTTTCGTTTTCGGTTATTAGATATTATGCCCATCGCCCGCAACGCCGTCATCGAGAGCATGAGTGATGGCGTGATCGTTGTGGATACCCAGAACCGCATCGTAGACCTCAACCCGGCGGCGCAGCGGATGATCGACCGCCCGGCCGCGCGGGCCATCGGCCAGCCGCTGGGCCAGGTATTTTCCGACCGGTCCGAGCTGATCAAACGCTGTTACGACGAGACAGAGGCTCGCACCGAGTTTGCCCTGGATGAAGACGGCCTCAAGCGTTATTACGAGCTGCGCATCTCCCCCTTGCGCCACAAACGTGATCGTCTCATCGGTCGGCTCATTGTCTTGCGAGACGTTACCGAGCAGAGGCAAGCCATACAGAAACAACGTGACGCCGAAGCCAAATACCAGAGGCTAATAGAACAACTCCCGGCCATTTCCTATATCGTCACCTTTGGAGAGGTGAACCGGACAACGTATATCAGCCCTCAAGTCGAGTCATTCCTGGGCTTTACGCCAGAAGAGTGGTTGGCCGATCCCGATTTGTGGATCAAGCTGCTCCATCCTGACGACCGGGAACGGGTGTTAAGCGAAGTCAGGCAAAGGGACACCAGCGCCGAGCCGTTGGTGCTGGAATATCGGACCCTGGACCGCGCCGGGCGCGTGCTATGGGTCTACAACCGGTCCACCCTGGTGCTGGACGAAAGCGGCCAGCCCCTCTATTCGCAAGGCGTCATCTTCGACATCACCGAACGGAAGCGGGCCGAGGAGGCCGAACGCGATCAGCGGGTGCTGGCCGAGGCGCTGCGCGACACCGCCCTGGCCCTCAACAGCACCCTCGATTTTGACGAGGTTCTGGAGCGCATTCTGACTAACGTCGGGCGGGTGGTGCCGCACGACGCGGCCAACGTGATGCTCATCGATCAGGGGCTGGCCTATATCGTCCGGCATCGAGGCTACGTCGAGCGCGGCCTGGCAGAGTATGCGCAATCCCTGCGCCTGTCGACGGTCGATGCCCCGAACCTGAGGTATATGATTGACAACGTGCAACCGCTCGTCATCCCCGACGTCCGGTCGTACGAGGGCTGGATCAGGCTACCGGAGATGAGCTGGCAGCGGTCATACCTGGGGGCGCCCATCGCCCTTGAGGGGGAGGTAATCGGCTTTCTCAATCTGGACAGCACGACGCCGGGGACGTTCACCGCCGATCACGCCGAACGCTTGCAGGCGTTCGCGGCCCAGGCCGGGGTGGCCATTGGCAACGCCCGCCTGTACGATGAACTTCGCCGCCGGGCGACCGAATTGGAGCTGCAAGTGGCCGAACGCCGCCGGGCCGAAGCCGAACTCCGGCGGCAGGGCCGGTTGTTGGAGGGGGTGGCCCGGGCCACCAACTTGTTGTTGACCAACCGGAACCACATTGCGGCCATCGACCAAGCTCTGGCGGTGCTGGGCCGGGCGGCCGGCGTCGACCGGGTCCGGGTCTTCGAAAACCACCCCCATCCCCTCAGCGGCGAGCCGGCCACCAGCCAGCGCTTCGAATGGACGCGTGAGCCGGAGGAGGCCCAAATCGACGACCCGGCCGTGCAAAATGTTCCCTGGCGCGCCCCCATTTTATCCCGGTGGCAGCGGCTGCTGGCCAAAGGGCGCTCCCTGGGCGGCCTCGTGCGGAAGTTTCCGGCCAGGGAGCGACGGGTACTCGAAGCGCAAGGCCTGCTGTCCCTGTTAGTGATGCCCATTATCATCGGCGATGAGTTTTGGGGCTTCATCGGTTTTGACGATTGCCACGCGGAGCGGTTGTGGTCGCAAGAGGACAAGTCCACCCTGCGCACGATGGCCGGCAGCATCGGCGGGGCGCTGGCCCGCCAGCGGGCGGAGGAGGCCCTGGCCCGGGCCCGTGACCAGGCCCTGGAGGCCACCCGCATCAAATCGCAATTCCTGGCCAATATGAGCCACGAGATCCGCACCCCGATGAACGCTGTCATCGGGTTTACCAGCGTCCTGCTCGACACCGACCTGACCGCCGAGCAGCGCGATTTCTTAAACTCGATCCGGACCAGCGGCAACGCCCTGCTGACCATCATCAACGACATCCTGGACTTCTCCAAGATCGAGGCCAGTCGCCTGGAGATGGAGTCGCAGCCCTTTGATTTGCGCGCCTGTCTGCAAGAGGCGTTCGATCTGGTGGCCGCCGAGGCCGAGAAGAAAGGGCTTGACCTGAGTTTCGACGTCGAGGATCGTGTGCCGCCCGTACTTGTGGGCGATACTACCCGGCTGCGCCAGATTCTGGTGAACCTGCTCAACAACGCCGTCAAGTTCACCGAAACAGGGCGGGTTTCGGTTTCGGTGTCAGGCGTCGAGGTGTCAGGTGATCACGTGTCAGGTGATCACGTGTCA
>JBHHXL010000386.1:0-4614 GCA_046757065.1 Anaerolineae bacterium
CAGGCTGATGATCTGGCCGAACCACAGGAAGCGAAAGTTGGCGTTGCCCCGGATCAGTTCGCCGTAGCCTAGTGGGGGGGATTTGGGGGTTGTGGTTGCGCTCAATAGATGCCTCCCGGTTTTAACCCGCGCTCTCGGCAAGCTCCGACAATTCCAGCCAGCGTTCCTCCGCCGCCTCCAGGTCGGCCTGGGCCCGCTGTAATTTCTCGGCCAGCGCCTGCAAACGGAGGTAATCGCTCCCCGCCGCATTGATCTCTGCCTCCAGGGCTTGCACCGCCGTTTCCAACCGGCCGATTCGTTCTTCCAGACGCTCCAACTCGCGCTGTTCTTTCCAGCTCAAGCGGCGCAGGCGGGATGCGACCGGCCTGCGCTTCGTCGGTTTCTGCGGTTGGGGCGAGGCAGCCAGGTTTACCGGCTGCGCGGCAGCCCGCAGGCGACGATAGGTCTCGAAGGGCGTCGGGTAGCGTGTGCCCAGGACGCCGTCTTCGAAACTCATCAGATAATCGACGTTCCGGTCGAGGAAATAGCGGTCGTGCGAGACAACCAGCAGGCAGCCGCTAAAATGGTCCAGAAACTCCTCCAGGACGGTCAGGGTCTGCACATCCAGATCGTTGGTCGGCTCGTCCAGGAACAGGACGTTGGGCCGGTGGACCAGGGTCCGCAGCAGGTACAGACGCCGTCGCTCGCCGCCGCTCAGGCTGCCGATCTTCGTCCGCTGTTCGGGCCGGGAAAAGAGGAACCATTCCAGGATTTGGGCGGCTGCCATCAGCGTTCCATCCCTGGCCCGGATCAAGGGCGCTTCGGCTTCGATGAAGTCGATCACCCGCTGGTCATCGCGCAAACCCCCGCTGCCCTGATCGAAATAGCCCAACTGAACCGTCTCCCCCCATCGCACCGCCCCCGAATCGGGCTTCGTTTTCCCGGCTAAAATATCCAGGAAGGTGCTCTTGCCCGCCCCGTTCGGCCCAATGATGCCGATCCGGTCGCCGGGGTGGAGCGTGAAATCGAGTTGCCGGAAGAGTTGAAGCGGGCCATAAGCCTTGCTCAGATTGGCCGCTTCAAGCACCTGTTTGCCCAAACGACGCCCGGCCAGAGTCATCGCCACCCGCTCCTGGCCCTGGTCGTAGCGCAGGCGTTGCAGTTCGGCCAGGCGCTGCTTGCGCGCCTTCTGCTTGGTGCCGCGCGCCTTGGGGCTGCGGTGCAGCCAGGCCAGCTCTCGTCGCAGCAGGCCCTGCCGTCTGGCTTCGGCGGCGGCCAGTTGCTCGTGGCGCGCGGTTCGCCGTTGCAGGTAGCGGCGGTAGCTGCCCGGATAATTGACCAGTTTGCGACGGTCCAGTTCGACGATGCGGTTGACGACCCGCTCAAGGAGATAGCGGTCGTGGGTGACCATCAGCAGCGCGCCGGGGGTTGCCTCCAGGTAGGCTTCCAGCCAGGCAATGGTGCCGGCGTCGATGTGATTGGTCGGCTCGTCCAGGATGAGCAGATCGGCCCGGTCGATCAAAGCCCCGGCCAGGGCCACGCGCTTGCGCTGCCCGCCGCTCAGGGTGTGGAGCCGGGCCTCAAAGGTGGTGATGCCCAGCCGGGTCAGGATCGTCTTTGCCCCGGCCTCGGCGGCCCAGGCCCCGGTGCGGTCCATCTCAGCGCCGAGCGCCGTCAGGCGTTCCTGCCAGAGGGCGTTTTCAGGGTCCTGCGCCAGACACTGGCTGGCCTGTTCGTATTCCCTCAGCAGACGGATGTGGGGCGCGTCGCTCTGGAAGATGTAGTCGAGCACGGTCAGGTCGCCGTCCAGACGGGGTTCCTGGGGCAAATATTGGACGCGCACGCCCCCCCAAACGGTAACGCTCCCGGCGTCAACCGGCTCCTCTCCGGCGATGATGCGCAGCAGCGTCGTTTTGCCGCTGCCGTTCAGCCCGATCAGGCCTATGCGGTCCCCAGCGTTGATGCGCAGGTTGACGCCCTCAAGGAGGACGCGCTCGCTGAATTGCTTCAATACGTTTTCCAGGCTGACCAGGTTCATAACGGGTTAACTGTAGCACACGGAGGGAGGTTGGGCAAGAGCCAGCCCTCGCCACCGGCCCACTTGCCTCTACCCGCCGCGCGGGGTAAAATCCAGGGCGATGAACGACGACCGCCACCTCAAGACCCTGGAATTCCCCAAAATCCTGGAGCGACTGGCCCGCCACGCGATGTTCTCCGCCGGCAAGGACCTGGCCCGAAACCTGACGCCGACGCCCTACCTGAGCGAGGCGCGAACCCGCCAGGCCGAAACGCGGGAAGCTCGCTACCTGCTCGATCTCAAGCCCGACGCCGGCCTCGGCGGCGCGCGGGACGTGCGCCCCCTGGTCGAGCAGGCCCGGCGAGGGTTTGCCTTGCCCCCCCAGGACCTGCTCAACATCCGCCAGACCCTGGTTGCCGCCCGCAGCTTGCGGCGGACCGTCGCCCGCCTGGCCGACCAGCTCCCGCACCTGGCCGAAACCGCCCAACGCCTGGCCGATATCCCGGGCCTGGTCAACGAAATCGGCCGCTGCATCGACGATTACGGCGAGGTGCAGGACGGGGCCAGCCCCGATCTGGCCCGCATCCGGCGCGAAATCCGGGTTACCCACGACCGCCTGCTGGACAAACTCAACCGCCTGGTCAACTCCCCGCAAACCGCCCAATACTTGCAGGAAAGCCTGGTCACCCAACGCGACGGGCGCTACGTCGTCCCCCTCAAGGCCGAGTTCAAAGGCCGCGTGCGCGGAATCATCCATCACCAGAGCGCCAGTGGCGCCACCCTCTTCATCGAACCGCTGGCCACGGTTGAAATGAATAATCGCCTGCGGCAGCTTGAACTCGATGAAGAACAAGAGGTGCGCCGCATCCTGCTGGCCCTGTCGGCGTTGGTGGCGGACGAAGGCAAACCCCTGGCAGCCACTGTCGAGGCCCTGGCCGGGCTGGACCTGGCCTTCGCCAAGGCCAGATACGCCGCCGAATTGGAGGCGGTCGAGCCGGAGCTGGTCGGCTTCCGGGCCAGGGACAGAGGACGAAGGGCAGATGACCAGGAAGGAGAGCCTGGTCCCCTTCATCCTGGAACCAGCCTGCGCCTCCTGAGCGCCCGCCATCCCCTGCTGGACCCGCAGACGGTCGTGCCCATCGACGTCGTCCTCGACGAAGAAACCTACATCCTGGTCATCACCGGGCCGAACACCGGCGGCAAAACCGTGTCGCTTAAGACCGTCGGGCTGCTGGCCTTGATGGCCCAGGCCGGCCTGCATCTGCCCGCCGCCGAGGGGTCGAGCCTGTCGGTCTTCGACCGCGTCCTGGCCGACATCGGCGACGAGCAATCCATCGAGCAGAGCCTGTCCACCTTTTCCGCGCATATGACCAACATCGTCGGGGTTCTGGAGGCGTGCAGCTCGAAGTCGCTGGTCATCTTCGATGAGCTGGGGGCCGGCACCGATCCGCTCGAAGGGGCGGCTCTGGCCCGGGCCATTTTGGGCCATCTGCTGGAGCGGGGCGTGACCACCCTGGTTGCCACCCATTACTCGGAGTTGAAAGCCTTCGCCCACACCACCCCCGGTCTGCGCAACGCCAGTATGGAGTTTGACCTGGAGACCCTGTCGCCCACCTTCCGCCTGTCGATTGGCCTGCCGGGCCGCTCCAACGCCTTCGCCATCGCCCAGCGCCTGGGGCTGGAGACGGGAATCATCGACGGGGCGCGAGCGCTGGTTAGCGAAGACGCCCGGCGGACCGACGCCCTGCTGGCCGAGATCGAAACCGAGGTGGAAGCGGCCAAACGCGAGCGGGCCAGGGCCGCCGCCGAACGCCAGCGGGCCGAAGCGCAACACAGAGAGATTGCGGCCCGCCTGGAGGCCATCGATGAGGAGCGGCGGGCCATCCTCAACCAGGCCAGGGCCGAGGCCCGGCGAGAACTCGACGCGGCCCAGACCGAGATCCGCCGCCTCAAAGAAGAAGCCCGGTCGCAGCTGGCTGCATCCCGGTCTGGAAAGCAGTTGCGCCAGGCAGAGGCTTCGCTGAATGCCCTGGAAGGGGAGCTGGCCCCGCTGCCCTCCAAACCCGCCGCGCCGGAGCAGCCGAAAGCCCTGCCCGGTCGCGCCCGCCCCGGCGACAAGGTCTGGGTGGCCGGGCTGGACCGCGTCGGCGAGGTGATCGGCGTGCAGGGCGACCAGCTCGAGGTGCAGATCGGCCGCTTCCGGACGACCGTCCGGCGCGAAGACACGGAACTCCGCCAGCGACAGGCAACCCGGGCCGAGCCGCCCGCGCGTAGCGCGTCCCTCCCGCCCGCCGAGTCGCCGGGCCTGGAGCTGAACCTACGCGGCCAAACCACCGACGAAGCCCTGTTGCACCTGGAACAATACCTCGACCGGGCCTACCTGGCCGGTTTGCCCTGGGTGCGCATCATCCACGGCAAAGGCACGGGGACCTTGCGGCGGATGGTGCGGCGAGAGTTGGGCCGGCATCCTCTGGTCGCCTCACACGAGCCGGGTAAAGAAGGCGAGGGCGGCGACGGGGTGACCGTGGCCAGGCTGGCGGTCGGCTAAACGCCCATCCGGCAGATTGGAGTGCAGACTTCAGTCTGCCTTCTTTGAAGCGGGCTAATGAAAGTTAAAT
>JBHHXL010000387.1:0-4606 GCA_046757065.1 Anaerolineae bacterium
TGCCTGGGCGTCGGCCCGCCGTTCGGCATCGCCGCCCAAACGCTGCATCCGGAGCAGCGGGTGCTGGTCATCAACGGCGACGGCTCGTTTGGGCTGAACGGCTTCGAGTTTGATACGGCCGTTCGCTTTAATCTGCCCATCGTCAGCATCGTCGGCAACGACGCCGGCTGGGGCCAGATCCGCACCCCGGTCGAGCAGATGATGGGCCGCGCCCCGGCCACCAACCTGGCCCCCACCCGCTACGACAAAATCGTTGAGGCTATGGGCGGCCACGGCGAGCACGTCGCCCGGCCCGAGGACATCCGTCCGGCCCTGGAGCGGGCCTTCGCCAGCGGCAGGCCGGCCTGCATCAACGTAGACCTCGATCCGCAGGGGATGGCCAAGACCAGCGCCAGCACGCCGTATATCGTTTGAAAAGTGCGTAACTATTCACCCTATTAGGTGACTGGCACTTAATTGAGGTAAAACAACCCCGATTCCCGTCAAATCCACGCTTTTTAAGCCCAAAGTGCCAGTCACCTGAATAGTTACGAAAAGTGCTAGCAATGCAAAGGACCCGGTCAAGCCGGGTCCTTTGCATCTCTCCACGCCAGATAAGCAGGGTCGATCAGTCGTCCTTGCCCTTTTTGTGGCCGCTACGACTATCATTCACGTAGAAACCGCTGCCTTTGAAGACAATCGCCGGCGCGGAGAGCACACGCCGCGTTGTGTCGTGGCCGTTGGGGCAGCTAACCGAACCGGCGTCGTTAAACCGCCGCCGGCGTTCAAAGCTTTCGCCGCAACTGGTGCACTCGTATTGGTAGAGGGGCATCTTTCAATCTCCAAACTTGCTGGTGATGACACCCGGTATTATACACAAGGAATATTAGAATTACGTTAGAGCCTGTTTGAAAAGAGGAGCCAGCCCCTCTAGGTGCGGCTCCGTGAGGCACGTGGGCGTGCCTCACTCCTCTGCAGACCCCTGTTTTCTTCAGGACGATAAAGGTCGTGGCCCGCTTATTAGAGATGGTCTGAAAAGCCGGGTTTCAGGTGACCGGCACTTAAAAACGTTCAAACCCAGGGCAGAATAGGGCCGAATTTCACGAAGTTAATCGCAAAAGTGCCGGTCACCTTGCCCCGTCAAATACTTTTCAGATAGCTTGTTAGAGTCGGGATACCCCAGTTAGCCAAATCCCCCATAATGGTCGAGACGAGACCCCACCGGTCTCGTCCCATTTAGCTGGCCCCCCAACGCCATTGTTGAAAGGCTGCAGATATGTCTCAGTCGAAAAGCGTGAATACATTATACTCAAATTATGAACATTTGTCAAGTGTTAAAACAAAATAACGCACAGGATATTGGGGTGAATTAAATTCAGATTGTTTCATCTGGTTGACAAGTATACCCTGCTGGGTTATACTGGCGGCAACGGATGAACATAATCATCTTCCGCGAAAACGATGTTTCTTGCCTGGTGGATAGCCGGGTTCGATAATCCTGACGGGACCCTCTGACGACATCATGCGTGACGACGCCTTACTGTTTGAAATCGCCAAACTGCACTTCGAGCAGGGCTTAAGCCAGGCCCAGGTGGCCGAAGTCAAAGGGATGTCCCGGGTCAAGGTCAACCGCTTGCTGCAAGCGGCTCGCGACCGGGGGATCGTGCGCGTCCTGGTTGTGCCGCGCCTGGGGCATGCCTACTTACGCGCCATCGAAGATGAATTGAAGGCAGCTTACCAGTTGCGCGATGTTTTACTGGTTCCGGGCCGGGAGGAAATCCACGAAGAGCGCCTTGATCTCAACACCCAGGAAGCTATCGTTGAGCGCCTGGCCTATGTCGCCGCGGACTATCTGGACCGGTATTTGACCAACGACGACGTGCTGTGCATCAATTGGGGCCGGGTGATGCGCAGCGTGGTTGACCATTTGCGCCCGTCTCGCACCTTGCTAACCCTGACCGTGTTACCGCTGCTGGGCAGCCTCAGCGCCCAACCCGAACCCTTTGAAGCCAACGTGCTGGCCCAGGAGATCGCCACGGCCTACGGGGCCGACTTCAACTGGCTGATCGCCCCGGCGATTGTGCGTGACCCCGACCAGAAAAGGGTGGCGATGGAACTGCCTCTGGTCAAAGACACGCTGGCCCAAATCTACAAAGCGACTATGGCCATCACGGCCATTGCCCCGGCGGACCCGGTCGATGCCACCGTGGTCAAGCGCGGCTGGCTGACATCCGAGGAAGTTAGCTCGCTCATCGAGCGCGGCGCGATCGGCGAGATATGCTCCTGGTGGTTCGATGAGCAGGGTAACGAGGTGCTCGACGAGAAAATCTACCCGATGGGCCTGGGCCTGGCCGGCCTCAAGCGGATGGTCACCGAAGATAAGCAGGTCATCGCCGTTGTCGGGGCCGACCGGGCCCGGTTCGAGGCGATTTACGCCGCCCTGATCGGCAAAATTGTTAACGTTCTCATCACCGATCACATCACCGCCCAATACCTGATCCGGCGTCACTCCGATCCAACTTTGACTCCCAATTCACCTGTGTGATATACTGGCGGCGCTTTCAGCGGCGAACGAACACCGGCGGGTAAATGACGTCGGCGTCCTTCGCCAATTTTCGTTTGGTGGCGAAGGATCGGGGACGAAGGGAGAAAGATTGCTGGCAATGTCGCGCCTTCGTCCTTTATCCTTTGCCAGCGAAGCCATCCCCACCTAAGGAGACGCCCTATGAACCGTGAGGAGATTCTACAGAAACAGCAGGATTACCTGTCATCAAGCCATATTCTGTATTACACCGAGCCGTTGCCCATTGCTCGCGGCGAAGGCATGCACGTATGGGATGTTGACGGCAAGCGGTATCTTGACTTCTTTGCGGGCATTTTGACCGTCAGCGTCGGGCATTGCCATCCCCACGTTACAGAGCGGATACGGGAGCAGGCCGGCACCCTGGTTCATTCCTCCACCCTGTACCCCAACGAGAACCACGTCGCCCTGGCCGAAAAACTGGCCCAGATCGCGCCGGGCCGGCTGCAAAAATCCTATTTTACCAACAGCGGCACCGAGGCCAACGAGACGGCCATCATGCTGGCCCGGTCCTATACCGGCTCGCAGGAGGTGGTTGCTCTGCGGCACGCCTACAGCGGGCGCTCGGCCCTGGCGATGTCGATCACCGGCCAGAGCGCCTGGCGCATCGGCGGCACGCAGACGCTCGGCATTAAGCACGCCATCAATCCCTATTGCTATCGTTGCCCCCTTAAGATGACTTACCCCTCCTGCGGCGTGGCCTGCGCGGAGGATATTGAGGATGTGATCCAAACGACCACTTCCGGGCGGATCGCAGCCTTTATCGCCGAACCGATCCAGGGCGTCGGTGGCTTCGTCACCCCGCCCCCCGAATATTTCGGCATTGCCGTGGAGATCGCCCGCAAATACGGCGGCCTCTTCATCTGCGATGAGGTCCAGACCGGTTTCGGCCGCACCGGCGAGCGCTGGTTCGGGATCGAGCATTGGGGTGTGGAGCCGGACATTATGACGATGGCCAAAGGCATCGCCAACGGCGCGCCGATGGGCAACACCATCGCCACGGCGGAGGTGGCCGACAGCCTGAGCGGATTGACTATCAGCACCTTTGGCGGCAACCCGCTTTCGACCGCCGCCTCCCTGGCCACCATCGAGGTGATGGAGGAGGAAGCCAATCCTGACCACGTATCCACGGTCGGCGGGCGCTTGCGCCGTGGCCTGGAGGCCCTGCAAGACAAGTACCCGCTGATCGGCGATGTGCGCGGCAAGGGGTTGATGCAAGGCGTCGAGCTGGTGCTGGACCGGGGGACGAAGGAGCCCGCCCCGCAGCAGGTGGCGCACATCTTTGAGAGCACCCGCGCTCGCGGCCTGCTCATCGGCAAGGGCGGGTTGTACGGCAACGTGCTGCGCATCTCCCCGCCCCTGGTCGCCGGCGAAGACGACGTGGATGAGGCGCTGGAGATTCTGGATCATTCGTTTGCGGAGGTACAGGAAACGGTGGGCTAAAAGGTCAGCGCCGCAACAGTTTTGCCAGGCGGCGCTCCACCCGGCCGCGCGGATCAAATTCGTGCAGGATCGACAGGCAGCCCTCCACAAACCGCTCCCGGGCCAGGTCGAGGGGGGAGGGTTGGGCCCGGATGACCGCCTGCTCGATGGCCGGCTTTAGATCGGCTAACTCCGGGGGAAAGGGAAGCTGGCGCAGGGCGGACACCTCGGCCGGCAGCACCTGGGCCTTGAGACCGGCCTGGGCAAAATAGGCCCGGGCCCGGCGCAGATGGTAGGGATGGGTGACGGCCAGCACCCGCCGGATGCCCCGGGACCGGGCCAGAACGCGCATTCCCAGCACTTCGACCAGGGTGCATTTAGACCAGCGGCGCAGGCTGACGTAATCTGCCGGAATGTGATAGCGTTGCGTGAGCAGTTCTTTGACCACCGTTCCGTCGTAATCGGTGTGGAACGGCCCGTGGGTGTCGGCGGCTAAAAAGAAGATGGGCGGTTTTTCGTGGTCCAGGCTGTGCCACAGGGCAGCCCCCATCGCCACCCGTCCACGTAGTTGATGGTTCTTGGGCTTGGTGCCCTGGCGTTTGCCCATGATCAAAATGGCGAAAT
>JBHHXL010000388.1:0-4599 GCA_046757065.1 Anaerolineae bacterium
ATTGCGAGCCCTGAGCCTGTCGAAGGGCGCAGGCAACCATCGAGATATTTCCGGCGTGCTGTACTAGCAACCCGTTCGACAGGCCGGCTTAGCTCTTGGAGATAAGCGGCAGGAAATGATTGATCAAGGGTGAGACGGGCTGGCCGGACTGGCCGGGCCAGTCGGGTTGGACGGTGAGTAACAGGATGGCGTCGGTTGTGGAGAAAGGATCGGGCACGCTCCCCGAAAAGTCCAGCCAGCAGCCGTTGGCCTGCTGCTGGGCCATCACCACATCCGCCGGATTGGCGATCCGCCCGTTGACGACCTTGCTCCAGGAGGGATCGAAGGGATTCTGCCCGTTCCGGGCCAGGCCCTGGACCATCTCCGAGGTCGAGCTGGGATTGGCCGTGCTGCCGAATCCGGTCCAGCCGCCGTCCGCGAGCTGGGTCAGCCGGGCGTTAAAGATCGCGCTGTCCAGCACGGTCCCCAGCCTGCCCAGCACCTGCAAAGAGATGCCGTCGCTGTCGGGCGCGCCCCAACTGCCGTTGGTCTGCGCGTTCTGCAGCCAGGTGGTGGCCGTGGGGGCCACGGGGAAACCGGCCTCGATCAGCCCCAGCATCGCCTCGGCGTGGGCGAACGGCCCAAAGCCGGTGTCGTCGTATTCGCCGCTGGCCGGGTCCAGGAAAGTAGTCATACTCACCACCAGGTTGTGTCCGGCGAAGTTGGTAACGGTGTAGGTCGTCGTAAATTTCGCGGCGCCAACCACGCCCTGCATAACGATGCCCGTTCGACCGCCGCGCCCGCCAGCGATGTAGGCTGGGGTGAACCCCTCCAGAGCCTGCACGGCGTTGGTCACCCCCTGGGTCCAGCGGGCCGAGGTCGGGTCCTGACCGAAGCTGGCGATGGCCTGGATGGCGCGCGAGGTGCCGGCCGCCGGCTCTCCCCCGCCGAAGCCGGTATCGGCGAACTGGTCCCAACCCCCATCCGCTTTTTGCAGGGATTCGTCCAGGCAGACCAGGCCGTGGCGGGCGGCCTCGTAGCGGCCCGGCAGCGGGTACGGTTTGCCGGTCGCGGCGGGAATGGCCTGGACCGAGGAGAAGAAGTTGTCAAAACGACCAGCGCCGAAATCGGCCTGGAATGCGCCCGTCGCGCTTTGCCAGTTCAGGAGGGCGGTCAGCGGTGTATCCGTCCCTTTGGCCCAGGGGCTGCCGGCGGTGTAGAAATCCTCGCCGAGGGCGGACAGCGCCTGGAGCACCAGGGCGGTGCTGTTGACACTCTCGCCGAGGCCGGTTCCGTATTCCCAGCCCCCGCTGCTCAATTGCGTCTCCGACAGGAAGTTCGTGGCGCTGACGATGGGCGTGTCGGTTGGGGCGGCTCCGCCGGCCAGCAGGGCCATCAGCGCCATTGCTGTGGTGTCGGCGTTGCGAGGGGTGCCGAAGCCGTCATCCCAGGAACCATCGCCGGCTTGCAGGCTCAAGAGCCACTGGCTGGCCGTCACCGGCACCGTCTCCGAGACGGCGCTCAGGCCCATCATGGCCAGCGACTGGCGAAAGGCGGTGGTCACGTTGAACTGGCCGGTCGGCGAGAGATGGTTGGTCACGCTTAGCACAAAGTCGTGCCCCACAAAGTTCCGTGGGTCCTGGTTAGCAGCGACCAGGGCCATAACCAGCTTGCCGGCCTGGCCGCCGTCGGTCGCCGCGTAGCTGGCGGTGGCGGTGATGTTGTCGCGCAAATAATCGACCGGCGATTTGCTCTTGCCGGGAAACGGGCGGGCCACGGTGTTGCCGCTGGCGGCAATGGCCAGCATAGCATCAAGCGTGCCCCCCACATCCGAGGGGTTCTGGTTAGCCCCGGCGCTAAAGCTCGAATAGCCGCCGTCATCGTTTTGATGGTTGGTAACCAGCCAGTTGACGGCGGCGATGGCTGCCAGGCGTTGGTCGGGGAAGGGCGGGGCGGAGGCGGGCGCGGCCCTGGAGGGGGCGGCGGGCAGGGCCAGCAGGGCCAGCAACGCCCCCAGGCCCAGAGCGATGCCCAGGGTAACCGGGCCAAGCACGGCGGTAACTTCCCGGGTTCTTCGCTTGAAAATCGTAAGAGATGCCATCGGTTGCTCCTTTCGTCTCGCGCAAAAGATAGAGTCTTTGGCCTGCGCGGGAGGGGTAGCAACCAGTTCAATGAAAAACACCTCCTTATCGTCTAAGGAGGTGTGGTGTGACCCGGCCATGCACCACACCCTTTCCGCGAAGGCTGTCGATGCGCAGTTCAGGTGGATGACCTGGCTCGTTCAGATGACAGAGATCAGATGACAGATTTCAGAATCTATCTGTATTCTGTTGTCTGTACTCTGTACTCTGAACCTACAGTTGCGGGACAGCGCCGGACTGGCCCGTGACGGGCTTCACCGGCTTCACCATTACCGCCCGTACCTTCCGGGGTAGCGGGCACCTGAGCCGCGAACATTATTCAGTTGGACGGAGAATAACCCCAGGCAGGGGATTTGTCAAATCGCTGATCTCACTCCCAGATGTACCAGGCCGGCACGTCCGATAGCAGCCAGGCCAGCCCTTCCGCCGGGCGCTCCAGCAGCAGGTCGATCAGGGCGATGGCCTTCTCCGGGGCGTGAGCCGGGGTCAGGCCGCTAAACTCGATGCCGATGGGCTGGTAGTGCCCTCGCCGGGAGTGGAGCATACCGCTGTAGGTCTCGACGATCCCCTTCAGGATGTCGATGATGATGTGGGCGATAGTCGTGCTGCTATCGATGCCGCGCTCCCGGCAACGCTGCACGACCAGCCGGAAGAATTTCAGGCTGTAATCCAGCTTGGAGACCAGGGCAAAATCCTCGCAGAAAACATCCACCCGGTTGCGGAAGGTCGTTTTCAGAACATCGCTGACCAGTTCCCGGTCGTCGATCAGGTCCCACTGGCCGCCGGGGTCCAGGCTGGCCTCCATCAGCAAGCGCCGGATGCGCTCGACCGTATTTTCGTACTGCTGCGCCTCCTGGACGACGTGGTCCAACAACCGGCCCCGGTCGCCCCAGGCGTTTTCCAGCCCCTCGACCAGGCGGCCCCAATCGTGGGCGACGGTGGCCGCCACGCAACTGGTCAGCGGGAAGGAGGCGCTCATATCGGCCAGGCTGACCAGCATCAGCGCGGTCAGGCGCTGCTTCTGGGTTTTGACCTCCTCCTGCATCAGGTTGGTGATCGAGGCCAGCAGGGGCATCGAGGCTTCGCCGGTGCTCAGCACCCCGAACTTGTCGTGGTCGCGGATGATCGTCAGCAAGGTCCGCATTTCGGATGGGCTGAGCAGGGTGCGCAGCCTGGCCCGCTCATCGGGATACATTGAGGAGACCATATACCAGCCGATGACGGGGTGGCGGTCGAGGTTGATGTATTTGCCAATATCGTGATAGAGGGCCGCCACGCGCAGGAACGTCTTGATCGCCTCGTGGTCTGCCGGGGGGTAGACCGCCGTGGCCGCGGCCGCCCCCCCCTGGCCAAAGCCCTGCCAGATCTGGCGGTAGCTCGCTTTGAAGAGTTCCAGTCCGGTCCGGCAGCGGGGTTCGTCCTGATCGCTCAAGATGTGCGCGGGCTGCGCCGATAAGAGCAGGTCCATCTTCTCCAACACGATGTGCAGATGGCGCGCGCCCTTGGGATCACCGTTTGGCGAGCGGCCGGCCTGGCCGGGATAATACAGCTTCTCAAGCTGCGGCCCATACGGCAGCGAAGTCATCGTTTCCCGGTCGGGCACCGTATTTTCGGAAAAAATTTCGGCAAAACCCTTCAATGGAACCGCCCCTACCGCTGTTCTAGGTTAACCGCTGGTCCCCGGACATCTGCCCGAACCGGCGCAGCACCGCCCGCAAGGCTTTTTGCTCAACCCGCCGGACGGCCTCGGCCAGGGTCAGCCAGCGCCGCTCTCGCCACTCCGCTTCCGGCCAGCGGTCCAGCGTCTCGGTCACCCGCAGGGGGAACACCTCTACCCGGCAGGTTCCGCCCCATTTTCGATGTTCGTAGACGGCGACCGGGCGCGGACTGACCTCACCCACGACCCCGGCTTCCTCCAACGCTTCTTTCGCCGCCGATGCGCCCGGCGACAGGCCCGGCTCGACGATGCCCTTGGGGATGATCCATCGTTTCTTTTTGAGCGAGGTGATGAGCAAAATTTCAAACCGACCCTCTCGCCGGCGATAGGGCAGCGCCGCCGATTGGCGATACCAGGAGTCGGGCCGGGTCCGACCTGCCATACGCTACTTCGGGAAATCCTCTCTGGCGACCGTCGTTGGTGCCTGATACTACCCGTACATAGGGTGCGTCCAAATTTTTTGGAAAGCACAGGGGGGAATTGGGGGGATACCCCCCATACCCCCGGTCCTCCTAAAATGTCGGACACACCCCGTACATAGTAGGCCAGCTTGTGGACTAAGTCAAGAGCGCGGGCGTATCGGGTGCGTCCCAAAAATTAGGCGAGTTTCACATGTCATTCTGAACGCAGCGTAGCGGAGTGAAGAATCCCCAGAAACATTGCCTCCAAGCCATCTGCGTGGAGACTCTTCGCTCCCGTTGGTCGCTCAGAGTGACATGTTTCCTAAAATTTGGGACGCACCCGGCGTATCGGGTGCGTTCC
>JBHHXL010000389.1:0-4581 GCA_046757065.1 Anaerolineae bacterium
TCTGCCGTCTGTTGTCTGCTGTCTGTCTTCTGTTATCTGTCGAACTTATTCGCCGCCGGGCGTGATCTCAACCTGCCGGCGGGTCCAACTCATCCCCGTGGTATCGCCCTCGATACCCTCCAGGGCCTTTTGAGCCAGGTCGGTGCGGAAAGCGTCGCTGCTCGGCGGGGCGGAGATGACCCCACCCTCCACCGAAACCTGAACGGTCTGGTCCCACAGACTCTGGTCCATAATGCCAATGCCGTTGGGCGACGGCCAGATCAGGGCGTTGATCTCGTTCAACTGCCAGGTCATATGCCCTTTGCCCAGGGTAGGGCCATTATCGAGCACGATGTCTACACATTCCTCAAAATTATCGCGGCAGAAGATCCAGCCCTTGAACGAAGCGCGCAAGAAGCGGACGGCCAGGTCCTCGTTGCCTTCCTGGGCCAGCCAATCGGCATCAACAAAGACGTGATCTTGCAGCATCGCCGTACCCACATCGTTAAAGTCGATGACGTTTAAGTCCTCCGGCTGGTACAGTTCCCCGGTTTCGGGGTTTACCGCCTCAAGCACCTGGGCGTATTCGTTGTAGGTCATTGCCTCGGCCGCATCGATTTCGCGGTTGATCAGCAGCAACATATCGAATGGCTGCTGCACGATGGTCACATCGCTGGCGTTGTTGGGGTCAATGCCTTCACCGCGCAGGGCAGCGAACAACTCGTGCTCGTTGCCGAAGCCCCACGTGCCAACTCTTTTACCTCGCATATCGGCTACAGAGGTGATGCCCGTGTCTTTCCAGGAAACTTCCAGGGTGCCGCTGCGCTGGAAGACCTGGGCAATGTTGACCAAATCGGCCCCTTCCTCGCGGGAAGCAAGCACCTTGGGCACCCAGGCAAGCCCGAACTCGGCCTGACCGGAAGCCACCACCTGCTGGGGAACGATATCGACCGCTCCCTCCAGGATGGTCACATCAAGTCCTTCTTCCGCGTAGAAACCCTTGGCCACCGCAGCGTAATAACCCGCGAACTGCGATTGGGCAACCCACTGCAATTGGAGCTTGACGGGCACCGCTTCCTGCGGCGCGGCCTGCCCTGGCCCGCAGGCGGCCACAAACAGGGCGACCAGCAACAAGATGGCAACGGTCATCCAAAGACGCTTCATGATTATCTCCTCCGAAAAAATGAAGTGGTTTTTCAAGAATATCATAGTCCAATTGACTGCTCTATCAGGAAAACGAAATGGGTCTCCGGTTTCACCTCCTTCTCTGCGATAGACCGGCCTCGGTTTCAGCGCTCGGTCTGACGGAAAGAAACGTGCCAGGGCATTGCCAGACGCTCGGCCAGCAAAATAACCGTGTAAATCCCAATGCCGAGAAAGCAGGCAATGATGATGGCCGCCCAGGCTGAAGAAAAACGGAACAAGGCCGCTTCCTGGGTAATAAAGACGCCCAGGGAAATGCGCGGGCCGCCAAAATATTCGCCCACCACAGCGCCGATCATGCTCAAGGCCCCGGCCACTTTGAAGGCGCTGAACATATAAGGCAGGGCGTTGGGGATGCGCAAATTCCACAAGATTTCAAAGGGCGTGGCCGCATACGAGCGCATCAGCTCCAATTGGTTGGCGTCGACCAGGGTCAAGCCGCGCACGGTGTTGATCATCATCGGAAAGAAGACCATCACCGCCACAATCGACATTTTGGAAAAGGGGTTGTCGATGCCAAACCAGTTGTTCATAATCGGTGCAAAGGCGATGATCGGGACCGAATTGGCGGCAATAGCAAAGGGCATCATAGCCTGGCTGGCAATCGTCCAGCGGGCCGTCATCAGCGCCACCAGGATGCCCAGCCCGCAGCCGATGAAAAAGCCGCCAATGGCCTCGCGGAAGGTAAACAACCCGGCATCGCGAATGGTGGGGAAGATTTCGGCAAAGGTGATCAAAATAGCGGTCGGCTTTGGCAGCAGAAACTGCTCGATCCGGAAGAGGACAACGCACCCCTCCCAAAGCACCAGAATGATCACCAGGAAGATTAACGGCGGCAGGTAGCGCCCGGAGCTTTTCTTCATACGCCCATCACCTCGCCACGGCGCAAGCTCTCCCGAACTTCGGTCAACGCGTCAAAGTAACTATCGTCTTCCAAAGTATCAACATTGCGCGGATGGGGCAACTTGATTGGAATATCGGCAATGATCCGCCCTGGCCGGGCCGACATCACAACCACCCGCGTCGACAGAAACACCGCTTCGGCAATGCTGTGGGTTACAAAAATGATGGTGATGTGGGTCTTGGTCCAAATATTGAGCAATTCCATATTCAGCCGCTCGCGTGTCATTTCATCCAGCGCGCCAAACGGCTCGTCCATCAGCAACAAAGATGGCTCAAACGACAGCGCCCGGGCGATAGCCACGCGCTGCTGCATCCCCCCGGACAGTTGCCAGGGATAATGGTTGGCAAAATTTTCCAGCTCAACCAGCTCCAGCATAGCCCGGGTTCGAGACTCCCGTTCTTCGACGGGATATTTCATCAGTTCCAACGGGAGCTGCACATTTTTCGAGACCGAGCGCCAGTCGTACAAGGTTGCTGTCTGGAACACCATGCCATAATCGCGGTCAAGCCGGGCCTGACGGGCGCTTTTGCCATTGATGCGCACGTCGCCTAACGTTAGAGACAGCAGATCACCGATGATCCGCAGCAGCGTCGATTTGCCGCAACCCGAAGGGCCGATGAGCGATACAAACTCACCTCTTTGGATCTCGAGATCGATGTCTTGCAGGGCAACAAGCTGGTTGTCAGTCTCTTCGCCAAAGACCTTGCTTCCGCTGATGATGGAGACGACGGGGGTTGGGTCGGGCATAAAATGTAGGACCTCCAAAATTCGAGCTTGGAGATTGGGGATAAGGTCGAACCGGTGCTCTCTTATCCCCAGGAAAAGCGTTTACTCTTCGGCTTGCGGCCGCTGATGCACCACGGCCCTCTCAAGGCCAACGATGATCAAGAAAAAAGTGATGCCAACCAGGGAGGCAACGATATTGGCCGCCCACAGCCTGGAGGGGTTGGTCAGATAATATTGATTGAAATTGAGAATGGCCCGCCCCAGGCCCTGCTGAATCCCTGACGGCAGTTCGCCGACAATGGCCCCCACCACGCTGGCCGTGGCCGAGACTTTGAGGGCGGTAAAAATGTAGGGCAACGCCGCCGGAACGCGCAGTTTCCATAAAATTTCGGAGCGGGTGGCGGCATACGAGTGCATCAATTCCATCGCAGATGCGCTGGGCGAGCGCAGGCCGCGCAAGGTGTTAATGGTGACCGGGAAGAAGGTGAGGTAGGCGGCGATGACAGATACGGCCAGCCAGGCGGAAGCGAAATCTCGCAGCCAGATGACAACCATCGGGGCGATAGCCAGCAAAGGCACGGTTTGCGAGGCGACGACGTAGGGCAGCAAGCCCCGCTCCAGCAGCGAGGAGTGGGCAAAGAGCACGCCCAGGCCAAAGCCCAGCCCGCCCCCGATCAAAAACCCGATGACTGCTTCTCCCCAGGTGAACAGCGCCGAGCGGAGCAGGATGAAAATTAAAACCTCGCCGCCGCGCCGGGCGGGCTGGAATAATGCGCCGACAATATCCCAGACGTGGGGCATATTGTAGTCGTTCGGTCGCAGGGGGAGGATCAACTCCGTGCCGGGGATCTTATAATCGACCGCAGCCCCGAATACCTTGTAGACCTCCCAGATGACGGATAGCAATACCAGAACGATCAGAAAGTAGAGAAGTTGGGTGATCCAGACGGGCAAAGATGGCCCTCGCGCACCGGCCGCTTCCGTTGGCGTGGCGATAGCAACGTCTCCTTTCTAACTCAAATCCCTGATTGGCTGACACTTTTAACATAGCTCACGGACGCGATAGCGCACAGATGAACACGGATTTTCTATTATTTTTTGATTAAATCCGTGGAAATCCGTGAGCAATTATTACTTTTCGGCTTAAATGTTAAATTTGTCAGTCAACCAGCTCAAATCCTCAAAAGCGATGGCCGACATCTGAACGATTCAAACCCCAAGCTCAACCATATTCTTCTGGCGTACATCGGCGGCAACAGGGAAAACAGCGGCCCATATTGTAGCACAGGTGGCAACAGGCAACAAAAGAAATGATTTGACGCTAGCACTCCGTCTTGAACCAGGCAATTATACCCTTACCCCTATCCGCTTGCAAAACAACCCGCTCAGTTTACTGGATGGCAGATATTCGCCTGAGCCACCGCCAAGCTTCCACGTTCAGCTTATGTTCAGTACAAGTGACCGGCACTTTATCCTTCTCCGTTTTTCCCCTCAAGTATCCAGAAGTGCCGGTCACTTTTGCACTTGTTCTGGATATGAGCCCCAGATTTATTCGCTATTGCGACTTTTGTCACAACCTTGAACAGAAAATCAAACTATACTATAATGGTTAATGGGGCAACAGGCAGGGTTCATTTTTGAATATCACCTTCCAAAGTTATGTATAGCAGGAGGAGGGTGCGTCCAAATTTTTTGGAAAGCACAGGGGGGAATTGGGGGGACACCCCCCACACCCCCCGGTCCTCCTAAAATGTCGGACACACCCCAGG
>JBHHXL010000390.1:0-4549 GCA_046757065.1 Anaerolineae bacterium
GATCAGGGCAGATCAATAGCGTCCAGGATTTTGCCGCCCAGGCCGTGCTGGCTGCCGTCGAAATAGAACGGTGGAGCGAAGGTGCAGCTGGTGCTCGTTCCGGTCGAGGGCGAGGCGCAGATGAAGACGTCATCGCCGGTGCCGGCCAGCCCGCTGACGGAGAAGTTGCCCTTCGTGGTCAGGTAGATGTCGCCGTTTGCGGCCTGGGTCGCGCCCCACACATCCTCATCACCGCTCGAACTCAGGCCAACGTCCGAACCATCGAAATACATAGCCCAGCTTCCGCTGGTGTTGCTGCCCAGCGAGGTCGGGGTGAAGATAAACAGGTCCTCATCTTTTTCCCCCGAGACGCCGGAAATTCTGGCCTTGCCGATGGTCGAGATCAAGAGCTGGCCGCTGGGCAGCAGGGCCAGGCCGTCGATGTCCTCGCCCTTCTTCGTTAACCCCACGTCGGAGCCGTCGAAGTAGCGGCTGAAGGTGCCGGCAGTCGTGCTGCCCAGCGAGGTGGCGTCGAACTGGACGATGTCGGAGTCGTCGACTGTGCCCAGCCCGGAGATAGAAGTTCCCTTGTTGCTCTTAAAGGACATCAGAATCGTGTCGGCATCGACGAAGGCGAAGGCATCGATGTCGCCCGTTATCCCCACATCCGAGCCGTCGAAGACCGTAGCCAGGTCTACGCCGTCAAAGCTGAGGATGTCCTCGTCTTTGAAGCTGCCGGTGTTAACGTCGATGGACAGGTAAAGAATGACCGCGCCCGGCGTCGGGGTGGGGGTGGCCGTGGATGTGGGCGTGGGCGTCGCCGACGGCGTAGGGGTGTTGGTGGGCGTGCCCGTGTCGGTGGGCGTCGGCGTGTTCGTCGGTGTGGGGGTGTTGGTCGCCGTCGGGGTATTGGTCGGCGTCGAGGTGGGCGTAGCGGTCGAGGTGGGGGTACCGGTCGCGGTCGAGGTGGGTGTGTTGGTGGGCGTCCCGGTTTCGGTCGGCGTGTTCGTTACGGTCGGGGTGCTGGTTGCGGTTGGCGTATCGGTCGGCGGGCCGCTGGGGGTTTCGGTCGGCGTGGCCGTGGGCGCGCCGGGAGTACGCCAGGCAATGGGGGTGTAAAACTGGTTCCCCTTGCTGTCCTTGTTGACTTCGGTGATGATGTTTTGATAGACGTCACCGACAACCTCCCGCACGGAAGGTGTAGCAGCAGCACCAACGAGGACCACCAGCGCCAGAATGAGGGCATATTCAACAAAGCCCTGACCGCGCTCAAAGGAAGAAGATGGATATATTTCAAAATGAGTACTGTCGCTAAAACGAATAGCTGAGAGCCTTCTACGGAGCCGGTCAAATAAGGCATTCATAATTAAATTCTCCGGTCATTCGCTAAATAAACCACAAACAAGACGAGCTATAAATCAAATAAACCGGCAATCGTCCACAATGACCCTATCACAGACGGGTTAACAAATCAATCAGGTGTTTCCTGTAGATTCTTTTGTAATGAAAAGGAACTTCAGGCAAGCGAAGACAGAGCCCCTCACCGTTCAATCTAAATCAAACAGCGGCTTGCCAGACCCAGAATACCCCAGAAAAGTTTGATTCAGGTGTAAGTTAGTTTAAGAGCAGGTTAAATCTTCGCCATCGAGCGCCATCTGGCTTTGCAAGAGGTTCTGCACCAGGGCTTTTTCCTCGTCCAGAGTGATCACCTTGCCGTCGAGGCGCGCCTCTCTCAGCCTGTCCAGGATGTAGCGATAAATCGGCCCGGGCCGAACGTTGAAGGTCTGGCGCAAGACGGTTCCGTCGATGATCGGCTGGACGCCCCGCAACTCCCGCTGAAACTGGGCGATCTGGGCCCGGGCGGTTTGATCGCTCAGGCCCAACCAGGCCACCAGCAGCGCCTCGTCCCGGCACGGGGACAGCAGGCGGTACAGCTCGCTCGGTTTCTGGGGCTGGCTCAAGGTGGCCTCGTAGCTTTTGATCGTTTGCACCTGATCCAGGATCGTCGCCACATTCGACCGGAGCCGCAACCGGTCGGCCAGGCGCTTGACCGCGGCCGGCGGCAAGTCGAAGGTCAGCAGGCCCAGATAGTGCACCACGCCCGGTTCAACCTGCGACCAGGGCGTATCTTGCAGGCCCTGGCGCAATTCCCGGTAGCGCGCGGCCAGCCGGTCGTTGAAAACAAGGCCGGGCTGGATGGCCTCCAGCACGCCCAGATCGTCCAGCCGGCGCATTGCTTTCTCCGGCGCTGCCTCCTGGAAACTTCGCTCCAGCTCGTGATAAATGCGCTCGCCGCTGACCCGGTGGAGCAAGTCCAGCGCATCTTGCAGATGTTCGGCGGTATGGGTCTCCAGTTGGAAATTCAGGCGTTGCTCCAGCCGCACGGCCCGCAGGATGCGGGTCGGGTCTTCGACAAAGCTCAGGCTGTGCAAAACCCGGATCAGCCCCCTGGCCAGGTCGTTGCGCCCGCCGTAAAAATCCAGCAACTCGCCGAAATGAGCCGGATCGAGCCGAATAGCCAGGGTGTTGATCGTAAAATCGCGGCGATGCAGGTCTTGCTTAATAGACGACCGTTCGACCTCGGGCAGGGCCGAAGGATGCTCGTAGAACTCCTGGCGGGCGCTGACAAAATCGAGCCGGTCCACCCCGAAGTTGTCATTGGCCAGAATCCAGTTGGCCGTGCCGAAGCGCCGGTGACTGCGCACCCGGCCCCCGTGCTTTTTCAAAAGCTGTCGAGCCAGAATAATGGCGTCCCCCTCAACCACCAGATCAATATCGAGGTTGTGGGTTCCCAACAGCAAATCGCGCACAAACCCCCCGACGATGTAGAGCATATCGCCCCAGGTGCTGGCCAATTCGCCCGCCTCGCGCAGCAACGACAGGAGCGGCGACGGCACCGTTTCGGCCAGCGCCTGCGCCAGATTCGTGGTTTCGGAATAGGGCGGCGTCGCCTTGCTCCACAGGTTAATGATGTCGGTTCGGGTGACAATCCCGATCACCTTCCCGGCCTCCACCACCGGAACCTGCCCGATGTTATGGGTGGTCATGAACAATTGAAGTTGCTCCAGCGATTGATCGGGGGTGATATGGAAATCGCCCTTGCGCATATATTGGGTAACCGTTGCCCCGCCGAGTTTATGATGCAGGGCTTTGTCGATTTCGCGCCGGGTGAGGATACCCAACACCCGCTCGTCCTCGATAATTGGATACCCTTCGTGGCCGTAGCGCCGCATCATCTCGGCGGCGTAGCGGATGGTGTCGGTCGGAGCCAGGGATTTGACCCCGTAGGACATAATCTGGCGGACCGTCACCACCGGCTTGATCTGCTGGCGCAACGTTTCGAGCAACCTGTCCCGGCTCTGCTCGAGGGTCAGGTTGCGAATGACCGCCGCCGCCGCGCGCGGATGCCCGCCGCCCTCAAAGGCCTTGGCGATCGCCCCGACGTCGATGGTATCGGTGCTGGACCGGGCGACCACCTGGATGTGGTCATCCAGATCGACCAGCAAAAAGAGCGCATCCGGCTCGTACAAGCGCCGGATTTTGTGGGCCAGGGTGCTGATCTCGGCCACGTATTTTGGGCTGGAGGCCAGGCCGATCATAATTTGCCGCCCGCCCACTTCGACCGTCTCCAACCGGTCCGTCAGTTGCTTGTAGAGGTCCAGTTGATTGGGCGTCATGGGGTAGTGCAAAAAATCGCGGACAACATCGAGGCGGGCATTTTGCTCCAGCAGCCAGGCCGCAGCCCGTATGTCCCGCGAGGTAGTGCTGGTGTAGCTCAACGAGCCGGTGTCCTCGTAAATGCCTAGCAGGAAAAACGAGGCTTCGATAGGGGTAATGGCGATCCCCTGGCTGAAGAGCTGCTCGACCAGGAACGTAACCGTTGCCCCGGTCTCCAGGAATTCGGCCACCGCTCCCACCGGTCGCTCCGGGTGGGGTGCGTGATGATCGATGATCTGGAACTGGGTGCGACCGTCAAGCCCTTTGAGGGCCGGGGGAGTTTGCGTATCGACCATAATCAGTTTCGATATTCCCCCGGCTGGCACATCTTCCCAGCGAATCAACGGGAATTCATCCCAATAGAGCGTTAGAAAGTCCCGCACATTGCGGTTCACATGGCGCGGCAAGACGGCGTACGCCTCGGAATAGAGACGGGTCGCGGCCAGCAGCGAAGCAACGGCGTCAAAATCGGCGTTTTCGTGGGTGACAATAAGCTTCATAGTATAAGTCAGTATACCATAAGTGTAAACTTAAGCGAGCAGGTCTAGACCTCGGAGGTTTTTAAGCATGATTTCACCAGCAAATCGACCAGATAATGCAGGTAACTGGGATAAAGAAAGTGTTGTCGCAAACCTCCGAGGTCTTAAGTTTACACCTATGGTCAGTATACCACAGATAAAATAACAAGGTAACTACTCAGCCTTATGTCACGCTTTGCGCGAGGTCGAAGGCCGAGGAATCCCTGCCGGGCAACGGCCACAGGAGCGGTTGTTGGCCCAAGAATCGCTTTGGACCTTCCACAACGCGGCGCGTGGGGAAAAACATCGCTCCTTGGTAAAGTTGTAGATGAAGT
>JBHHXL010000391.1:0-4516 GCA_046757065.1 Anaerolineae bacterium
CCGGCCCACCTCGGCGGCGCTGCGGGCCGGCTCGTAGAGGATGATCAGGGGCGTAACGACCTCGACGGCCCGCGCCTTTGGCGGAATTTCCAGGTCGTACACATCGGCCACGACCTCGCCGGGCCGCCAGGCCGTAGTTGGATAGGCAAAGTGGACGGGGACGGCATCTCCGGCAGCGATGGTCGTCCCCGCTTCGTTTTGCAGCCGGGCCGAGACTTTCAAGTCGGCGCTTACGGGCTGCAACGCCTGCCAGTACAGGGTCAATCTGACGGGCGGGATGGCCCCGTGCGTCGCCGGGTGGCTGACGGCGTAACCGGCCAGGCGGATTTCGGGCGTGAGTTGCGCGCCGACGAGCGTGATCCCCTCCGGCGGCGCGGCCAGGGGCTGCGCCCGCACCTGCACCAGCGGCCCCAGCGCCGACAGCGACCAGCGCTCTGCCGCGCCCGGCAGAGGCCGGGTCAGAAAGACCGTCTTGCCCCCGGCCAGCAGCCGCTCGACGGCCGCCAGCCGCGCCGGCTCCCGGTCGGCGGCCACCGTCTGGAGGTCGGGCCGCAGGCCGGCCGTCTCCTGGAAATAGCGCAGCAGGGTCATCTCCCCCAAAATGCCGACGACGGCGGCCTCCGGCGGCAGGGGCTGGCTCAACACATCCAGGCCGTAATCGTGAACGGCCCACATCTCCGAGCGGTCCAGGCCGCGCGGGTAGGCTGCGAAGCGCGTTCGGGCCGGGATCAGGATGATCGCCGCCGCCGCCCCATAAACGAGCCAGCGCCAGCGACGCCCCCTCGAGCCAACCGCCAGCCGGGCGGCCAGGCCATCGACCCCCTGGCCCAGCCAGACCGCGCCGATCAAAAAGGCCGGGATGAAAAAGACCTCCACGTCGCTCACAGCGTAAAGCGCGTTGAAGGCCGAATAGGTCAGGAACGCGCCGGCGGTCAGGGCCAATGTCGCCCAGCGGCGGCGCAGGATCAGAAATGCTATCCCCAGGGCGATCAAGATCAAACCGGGCCAGCCAAACTGCTCTCGAAACAGGTCGAGGTAGAAAGCGAGGTTCCGCTCGGCCCCGAAGGGGTTGCCGAAAATGAAGACGCCGTAGCCGCCCCCGCCGACCTGCCGCCAGAAACCGGCCCAGGTGTTTTGATAGGTCCCGTCCAGGGACCCGGCGTGACCGCGCAGCGGCAGGTAGAGGTACAGCAGCAGTGGCAGGCTGAAGGCCAGCGCTGTGAAGGCCAGACCCCCAAACGATAACCCGGCCGAAGGCCGAAGGACGAAGGACCGCCAGACGAAGCGGCTGGCAGGTGATGGCACCAGCAGCAGGTAAACCACCAGCGCCGGCAACAACAACAGCATCGTGCGGTGGTGGGTCAGGCTCAGGCCGTAGACCAAAGCCAGGGCCGGCCAGGGGTGGTGTGAGGGGGACCGTGGGACCTGAACGGCCAGCCACAGAACAGCCGCCACAAAGGCCGCGTTCAGGGTGTAAACCTCGGCGATGGTGGCCTGGCCGGCAAAGACCGGGCTGAGAGCAAAGGCGACGGCCCCCAGGGCCGGGCCGGCGCGCAACGGCCGATCCATCCCGCCGCCGGAGGGCGGCAGGGCCAGGCCGAGCAGGTAGACCAGCCCGGCGGCCAGAGCCCCAAAGACGGCGCTCATCAGGTTGACCCGGTAGGCGACATCGCCCAGCGGCAAGAGGGTGAAGAGCTTGCCCAGTAGCGTGTACAGCGGGTAGCCCGTCGGGTGGGCGATGCCCAGCCGGTAAGCGACCAGTTGGAATTCCAGGCTGTCGTCAAAAACGGTCGCCACCGAGGGGGCCAGCCAGGCCAGGTAAAGGACCAGGCTGCCCAGGGCCAGCAGCCCGGCGATGGTGAACTGTAGACGACGAGGGGGAAACCTGGACGTGCTGCTCATTCCAAGGCGAACTCAACCTGCAATCTGAACGATGGATGTTTACCGCCGGCGGTGCATTAACCACTGCCGCAGGCCAAACTTGACCGGATCATAGCGTTTGACCATGATGACCGTCACCTGCGCCTGCCGGGCCACCCGCTGCGGGATGGAGCCGAACAACGATTGCTCCAGCAACCGTTCCTCGGATGCGCCGATGATGATCTGGTTGAAGCCCCGCGCCTCTTCCAGAATCGTCTTGACGACATCGTTGGAGTACAGCACCCGCAGCTCGAGCGGCCAGTCGGCGATATCCAGCTCCTCTAGCAAAGTCTGGCGGCGGTTTTCCAGGATGTCATCGCTGCCGTCCGGCGCTTCCAGAACCAGGTTGAGGGCCACCACCTCGGGGCGCTGGCCGATGCGCTGCTCGATGGCGTCGGCCTGACTGACGGCCAGCTCCAGGGCCAGGCGCGCGTTTGGGCCACCAGCCACCGGCACCAGGATGCGTTTGGCCAGCCCGCCCCGCCGGAAACGGACCACGGCCAGGTCGCAGGGCGGGTTCCTGGTTATCAGATCGATAATGGTCCCGAAGGCCGCCTGCGGATGGCCTGCCCGTCCCGGCCAGCCGAGCACCATCAGGTTGGCGTCCCGCTCGCGGGCGGCGCTGATGATCGAATCGCCCACGTCGCGCCCCAGGCGCAGCATCGTCCGCACCGGGATGTCGTACTCACGGCCAATGCTGATCACCTCCTCCAGGATGGGTCGCCCCAGGCGCAAAAAGGCGCGCCCATCGGCCACGCCCATCTGGGGCGGGACCCCGATGACGTTCAGGGCAAACAACTCGCCCTGGTTGGCCTGGGCAAAGAGCGCCCCCAGGCGGGCCAACTGGCGGGCCATTGCTTCGTTGGCTACCGGCAGCAACACCGAGTACTCGCGCGAGGTGATCGTCTCCTCCAGCAGGATCGTGTCCCGTTCTTTGGCCGCCTCCTCCTCCGCCCCGTAGCGGGTATAAACCACAATCCCCAGCACCAGCCAGATGACGGTCGTCACCCAGGCGATGGGGCTGAGCTGGAACAACTCGATGGCCAGGACGAGCTGGACGGCAATGGAGAGGTACTGCAACCAGGGCACGAACGGCACCCGGAAGGGGCGTTCCAGGTCGGGCCGGGTTTTGCGCATGCGCACCAGGGCGATGTTGACCATCAGGAACAGCAGCAAGAAGGTGATGGACGCGCCCGAGGCCACGTCGGTCACGGGCAGCAAGACGGCCATCAGGATGATGAGCAGGCCGCTCAGCCAGATGGCCCAATGCGGCGTTTTGTTGCGGGGGTGGATGCGCCCGAAGAGGGCCGGCAGGTCCCGGTCGCGGCCCATGGCAAACGAAACGCGGCTGCTGGAGTAGATGGTGGCGTTCAGGGCCGAGGTGGTCGAGGCCAGGCCGCCGAAGATCATGATCAGCGCCCCGAAGGGCATCAGCGAGCGGGCCGTTTCGATCATCGCCCGCTCGCCGTTTTCGCCCAGGTAAATCCAGTTGGGCAGGCCGGTGTCTTGCTGCACGGCCCCCACGGCCACAAAACCGACCGCCAGGTAAATGACGACGACCACGGCGATAGCCAGGAAGATGGCCCGGGGTATGTTTCGCTGCGGGTTGATGACCTCCTCGCCGCTCTGGGCGATGATCTCGTAGCCCTCGAAGGCGACGAAGGTCAGGCCCATCGCCAGGATGACGCCGCCAATCCCGTGCGGCAGGGGGCTGGGATCGCGCAGGAAATTGTCGGCCCAATCGGGGATGTTAATCATCGCCCGCAAACCGAAGAATACAAGCAAAGCCAGGACGCCCAGTTTGATGATGGTGATGGCGTTGCCCACCAGGCCCGTCTCCGACGAGCCGCGCACGTTGATGACGATGAAGGCCAGGGCCGCCAGCACAGCCAGGGCCTTGACGGCCACCTGTTCGCCGGTCAGACCCAGGAGGATAACCTCCTGGCCCATCTCGACCCCAGCCATTTGCAGCAACTCGGCGAAAAAGGTACCAAAGAGGACGGCGTACAGGCTGCAGGCCACCGAATGTGAGAACCAGGAAATCCACCCGGCGTAAAAGCCGAAGATGCGGGCCAGGCCCTCCTTGACCCAGACGTAGCCGCCCCCGGCCTGGGGATAGGTTGCGCCCAGCTCGGCGTAGGTCAGGCCGGTCAGGCTGGTGACGACCCCGTTCAAAAAGAAGGCCAGCAGCAGGCCGACCGCTCCGGCCTCGCCGGCGGCGATGCCCGTCAGGCCGAAGATGCCGGCCCCGATCATGGCCCCCACGCCGATCATAGTCACGTCGAACAGGCGCAGGTCGCGGCTGAGCGTGACTTGAAATCGTTGTGAGCTGGGTACTTGCGGCGCGGCCTCCGCCGCAGCTTTGGGCGTAAATTCAGAGACAGATTCCATTGCGGACCTCCTTGCAGAGCGAAACAGACGGATAAATTCTAGCAGATTAAAGATAAGTTGCCGAATCTTATCAAAAAGATTGGGGGGATCAAAGGGCACAAGTGACCGGCACTTATACTGTCGCAGGCGCTGCGCAGCTAAAGGGGTTCGGGGGTTGGTTCCTGGTCCGGGCCGGTTGTGGCCGTTGGGGTGGGCGTCGGCGTTG
>JBHHXL010000392.1:0-4514 GCA_046757065.1 Anaerolineae bacterium
TTCGGAGGGCGGTGCCCGAACGATCTGTTAGCGAGTTCAGTTGAGCAGGAGTTCTCCCCCCTCTAACTCCCCCCGCTGGGCTGACAAGGGTAGGTTTTTTGACACAGGTTGGCGAACTCGCTTTTCGATCCGAACTTTGCTTGATCTTGTGGATTTCTACCCCCCGCTTACGCGCCAACCCTCCCTGCTTGCCTGAAGAATACACCAATTTGGAGAAAAATAAAAGTGAAGGGGGAGCGATCGCAGCACCGGTCCGCCGCTGCCCTCAGCGGATTGTCACCAGGCCCACGTCGAAAACGCTGCCCCCGGCCTGCTGGGCCCGGCCCGCAACGGCCGTCAGGGGCAGGCGCTCGCCCGTCGGTTGGTAGTACCAGCCAACGACCAGGCGGTATTGGCCCGGCGGCAACCCCGACCGGCCCGGCAGGTCGATTTGCTGCGAGTCGGCGACCGGGCGCCCCGGCTGCCAGGCGCTGGTGGGCAGGTGGCCGACGCTGTCTTGCGGCGTCCAGTCGAGTTGGGCGATGACGTTGCCGCCTTCGTCCAGCAGGTGGGCGAATGTGGTCAGGTCGAGGGAGATGGGCGCTCCGGTTTGCCAGTGCAGCGTGAAGGGCAGCGGTTGGCCCGGCCTCAGCGGGCGGGCCGGCAGGTCGGCGTCCTGCAAACGAATGAGGCTGGCAAATTCGGCCAGGGGCGCACCGCCGGGTGGAGGCGCTGGGGGCGCGGCGTCGATGGTGGCCGCGTACGAGCGGCGACCCGTGCGGCGGAAGGTGGCCAGCCTGGCCCAGGTGTCTTGCTCGAAGGTGTACAGGCTTTCCTCGAAGGCGGTGATCGGCAGCCGTTGGGCGGCGTCGGCCCAGTCTTGCTCGGCCACGCCAACAGCCAGGGTGAACTCGTCGCCCAGGTCCCAGGGCAGGGTCCGGGTCAGCACGATCTCGCCCGGCGACCAGCGCGAGGTCGGATACCAGAGGGTGGTCACCAGCGGGCGCTCGGTGGGGTCTTCAAGGCGATGGCCGTCCCGGTCGATGAAAAAGGGCCAGATGGTGTAATCTGCTTCGAGCGGTTGCAGGGCCTGCCAGTAGAGGGTCACGAAGGGCAGGTTTTGCTCGTGCGCGCCCAGGTCGATGTCGTAGCCCACCAGTTTGAGCCTGCCGTCGAAGACGACCGAGGTCGGGAATTGGGGCTGAAAGGACGCCGGCTGCGGCGCGCGGGCGAAGTCGAAGAAGGCGTCCGGCAGGGTTTTCGGCAGGTCGGGCCGGTTTTTGGCCAGCAGCAGGTAGCCGTCGACCGCATCGACCACGCCAAACTCACCGGCCAGCAAGCCCTCGACGCGCCGGCGGAGTTCGGTTGGATGCAGGGGCCAGGAGTCTTCGGTGACGTCGAGGACGATGTGGTCGGCGTCGTCGATGCGGTCGAAGATGTAGAGCGTTTCACGCTGGCTGACGTGCGGGTCCAGCCGGTCGTGGGCGGAGAGGGCGGCCTCCGGCGGGATTTGGGCGAAGATGCGCCGGGCGCGGCGGTGGTGCTCCGTCACTTCCTCCCAACCCCGGAACTGGCCCCCGCCCGGCAGGTAGCCGAATTGGACCTGGTAGGCCACGCTCGCGGCCAGGAGCAGGCCGCCGGGCAGGACGTTGGCCGCCGCCGGCGGCAGCCCCGGCAGGAACCGGCGCAGCGCCGCCCGAACCGTGGCGACCCCGTAGATGCTGCCGATGAGAACGGCGGGCACGGCCGGCGCGGCGTAAATCAAGACGTTGACCTCCTGCATCGGCGGGAAGCTGCTGAGCAGGTTGATGCCCAGCGAGGGCAGAGCCAGCAGCAGCGCCGGGGGGTAAATCAGGGCGCTGAACGCGGTCGGCGACAGCAGCAGGCGCAGGTAGTTGAGCGCATCGACTCGTTGCAGGTGGTCCACGAAAAGGCCGGGCCGCCGAAACAGGTTGAGCAGGATGTCGAGGGAGCTCCCCCCCAGGTGGCTATAGCGGCTCCAATGGACGTTGCCCGTGCCGGCCAGGGCGGGCGGGATGACGAAGACGGCCAGGAAGGCCCAACCGGCGGAGAGGCCGATCGTGACCAACCCCAGCCGGGGCCGGCGGTTGACCAGCAGGGCGTAAAGCCCCATCATTAGCACCAACAGGGCCATATCCTCTTTGCAGGCGGCGGCCAGGGCGGCGAAGAGGGCAAAGCGCCGGGGTTGATCAATTTCCAGGTAATAGAAGGCGGCCAGCAGAAAGGTCGGGGCCAGGGTGACGGCGTGAAAATCGAGCAGGGTGGCAGCCTGAATGGCCGGGAACATCAGGTAGACGGCGGCAAAAATCAGGCCCAGCCCGTCATTGTTTAGCTTGCGACGGGCCAGGGCGTAGACCGGAATCGCCCCCAAAGCAACGACGATGCTCTGCAACACGAACAGGGTTTCCGGGCCGCTGTGGATCAGGTATAGCAGGGAGATGGGCAGCAGGATCGGCTCGACATGCAGGCTGAGGCGGTTCTCGACGCCGGGCTGGTTGGTCTGGTGAAAGGGGCGGCCCTGGAGGGTGTTCCAGATGGCCTGGTCCATATTGCCCAGATCGAGCGACCGGGAGCCAAAAGAGTAGTAGTGCAACAGAAGCTGGGTGGTGAAGAAAGCGGCGTAGCCGGCGATGAGGAGCGCCAGGATGAGGGGAGCCGGTTTCAGGCGGTGGGTTGCAGCGTGCATCGATTACCGGATCTTGGCCAGCCCCCTGGCGATGTCTGCTTTGGACATCTGCCCGATGTGAATGTGGGCGATGGTCCCCTGGCGGTCGATGAAAAAACTGGTGGGCAGCCCGCGCGCCTGGTAGCGGTCGGTCACGCTGCCTTCGCGGTCGGTCAGGATGGTGAAATCCAGGTCGTAGTACTCGACGAAACTGCGGACGGTGTCGGGGTGCTCTTCGACATCCACGGCCAACACCACCAGGCCCTCGTCCCGGTGGGCCAGGTAGGCTTCGTTGATGGCCGGCATTTCGGCTTCGCAGGGGCCGCACCAGGTGGCCCAAAAATTGATGAGCACCGGCTGGCCCTGGTGGTCGGCCAGGGTGACCCGGTTACCGTCGAGGTCGTCCAGGGTGAAATCGGGGGCGGGGCTATTCATCACCGGCGAGGCCGGCATCTCGGCCGGTTGCGCCTGCGCCGGCGATGCGGGTTCGGGCGGGCGGAAAACGGTTCTGCGGACGAGCAGCCCGGCGGCAAAGGTCGTCGCCAGCAGGAAGACGAAGGCCACCAGCCCCACGGACAGCCACAACGGGGAGGGGATGCCTGTTTGCCCTCTGGTTTCGACAGGTTCGTCCATCGCTCGCCTCCAACAACCGGTTGGGGCAAGTGTAACACAAGTTGGGAAAAGGGAAAAGTGGCGGGGCTATTCGTTTTTCAGCCAGGGGTCCAGGGCGTCGCGCAGCCCATCGCCGACGAGGAAGATGGAAAGAGTCATCACGAAGATGAACAGGCCGGGGGCCAGCACCAGCCAGGGGGCGCTGGTGAAGTTGCCCAGCGAGCCTTGCAGCATATTGCCCCAACTGGGCAGCGGGGGGCCGATGCCGACGCCGAGGAAGCTCAAGCCCGCTTCGGCGATGATGGCCCCGGCGATGTCGAAGACGGCGACGACGATGATGATCGAGGAAACGTTGGGCAGCATGTGGCGGAACATAATGCGCCAGATGGACGCGCCAAGGGCCCGGCTGGCCTGGATGAACTCCCGCTCGCGGATCGAGAAAATCTGGCCGCGTAACAGACGCGATAGGCCCATCCAGCCGAAGATGCCGAGCATAAACGCCAGCCCCTCCGGGGTGCGGAAGATGGGGAAAGTGCCGGCCAGGATGATCAACAGAAAGAGAAGAGGGATGCTGCCCAGGGTCATAATGATGCCGTTGATGATGTCATCAACCCAGGTGGCGGCGAAGTAGCCGCTGAGCAACCCGATGATGACGCCCAGCGTCATCTGGATGGCGGCTACATACGCGCCAATGCGCAGCGAAATGCGCCCGCCGTAAACGGCCCGAGTCAGCACGTCTCGCCCGGCGTTGTCGGTTCCCATCCAGTGGCAGTTGCCCGCGCCGGCGCCCAAACACGTCCGCAGCCCGGCGGCGGAGTCGGCAACGATGCCGCTCCACAACGACCAGGCGCAGTCTCCGCCCTGGCAGGTCCGGGTGAACTCCTGGAATTTAGGCCAGGCTTCTGTGGCCCAGGTAGGCGGTTTGTTTCGCTGGCGCAGGTTGGTATCGGTTGGGTCAAAGCCCAGCAGGTTGGTCCCAATCCAGGGCGCGGCCAGGGTGATGGCGATCATCATCATCCCCAGGGCCAGGGCTGCCATCGTAATCTTATCGCGCAGCAGCTTGGCTCTGACCGCGCCCCAATAGGTGAGCTCTTTAACCTCTTTATCGGGTTTGGTGATTTGCCGGGGGAGGGTTAACGTCGTTTCGGCCATAGTCTGATTTAGGTTGATTGGTTGACTGGTTCACTGGTTGATTGGTTGGCTGGTTAACCGGTTGATTGGTTAACCGATTAACCAG
>JBHHXL010000393.1:0-4452 GCA_046757065.1 Anaerolineae bacterium
GCAGCGCCTCCTCAGTTCGCTTGCGCTCGGTGTCATCTATCCTGACCGCAAGGAAATGGGTAATTTCGCCCGCCACGCTTCTGATAGGCGAAATGGATTGCAGCTCCCAATAGAGTTCACCGTTCTTTTTCCGGTTACAAATGTCCCCCTGCCATTCCTTGCCGGAGCTAATCGTATCCCATAACTCCTGATAGAATTCTGGCGGGTGTTCGCCCGATTTCAGGATGCGTGGGGTTTTCCCGATAACTTCTTCGGGGACGTAGCCGGTGATTTGAGTGAATTGAGGATTGACGTATTCGATGATACCGTCGGTGTTGGTAATCAAAACCGAAGTCGGGCTTTGTTCGACGGCGCGCGATAACTTGCGGAATCTCGCTTCACTCTCTTTCAACCGCTCATATGCCTGCTGCATGGCCGCGAACAGGCGGGCGTTCTCCAGCGCGACGGAGATGTGATGGGCAAAGGCCTCCATCGCCGGAACATCGTCCGGGGCCAGGCCGGCGCCGGCTACATTCAGTGTGCCCTGGACCCGCTCCTCGGCCATAAGCGGCGCATAAAGGGCAGGCATCGGGCCAAAGGCTTTCAGGATGCGCCCGGCAAAGGGTCGGACCGCCTCCGGGATAAGTTGGGCGACGACGGCGCTGTTGTCGGGCACAAAGACCGTCTCTCCGGTTTCCACCACCTGCCGGTAGACGTCCACCCCGGCCACGGCGAACTCAAAACCCTCAGCCTTGAGCCCGGTCAGTTTCTCCAGGCGGGCCAACGTATGGTCAGGGTCGGCGAAGGCACAGATGACCAATCGCTCCCCCCTTTCGTCCAGCAGGCTGACGCCACCGTACAGGCCAAGCCCGACCACCTCCTCGCGGACGGCGCGAAAGACATCTGCCTCAGAATGGGCCGACCGCTGGAGCGAAGCCGCCGCCGCGTTGAGGACAAGTAGCAAGTCCACCTCCCGCCCCGGCCTGGATAAGTCGGTGCCTGAGGGAGTCGCCTTCTGTTTCATACTTCACCTCCTGGCAGTGGGGGCGTGCAGTTGTTGGGGGACCGGTAATGCAAGCAGTGGTTTCCTATAAATCCTGCCCACTTTCTAATTCTATCATAGAATCGGCGTGAATGAATACTTAGCTTGTTAAAATTTACTGGTTCTGTTGGATTCTGTGGTTGCCTGGATTGCGGTTAAAAACAACGCTCAATCACGCAACAACACCCAAGAGGGGGACTACCCTTTTCTGCGGTCCGTAGCAAACTGATACAGCACTATGTGTCGCCGAGAAGCTGAAGTTGACCAGAGTCCATCAGGTTCCTGATGCCTTCTACGAAAGCCGACGGCGCAGCATAATCAGGGTGGCTGCGGAACAGAGCAGCAGCGCGCTCCAGTTCGTCCATCTCCTGAATGCGGGACAGAAGAAACTCCCTGTTCGGTGTGTACGCGGGATGGGTGGCAAACAGCAAGTCGCCAGTCTGGATGCGGCCGTATTTGATGTTTGGCCCTACCTGGCGGTAGATGCTGTCTACACCTTGGCGCAGTTGGTCTACTTGCTGCGCTTGACACACATCCAACACCCGCGCCACGGTTGATTGTTCAGCAAATTGTTCTCGCCCCCAGGCCTGCGCCAAAACCAGATCAGGTCGAATTTTGGGGTTGATTTGCCAGATCGAACGACAGCCAGCCAGCATACTGACCCACACCTCAAGCAAAGCCTCGAGTGGATATTGGGTGTGGCTCGCCTGGGTAAACGCCAAGCGCGAATATATTGGACTGAGCAAATCGTACTCTCGAACAAAGAACCCCAAGGCAACTAATGGTGCAAACCGGGTCATTCCTTCCATCGGAACCAGTGAGATACGGGGTGGTGACATCGTGAACTCCTCCATCATTCTTTTCTTGATGAGGAGATTTTACCTCATTATATTTGTGAAACAATGCACACATTAGAATCCTTAGTTCTTTGCGCAAAATTTAGGTGATAATAAAATCGCCCCTGGCGGGCGCTACGCGCCGGGCGTCCCCCCGCGTAAGCGGAGGGACGCGGATACTTGTCCGCGCAGGCCACATAGCGCAGCCGGCCGCAGGCCCTACAGGGGCGACTTCAATCGCGCGCTCTCTGAAAGGTAGGTATCGTCTACGGTGCGACAGCCGCTCGGAGTACCGCTCCAAACAACCATTGACGACTGCCGAGCAGTCCGTTGCCTGGTGTTTTCCGCAAACGTTGGAGGTAAATAAAGGGTGAAGTACCGCTTATCCCTCCCTGAGACCACTTATCTATAATCGCCCCACCTTCTCCTCCGTCTGTGTTATCCTCAAATTCGACACATGAGCCTTGTGCTCAGGTGACGTAGTATATTAACCTGAGTTCGGGAATTAGATAATGGCTCACGGATGAACACAGATAAACACGGATTTTCTTCTTTGTTTTTTATAAAATCTGTGTTCATCCGTGCGCTATCGCGTCCGTGAGCTGATTTGACCACTTCTCTGAATTATCGAACTGAGGTTATTAAAAGGGTGTAGCTGACGCATCCCCATGCCTCAGCGGGTGGCATAGCGCGAAGCGCGCCGCCCTACACAAATTTGGGTCCGCAGAGTATACTTTAACAAGGGGTAACTGCTCAGCCTCAAGGTGTAACGCACTATTATGAACAGAAAATCTCTTGCTTTGCTGACGGTAGTATCACTAACTCTGATCACAGCCTGTGCCGCCTCGAAGATAGATCGTGCGCCGACGCTTGTTCCCTCAACGCCGCTCCGAACCGAAGCGCCGGCTGCCGCCCCTATGCCATCCCGGGTTAAAGCCTCGGCGGTTCCGACGCCTGCCCGGCCCCAATCGCCCACGACCGGCGCCGCCGAAGCGCCGCTAACGCTGGGCCTGCACATGAGCCTGGACCTCCTGGTAGAGCACGACTACCCTCGTGGTGAGTGGGTTGAGCCGGAGGACTGGCCGGAGACCCTGGCCCGCAACCTGGATTGGATCGTCTCCGCCGGCTACGACACCATCCTGCTCGACGTGATCGACCCCGAAGGCTACCTCTTCAGCAGCGACGTGTTGGCCGAACAGGGCTACAACGCCTTCCCTGACCTGCTGGCCCCTTTTATGACGGCGGCCCACGCCCGTGGCCTGACCATCTTCGCCGACATCACCATCCTGGCCTGGCGATTGGACCCCGATAACCAGGCCATCTACCGCATCCAGGGCGAGCCGCTGAGCGTTGGCCAGGTGCAGCAAGTGGTCGCCACCCTGCTGGACGATTACGGCGTGGACGGCATCGTCGAGGAGACCTTTACCTCGGAGTACATCGCCGGCATCCACCAGGTTGCCCGCTCGCGGGGCCGGCCTTACATCCACAAGTGGGATGACCCGGTCGGCGCGTACGACACGCTGATGAGCGAAGACTACGTCGGCTACCTCGATTCGGTCGCCGAGCGGGAGCGGCTGGAGCCGATTGGCGCGGCGGCCAACAACCTGGGGGTGATGAACGCCCTCTTTACCCACGGACGCGCCCTGGGTGTACCGACCTGGGTCAAGGTCTACGGCGGCTGG
The DNA here is from genome assembly GCA_046757065.1 of Anaerolineae bacterium. GTDB lineage: Bacteria > Chloroflexota > Anaerolineae > 4572-78 > JBHHXL01 > JBHHXL01. Next base: position 3,540 of record JBHHXL010000393.1, read on the forward strand.
GGTTTTTCGCCCGGCGCTTCGCAGAACGTGTTTCTGTTACGGGCAGTCCAATTTCAGGCCGACGGCTACTTTTGGATGAGCTTTGGCGAAGCGCCCAACGATGACTGGGTGCGGGGCATGGACACCGGCCGGTTACGCCAATGGCTCAACCGCTTCCGCACCCCACCCACTGCTCCCAGGCCCATAGCCAACGTCTACGTCGTTCAACCGGAGACCACCACCTCGCCGGATGTCGCCGGAGTCATTGAGCTGGCTCTCATCCACACCTTTGGCCCCCTCTCCAACGGCCTGATGCTGGCCGGCTACGACGTGCGTACCAGCTATGATCACCCTCTGCCCGAGGCGGCCCTGACTGTGCTCCTGGTGCCCGGCGGCTGGTGGGATGGAATGGTAGACCTGCCGGATGAGGCGCTCGACATTCTGCGGAGCGACTCCCCCGCCATCGTCGTCCCCGCTCTGGGCCTACCCGGCGAAGGCCGTTGGCGGGAAGCCCTGCCCCTGTTAGGCATCTCGCCTGATTGGGAACCCGATTACGCGGACGAGGCCATGCCCGAAACCGTCCCGTTCGCGGGGCAAACCGTGCGCTGGCAAGGATTTGGCATTTGGGGGTACTCGCCCATCACCAGCCTCATTTCCCCGGAGGACGTAACCGGTGAAGTGTTGGTTCGCAGCCAGGTCGAGGGCCAGGAAACGGCCTTGCTCATTCGCAACGGGAACAAAACCTTCATCAATGGCAACCTACTAAATCTGGACACCAGCTTTGTAATTGCCAGGTTAGCCTCACTCCCTCCCCCGCAATCGGGAGAGGGTCGGGGAGGGGGCCTGCTGGCCCCCTTCTACGGCTACGGTATCCTGGGTACGCGCTCGGCCTTTATGGCCATGGGCGACACGCAGTTGCAGGTCAGCCTGCGCT
>JBHHXL010000394.1:0-4430 GCA_046757065.1 Anaerolineae bacterium
TATGACCTCAAAATACGACGCAATTATCATCGGCGGCGGCCACAACGGGCTGGTAGCGGCAGCTTACCTGGCCAGAGCCGGAAAGAAGGTACTGCTCCTGGAGCGACGCTACCTGGTCGGCGGGGCCAGCGTCACCGAGGAGGTGTTCCCCGGCTTCAAGTATAGCGTCTTTTCCTATGTGGTCAGCCTGTTCCGCCCGGAGATCGTCCGCGATCTCAACCTGCCGGGGCACGGGCTGACCATTCTGCCGCTGGAGAGCACGCTGACCCCCCTGCCCAATGGCGATTACCTGTACCGCGATGGGGACCACCACCGCACGTTGCGCGACATCGCCCGCCATTCGGAGCGGGACGCCGACGCCTACGAGGACTACGGCCGCACGATGTACTTTATGGCCAAGGCGGTCAAATACATCCTGGGCATCGTCCCCCCCGATCCGACGGCGCTCAACCTCAACGATTGGCGGGAGCTGCTCGATCTGGCCCGGCATTTCGTGGGCCTGGGCGAGGAGCAGCTTTATCTGCTGGCCAGGTTGATGACGATGAGCGCCGCCGACTTCGTCGGGCAGTGGTTCGAATCGGAGCCGCTGAAGGCCACGTTGTCCGCCAGCGGCATCATCGGCACCTACCTGGGGCCGCGCTCGCCGGGCACGGCCTATGTGCTGTTGCATCACTACATGGGCGAGATCGACGGCGCTTACCGGGCCTGGGGCTTCGCCAAGGGCGGCACGGGCGGCATCGCCGAGGCTATTGCCAGCGCGGCCCGGGCCCTGGGCGCGGAAATCCGCTGCAACGCGCCGGTGGCGGAGGTCATCGTCCGCAATGGGCGGGCCGTGGGGGTGGCCCTGGAGAACGGCGACGATTTCTACGCCGATGTCGTCGTCTCCAGCCTGGACCCCAAACTGACCTTCCTCAAGCTGGTTGATGCCAAGCAGTTGCCGCCGGACCTGGTCGAGGCCATCCGCAAATTCAACATCCGGGGCTCGTCGGGCAAGGTCAACCTGGCCCTCGACGCAGCGCCGGAGCTGGCCTGTATGCCGGGACCGGGCCGCCATCTGGCCGGGGCCATCTCCATCAGCCCCAATCTGGACTATATGGAACGGGCCTATGACGATGCCAAATACGGGAATTTCTCCCGGCGGCCCTTTATCGACGTCATCATCCCCTCGATGATCGATCCCGATATGGCCCCGCCGGGCAAGCACGTTATGTCCTGTTTCGTCCAGTACGCTCCCTACGAGTTGCGAGACGGCGAGTGGGACGACGAGCGCCGCCGGGCCTTTGGCGATGCGGTCGTGGACACGCTGGCCGAGTACATCCCCAACCTGAAGGACATCATCCTGCACCGGCAGGTGCTGACGCCGCTGGATATCGAGCGCACCATTGGCATCTCGCAGGGCAACATCTTCCAGGGAGAGTTGAGCCTGTCGCAACTGTTCTTCTTGCGCCCGGCCCCCGGTTGGGCCAAGTATCGCACGCCGATCCGGGGCTATTACCAATGTGGATCGGGCACACATCCGGGTGGGGGTATTATGGGCGCGCCGGGCCGCCTGGCAGCCCTCGAAGTGTTGGAGGATAAGTAAGCCATGCGCGAATCTTACGATGCAATCATCATCGGCGGCGGGCACAACGGGTTGGTCTCGGCGGCCTACCTGGCTAAGGCCGGCCGGCGGGTGCTGGTGCTGGAACAGCGACACGTCCTGGGCGGCGCTGCCGCCACCGAGGAGGTGTTCCCCGGCTTCAAGGTCAACACCGGGGCGGGCGATGCCGGCCTCTTTCAGGACAAAATCGTCCAGGACCTGTCCCTGGAGGCGCACGGCCTGGAGTTCCGCCAAAGCCCCGTGGCTTGCTTCGCCCCGCAGCCCGGGGGCGAGGCCCTGACCCTGTGGCGCGACGAGCAGCAAACCGTGGCCGGCCTGCGCCGCTTTAGCCCGCGCGATGCGGAACGGTTTCCGGCCTTCCGCCGGGAGTTGAACCGCATGGCCCGTATCCTGCGGGAGATGCTGCTCTTAACCCCGCCGGATGTGATGGCCCGCGACCTCCGCGATCTGGTCGCCTGGGGCGGGGTTGGCCTCAAGCTCAAGCGCCTGGGCAAGCGCGAAATGATGGAGTTTCTGCGCGTGTTGCCGCTGGCCGTGGCCGAGTATCTGGACGAGTGGTTTGAAAGCGATGCTTTGAAGGGATTGCTGGCCGCCGCCGGAGTTTGGGGCAATCAACTGGGGCCGCGCGGGGCCGGCACGGCTATGATGCTGCTCTACCAGCACGCCTCCGGTTTCCCGGCCGGTCGATTTGTGGCGGGCGGCATCGGGCAACTGTCGGCGGCGCTGGCCGCCGCGGCTCAGGGCTTCGGGGCGGAGATTCGCACCGGGCAGGCCGTGTCGCGCGTTCTGCTGGACAACGGTCGCGGGACGAACGGCCCGGCGGCAGCCGGCGTCGTCCTGGCCGGCGGCCGGGAAATCCGGGCCGGGGTGGTCGTCTCCAACGCCGATCCCCGCCGCACCTTCTTCGACCTGGTCGGCGCGCAAAACCTCGATCCCGGCTTTATGCGTCACGTCCGAAACCTCATTTATCGCGGTTGTACGGCCAAAGTGAACCTGGCCCTGAGCGGCCTGCCGCAATTCAACGGCCAGACCGACCCGGCCCAACTGGGCGGCCACATCCTGATCGGCCCCAGCCCGGAGTACGTGGAGCGGGCCTACGATGAAGCCAAGTACGGCCGGTACTCCAAAAACCCCGTGCTCGACATCGTGATTCCCACCGTCCTCGACCCGGCGCTGGCCCCGGAGGGGCAGCACATTATGTCGATCACCGTCCAGTACGCCCCCTACCATCTGCGCCAGGGCGATTGGGAAACCGGGCGAGAAGCGCTGGCCGAGGCCGTGATCGAGGCGCTGGCGGCCTACGCGCCCGGCCTCAGGGACCTGATCCTGCACCGCCAGGTCCTCACGCCGCTCGATTGGGAGCAAAGGTACGGCCTGACGGAGGGCAGCATCCACCACGGCCAGATGAGCTTAGACCAGGTGCTGGTCCTGCGGCCCGTGCCCGGCTGGAGCCGCTATCGCGCGCCGGTTGACAACCTTTTCCTGTGCGGGGCCGGGGCGCACCCCGGCGGCGGCGTGACCGGCGCGCCCGGTTACAACGCCGCCCGCGAGGTGTTGGCGTCGTCGTAGCAACGGGCCGGTTTCTGGTGCAGATGAACCTAGATCACGTTAAAAACGTGACCTACGATTTATCTACCAGTCACCCTGAGTGTAGCGAAGAGCGTGCCCTGAGCCTGCCGAAGGGGTCGCATTCCCGCCGCACAATACTAACCTTCAACCGCCTGGGTGCTCAGGTCGAGGCCGGGGCGCAGCTCCTTTTCGTAGCCGTCGTACTGGCGGATGGGGCGCATCCCGGCCTTCTCGTACAGGCGGGTGGCCCCGGTCAGGCTGGCGGCGTCCACGCCCAGGCCAACCTGGCGTCGACCGCGCCGGTAGAACTCGCCGAAGCTGTGGCGCAGTAAGGCCAGGGCCAACCCTCGCCGCCGCCAGGGACGGCGCACGCCCAGCTCATCGACCCAGCCCATGCCGGGAAACTCGGTGATCTTGGGCCGGCAGAGCGACATACCGGCGATCTCATCGCCGTCCATCGCCAGGAAGTAGAGAGTCGGGTCGAAGTCCTCGTCGTTTTCCAGCCGGTGCAGCCATTGGGCCAGGCCCGCCTCCAGCGGCGTATCGACGTGGCCCCAGTGGTCTCGAAAGGCTTCATCCAGGGCCAGGTAGACCGCCCGTTCATCCTGGCCGGGGACCATCGTGCGGACGGTGATGCCCGGCGGCCAGTCCGGCTCGGGTGGAGGGCCGTCGAAGTCAATGGCCATCGTCCAGAAATGCCGTACCGGGCGAAAGCCTTTCCGGTCGAACAACTGCGTGGCTGCGTCGTGGCTGCTGATTGTGCTGACGTAAGCCGTGACGCGCGCGCCCTGCGGCGCTTTGTGAACAGCCTGACGCGCTCGCGCCTCCGCCCACTCCAGCAGAAACGCGCCGATGCCCTGTCCCCGGTAGGCGGGGTGCACGCGGCCCCAGAACCAGTAGCGCACGTGCGGCGGCCGGCTCCAGACCTCGACCCCGCCGGCGATGTCTCCCCTGGCTGTGGTCACCAGCCGGGCGTCGGTTTCAAGGTTGAAGCTGGGGTCCTGCCACTCGATGCGGCTTTCCTCGACGGTGTGTTCATCGTTGCCGATCACGTCTCGGGCGCTGGCGTTGGCCATCGCCACGAACGCCTCAATGTCATCCAGCGCCGGCGGGCGGGCGATGAAGCCCTCCGGCAAAGCGGTTTTTGGGATGGAGATTGGGGTTGCCATAGTTTCATACCTCGTGTAAATCTTGATAGTGCCCCTCTGGAGTGTTGGCAGGGAGATTCACCACGGAGACACAGAGGGCACGGAGTATTTTT